>NZ_QXNY01000003.1:370537-741075 GCF_003572205.1 Algihabitans albus
CGGCGAACGGCAGGCGCAAAGGGAACCAGTGTTCTTGCCGTTGAGGAAAAAGAAATCGGATCAAGGCCACCAACCGATAGCAGGCGTTGATGTGCTCGCGCGCGATGATGTAGTCCAAATTCAAGCCTTCTTTACGGAAGGAGCGCCGAGTGGTGAGCCAGCGACCCAGATTCCACGCGATACCGCCTTCCGTCGGAATTGAAATACTCAATACGCCACCCGGCCGTACCACTCTAGCCCACTCGTCTAAGACAGCGTGCGGCGCTGGCAGATGCTCGAGATTGTAGACCGAGATCAAGCGATTGAAGTGGTCGTCGGGAAAAGGAAGCCGCGTGGCGTCCGCGATAGCGCACGTCACTCCGGCCTTCCCGGCATGGCGCTGCGCAGCGCGCGCCAAAAGGCCTTCGTTGATGTCGGTCAGCCAGTAGCTGTCGAAGCGGTGACGAACGCTGTCGAGATGATGTCCCGAACCGGCTCCGACCTCGATCACGCGGGCAAAGTGAGACTCCGGACTGAAGGAGCGTTCGATCTGGCTGTGGCCGGCATTGTTGACGGCGGCAACGACCGGATTGCTTTCATAGTAGATGCGGTCGTAAATGCGAGGTGCTTGCTCCTGCCACCTTCGCCACTCCTCCTCACTCTGTACCTGGTTCTTGGCCATAGCCCCGCTACCCTAAGACATGCTGCACCCTGCATCTTCAGCGGCATGAGATCAACGTAACCTCAGCATTGCTACCAAGGCAGTACTGCGTCAGACACCGATTCAGCAAGGAAGACTTGCCAACCTGTGTGAAAAAGCGAGATCTCATCGACCATCAGGAGTACCGTCGGTTCGGTCGGCTCTTAGATGCCTTATTGATCAGGCTCACCAGCCTGGGGCGAACACAAAGAGGGGCGTCGGAGACCGCCCGCTGACTCTCTATGAATGGGGCGTTCGCGGGCGGGCTGCCCACCAATATCCAAGGTCCTGCTCGATGCCAAGTAGCTCGCAGTTACCCTCAAGATCCCCCCCCGGCTAAGTCATGACGGCAGCAGTGAGGCCAATCTGCTGGAAGATCTCGACACCGAACAGGTGCTACTGCGCCTACGAGTCCAATGCCCTGCGTCAGGTCATGGAAAAGCGCAACGCCTGCATCTGCATCAAGCCAGCGCCAGGCCGCCTCGGCCCGCCGGCCTTCTGTCCCTTCCTCTAATGCTACCTTTCCGAAGGTTTCTTTAACAAATTCAAACATTTCCGAGCAGTCGCCACGCGCTACGAAAAGCGCACCAAACACGACACAGCCCTCGTCAAGCTCGCTGCAACTAGACTTTAGCTACGCACTTATGGGGCGGTGACCTAGTCAGGTGCAAACCAAAGACGTGGAAGAAGCGAGCATAGCCGTCGGATCCATTAGCGCATTAAGACGGAATCGGCGCAACATTGCTCGAAGAGGCGGCGGTAGCCTTAGGAAGCGGTTGCTCGAGAGCCGAGTTCGGCACTCTCCGAAGGTGGTGCAATGGCGCACAGGACGGCCAGCATTATGGATGTGCCTCCGCGTTGTCTTGGCGGCTTGCTCTGAATGCGTCGAAGGCACCGAGGACGAGCGCCGCGAAGAGGCCGAGTGCTAAGCCGAAAACGACGCTGATCGCACTGATCTGTCCAATGCTACGGCCACCAGACCGCAGCTCCGCTTGGCCTGTGGGTTGAGCCTTTCGCAATTGAGCGACGCGAAGTTCGAAATTGAGTAGATTCCAGCGCTCGTTGACCAAGCTCTTTCGCCAACTCATTTCTGAATTCTCATAGAGAACAATCTCGCCCACTTCTGGACTAACTTTCTCGAGCTTCGCGATTGCCGTCTCAGCGATTCGGATTTGCTGGAAGCGCAGTTCCCTCTGCTCGTCCATTATCTCAGTCACGGCGCGGGCATGGACGTTGAACAATTCAGCCGCGGAGGTCGCTGCAGCATCCGCATGGGCGAGGGCCTCGCTGGCCGAAAGGGCCGAGCAGGTGACCTCAAGAGTCGGAAACGTAAGGTTAAGAGCGACTGTAGAGCAGCCTTGATAATCAGCGGAGTCGAAGCCTCCTTCATTCAGGAACCGCTCCACCCGGTTTACGTTACTCAGATATTCCGGCACATACTCGCGATAATCGGGCGGCACCCAGCCCCAGAGAACTGAGCTAGAGGCCCGGTACGAGGAACCACCCACTTGCCCCCAATAGAAGATCGCAACGCCGGAAATCAATGCCAAAAATAGACTGAGTATAGCGCGTCGACGCGCAGCAGCCAACATCGACCATATTGAGATAGCGGGCGTCATGATCTAGGCATTACCTCCGTGTTGGCCGCTGATATCTTCTACATTTGGGACTCTTTAGGCGATCGAAATATCTCTGACCTTTTGGGCCGGTCTCTATAGACGGCGAGACCAGTGGCGGCCGCTGCGACGGCCAGCCACGGCCATAAGTCATTTACAAACAGACCAGCCTGCAATACGAGCGTGATGGCAACCACGTCCAGTGCCTCTGGCCGGTGTTCGGCAGATACCATAAACCAAAGTGCAATAACGAAGGGTACACTACCTACAAGTCCGAAGGCGACCAGCAGAACTATAGGAAATGTGTGGGACATGTAGCCGGCGAAACGCGTTCGCTCCACCGCCGCTTCTCCGATGCCCAGCATAGGATGCTTAGCAAAAAGGGACATCAAGTCTATGTTGGTCGCAAGTCGCGAGACTGCGCTCAGGCGGTCGTCAGAAGAACCGAGCAAGGCATTGGCATGAGCTTGGATCAGCGGTAGGCCGAAGGCCAAGAGCAAGAGCGCGGCCAGAGTTATGCTCAAGCCCAGCCAAGCCCCCCTCAAAGAACGATCCGCGCGTAACAGATATCGCGCTGCCATGAGGATTGCCAGAACGACGAAGCCACCACGAGCGCCGTTCAGTCCGAAGTGTAGTAGGGCGAAGCCCGGCAGCAGAGCATGAACTGCGACCGGCGGCAGGCCGCGATTTAGGAACCAGCCATAAAAGCATGCGAAGACGAGCAGAAACGAGATTCCGTTGCGCTGAACGAACTCGCCAGGGTTAGCGCCAAGCGCCGGTAGGCCGAACTGGTGCAGCAGGAGCAGCAGTAGGTGGACTCCCGCGATCGCCAATGCCATCCAGAAGAGACAGGAGAGCAAAAGCAAGAGATCCCCAAAGGCATCGCGATAGGCGCGCGCAAGCAGAAAGCCTGAATAGAAGACGGCTAGATCGATCAGCAACGGGCCACCACTGCCCGGCGCTTCCATCCGGTGAAATGTCACGACGGCCGCCCCGATCGCCCACGCCACGATGAAGATGACGTCGACCGGATACAGCGCTTGCGTCTTGCTTTCGTAGCGCGCTGTGAAAACCATGGCCAGGAAGAGCACTGCGACGAACGGCAAGAGATAAGGAGGGCGACCGCCGAGCAACGGCAGCGGCAAGGCCCATATCTCGATGATCAAGCGCGGAACATCGAAGATGTAAAGGCCGATCAGGCAGGCCGATAGCCACGCTAAACCAGTCGCCGTCAACCGGTACACGACTGCTGTTCCTTAATCGCTGCTAGATCGGCCTCGACAGCGGCAATCAGATCCCCCTCCCGATCTTCAGGGTGCACAATGCCCTTGCCGCGCGCGCCCGCGAAATCCAACCGCCCGTGACAGAACGGTACGCCGAAGAATTCGAGATTAACGTCAAGGTATCGTGCTGAAGCCTCCGCGCCCGAATCTACGCTGTCGCGCAACGCCTTGTCGACGCAGTTGTAGAAGGGCAGACCGAAGTACAGCGTTCCCCACATGGTATTGCTCAGGCCACCGATCACCCCCCTCCGCACGCCGGGCAGGAAGGCTTCGAACGGCAGCCAGTCTCGCTTCGTCACCTCGCGGATTGGCGTACAGCGACGCAGAACGCGTTCGTGTAGGAACGCTGTGTAAAGCTTTGCTGCAAAGCGGCCGAGCGCGGCCGGGGCTCGAGAACCCGCCTGTGCCAAGCCGCTCGCGCCGGGCATCAACCGCAAGGCCTGTGCCAGTCGTACATAGCCTGGCGGCGCCAAGTAGTCTCGATACTCTCCGTTATGCGGTTTGTAGATGACTGTTTCATCGGGGTCGATCTGTGCCAGCAGATTCAGCACAGTATGCAAAAAAGCATGTTTATGGGATTCGTGCCTGAAACTGAAGCCTGTGGGTGTGGCAACGACCCAGTCCGCCCTGAAGTCGGGTTCGAGCCGGGTCGGGCCATAGGGGAATCCGACTTGCTCGACCTCTAGGCCGCGATGCCAATGCTCTGCATTGCGGCGGTTCAGGAGGAAGCGACGGAACCGGTCGCAGGGCACGTAGAGCTTCTCGACACCGAACTGGCTGAGATAGCGCTCGTGCCTGTCCAATCCCGCCATGGCCAGGGGCATCAGACCGACCACACGGCGCGGCTGTACCGCTGCGAAGACCTGCTCGACGGCAGAGTCGCCGTAGGGGCGCTGCAAGACAATCATCAGGTCGCACCGATGGCCCGTGCCTTCGATCAGTTCGGCGCCTGCGGCGGTGCAGGCCTCGACAAAGCGGTCTTGCTGATGCCCCGCCTTGTCCCGCTCCTGCTGCGCCAGCGGCATGAGGTAAAGGCCGATCCGATAGCGCGGCACGAGCGCTTGCAGTAGGCACAGGAAGGGGGCGCCACTCCGGAAGTAGTCGAGCGCCAGGACGACGTCAAACCCGTCGGGTTCGGAGCTAGACATGTCGGTAAGCCCCTGGAAAAGGTCGCAGCGCGATCGTCAATCTGCCGCCGTGTGCGACAAAGATTGTGCGCGATAGGCTGCTTCGGCGATCTCGAACTCCAGGGGAGTGTTGACGTCGAAGATCTCTTCCTCTGGCACCTGGATCAGTGCAGGGTCGTCCGGCATGAGGGTCCACAGCTCGTTGGTGCGCTCGAAGAAGCTCTTGTTGAAGACATGAAAAACATGAGCCACCCGATAGAACGTCGGCGAATGCGCGGTGGAGACCATCGAGGCGTCCTTGTTCGTCAAGGCGTGACCGTCGGAATCGAAGATCCAATCAGTGGTCGGTACAACAGAGGTGTAAGAGTTGTGCCGGGTCCGTGCCACCTCTTCGGCTGCGCTGCGCAGGGTTTTCATGCTGAGCAGCGGGCAGCAGGCATTCATCCAGACGAAGTATTCGGAGTCGATACGACGGTAGTGAGCATACTGCACCTCATGCGGATTATACCCCGGTTTGATCGCCGCCTCGTCACGCCAGAGGATCTCGATGTTGCCGAAGGGTTTGGCGCGCTCGGCCAACTCTGGCTCCGCTACCGCGAGATATCGATGGGCGAAGAAGCCCATTCGATCGAGCTTTTCAAGCGCGATATCGATCAAACTGGTACCGGCAAAGGGCCGGACGAGCTTGCGCGGCAAGCGCGACGAAGTCGTGCGCGCGTTGATGATCACGGAGATGGAGGTCATTCCAAAGACGTCCTCTAACCTCTAATCCAATGAAAGCCGGTCAACTCAAGCCTCTGTCCTGCTCGACAGTGAGAGATGAGTCTTACCGATCTGATCCCAGCTGCCGCAGGCGGCGACACGCCCATGGTCGAGCGCGACGATGTGGTCAGCTTCGGCGGCCGTTTGCAGGCGATGTGTCACCTGAATCACTGTCAAATCGGGCCGTGCGGCGCGCAAGTCCGCGATCATCTCGCGCTCCATGCGCTCCTCGAAGGAGGTGGTTGCCTCGTCGAGAACCAACACCTGCGGATTGCTGAGCAACGCGCGCGCAATAGCGACGCGTTTGCGCTGCCCGCCCGAGAGAGTGAAGCCGCGGTCGCCGACTGCTGTTTCCAACCCTTGCGGTAGCTGGTGCAGGAAGTTTGCAACGCCGGCCAGACGACAGACTTCGGCGAGCTGCGCCGCGTCGGCCTCGGGCCGGGCCAGCAGCAGGTTCGAGTGGATGGTTCCATTGAACAGCACCGCATCTTGGCTGACGTAGCCAAACAGCCGGCGCCAAGTGGCCAGACTGAATTCTCGGGCATCGCGGTCGCCGGCCAGGATGCGTCCAGCCTGCGGCTCGTCGAGGCGCATCAAGAGGTCCAGCACCGTCGACTTGCCGGAACCCGAGGGGCCGACTAGAAACGTCAGCTCTCCGCGTGGAATTGTCAGGCTCAGCTCGGCCAGAACCGGCGTATCCTCGCCATAGCTGTAGCGCACCCCTTCGAACTGCAGGTCCCCCGGTAGTTGGTCGATTCGGCTTCCGTGGCCCGTGTCCTCAGCCTCTATCTCGGTTGAGAGCCGATGCACCAGAGCAAGCGCCGGCAGCTCGTTGAGAGTTTTCATGCGTGTGCTAACCATCTGACTGGTCGCCGTAGCCAGTTTGTAGAGCACCAAAAGGAAGAAGGCGAGTAACGGCAGAATCGTCGTCGGCGCTTGCCCCATCAGCACGATCAACACCACGATCAGAGTCATCAACGCGGCGATGGCAAAGAACTCCGCAATGATTCTGGGAAGTTCGCCGTAGACCGCGAGCTTGACGAAGGCTCGACGCAAGGACTGTGCGACCCTTTCAAGCTCGGTCAGCCGCCTCTGCTCGGCGCTCAAGACCTTCAAGTCGCGGGCATTGATCAAGTCTTCCGACATCTGTGCCGTCAGTCTCTGTTGCAGCGACAGCTTTTCCTTGCCGAGACTAGCGGCTGTGCCGAAGGCGAACCGGCGTACACAAAACAGCAGTAGGCCGCCGACCGCCAGAGTGCCAAGCATGACCTGCCAGTCCACCATCAGCCCCAGGATCAGCAAGGCCGTCACTTGGAGTGCGGCCGAGAGGAAGCCCAAGTAGCTCATAAGGAACCGCGCGGCCGAGGCAGTTTCCATCTGCCAGTTGTTCAGCAACTCGCCTTGCTTGCGCTGCAGCAGGTTGCGGTAGCGCCCGAGCAGGTAGTTGCGACCGATGCCGCCGATCCAGAAGACGCGCATCGCTTCGGCGAAGTCGCGATTACAGCGCAGGTAGGCATAGTGCGTGCCCGCGCGGATCGCGAAAAGTGCCAGCGTCGCAGCAGCTAAGGCGAGGATCCGTTCGTTATAGGAGAATTCGGACAGAAAAGGCGCATAGACGACCAGGAACGCTGGCAACTGATCTTCTTGTAGCACCGCCTGAAGCACTGGAAGCACCATGCCGATGCCGATGCTGTTGAGTGCCGCATCGGCGACCATCAGCCCCAACACCAAGGCAAAGCGCCGCCGACGGCCTTTGGCGAGCAGAAAAACGAGACGGTCGCTGGCCAGCATTCCGTTTTGGGCCACCATCAACCTGACTCCGTATCGCTTGCCGGTGCCGCACGCAAAGCCAGCTCTACCATATCGATGGTATAGGCCTCAGTACGCGACCAGGCATCAATCGTCGAGCCACCGACGTGCGGCGTCAGCAATAGGTTGTCGTGGCGAAGTGCGTAAGCGAGCACAGGATGGTCCGGAAAGCGCTCGGCAAAGCCGGGGACGAACTCTCCCTCGAAGACGTCCATCGCCGCTCCCGCCAAATGTCCCGATTCAAGTGCCGCCAGCAAGGCTGCCCAATCGAGCAACTCGCCACGTGCCGTGTTGACCAACCAACTGCCGCGCTTGAATCGCGCCAAGAGCTGCCGGTCGATCATCCCTTCGGTCTCAGGCTCGTGCGGGACATGTAGCGTGATGATATCGCTGGCAGCCACCAATTCCTCCAGGCTGGACAGCTTGACGGCTCCCTCCCCCGAGTCGTTGACGAAGGGATCGTAGAAGGCGACGTCCATGCCAAAGGCGCGGCCGTAGCGCGCCACCATAGAGCCAAGCCGGCCGTGCCCGACAACGCCCAGCTTCAGGCTAGAGAGCATGGCCGGCGCGCCGAAGGGACGCCGGTCCCATTGTCCCGCCAGCGCAGCACGATGCGCCGGAACCAGATTGCGCGTGAGCGCCAGGATCAGCCCCCAAGTCAGCTCGGCGGTCGGTGTGATCGAGCGCAGAAAGTCCTGGGCGAATTTCAGGCAGGCGACCTCGATCCCTCGAGAGCGAGCGTAGTCAACGTCGATGTGCGGATGGCCCGTGGTATTGGAGGCGATCACCCGGAGGCGGCGACAGTTGTCGATCTTAGTGCGGTCGACCCGATAGCCCAAAGGAGCGAAGAGGACTTCGGCTTGGGCCAGCAAGTTCGGGGTATCGTCCGCCGGAGTCTCGAGCTCGATCAACTCGAAGTCTTTCTGCAGCCGCAGGAGGTTGGCCGGCTGGTACTTCAGCATCCGATAATAAAGGGCGACGGGCCTGGTCGACATCGATCCCGCCTGCGGTTCGTTGCAGCGATCAGTAGGTGATGGTCTTTTGGATGCGGAAATCTGCCGTCTCCAGAACGTTTACGACCTTCTCAGCGGCATGGCCATCGCCGTAGAGATGGTCCGGCGCATAGCGGCCGTTGGCCAGCTGCCGGCGGACGCCCTCGACGATCTCTGGAGCCGTGTAGCCGACGTCCACGACATTATGGCCACGCTCGCGCCCGTGCTGACGCGAGCCGACGTTCACGGTCGGTGTGCCGAGGAAGGCGGCCTCGCGGATACCGCTGGAGGAATTGCCCACCATCACAGCCGCGTTGGCGAGCAGTGGTGCGAACAGCTCGATCGGCAGACTCTTGAAGAAGTGAATGTAGTCCGGACGTTTGGCTTCGCGGAACTGGCGGATGCCCTTGTTGATCCCGTCGGAGCCGGCATCCATGTTCGGTAAGATCCAGACGGTTGGCATCCCTAGCTCCTCAAGCGCGGAGATGGTTTCTCGCACGTGCGCTAGGTTGTCGTCATACTCCGTGGTGACCGGATGCTGGATGACGGTGAGATATTGACCCGGTACGAGGTCAATTTTCGGCCCCATGCCGTAGTCGCTTTGATAGCGTTTGACCGGTTCCAGGTCGTCTAGGTCGAGCTGGCGAATGACGTCCATGCTGGTGCTGCCGACCGGGTGAATTGTCGACTGATCTTCGCCCATCCGCGCGATCCTTTGAGCTGCTTCCTGAGATGCGGGAAAGTGAAGGTGCGCAAGCTTGGTGATAGCATGGCGAATCGACTCGTCGATCGAGCCGGAGACCTCACCGCCCTCCACGTGCGCGACCGCGATGTTCATGTAGCTGGCCGCCATGGCGATCGGCAGGCATTCGAAGCGGTCGGCAATGACCAGGACCACATCGGGCTTCAAATCCTCGAAGGCCGTGGCAAATTCGCTGACGGCTACGCCAGCCGACTTCGACATTGTCACAGGCGTCTCGCCTTCGATGACGAAATGGATATGGCGATCCACCGGCAGACCTTTGCCATCGGGCTGGTTCAGAATTCGACCGTACTTCTCCAGCAGCACCATGCCGCCCAGGATCAGCCGCAGTTCCAGGGTCTCTGTAGCTTCGATCGCGGCGATCACCGACTTCATCTTGGCATAGTTGCCGCGCGTGGTAATGACCACGCATATCTTTCGCTTGCGCTTGTCCACTCTTATCCTGCCAGATGCTGCCACGTCAGGATGCCGTCGGCCGGCAGAGCCGAGTTCAACCGGCGGCCGAATACGCGGTCCATCTTCGCCGGTGATATGCCGGTGCCCGGACGCTTGCTACGCAGGTCGCCGGCGCTCAGTACATGGCCGGCCGGCAGGTCATGCGCGGCGACCAGGGACTTGCTGGCCCAGATCAGGCTGTCCGCCTGGGCGCCGTCTGGCTCCGTGGGCCGCACGCTGAGCGCTGCTTCGACCTCGCGCAGTTCGGAGACGAAGCGGCCGAGATCCGCTGGCCCGCATGACACCTTCCAATCCTGCGCGTTCGGCACGTCGTAGTCGAGCGTGATGTGCTTTTCGATGACACGCGCGCCCAGCCCCGCCGCCGCTAGCGGAATGTGGAAGCCGCGGGTGTGGTCGGAGTAGCCGACAACGGCATCGAAGCGTTCGCGCAGCAGCGCGATGCTGCCCAGGGCCGCTTGCTCCGGCGGTGTCGGATAGAGCGTCACGCAATGCAGCATCGCCACGTCTCGCGCGCCAGTCTCGGCTATCGCATCCAGCGCCTCGCCGACT
Organism: Algihabitans albus; assembly: GCF_003572205.1. Taxonomy (NCBI): domain Bacteria; kingdom Pseudomonadati; phylum Pseudomonadota; class Alphaproteobacteria; order Rhodospirillales; family Rhodovibrionaceae; genus Algihabitans; species Algihabitans albus. The sequence continues at coordinate 380,574 of NZ_QXNY01000003.1, forward strand.
TGGTCGATGTGGTACATGCCGGTTGAAAAAATCAGCGGCTTGCCAAGCTCTGCGACCTTCTTCAGGTAAGGCCAATTGCCGACTTCTCCGGAGCCGACCTTGTGAACCGGCACTTCCAGGCTGGCGAGGAACTCCAGCGATGGCAGGTCATGCGCCGTGGCGAAGAAGGTGATGCCACGCTGCCGGCAGTAACCTTGGATCCGCGCGAAGGCGTCGTACGGCAGGGCGCGCGGGCCAAGGCGCGCCTTCCAGTCGGGCAGCTCTCGGCTGATCATCTCGTCGACGTCGAAGACCTGAAACTTCACGGCGTCCGCCTTGGCGGCGACCGCCAAGTCAACGAGGCGATAGGCCTTCTCCTCGCTGCCGAAATGCGAAACCCCCGCCTCCGCGATCACATAGACCGGGCAGCCCTCACCGACCGGCCGGCCGTCGATTTCGAAATGACTGCTGAAGCGGGCCAAGGCTTCCCTCTTACTGCTTCCATCGCACGCGCGGCAACACCTTGCGCGGCGCGATGGCATCCTTGTAACACATGACGGTTTTCAGCAGATCCTCCATGACCGCATCGGTGAGGTAGTTCGGCTGTAGACCGAGTTCGAGCAAGCCGCTGTGCGTCGGGTTGTAATAATGCTCCTCCGCCTCCTTGCGGGGGTTATCGAGGGCCTGCACTTCCACGTTCAACCCCATGTGCCGGCCGACATTGATCACCTTCTCCGCCAAGGCGTTAACCGAGAAAGTCTCGGTGAACTGGTTTAGAATGCGCAGTTGGCCGGTGCCCGGTGGATTGGCCGCCGCCAACTCGACGCACTGCAGCGTATCGAGCAGGTTCAAGTAGCCGCGGGTCTGACCGCCCTTCCCGTAAACGGTCAGGGGAATACCGGCGACAGCCTGAGCCAGGAAACGGTTAACCACGGTCCCGAATATATCATCGTAGTGGAAGTTCGGGAGTAGCCGGTCGTCCAGCTCCGACTCTGGCGTGCGCAGACCATACACCGGCCCCTGCATCAAGTCCGTGACCTGGATACCAAAAGTGCGCACGTAGAACCACAGGAGGTCGGTGTCGAGCACTTTGGTCGTATGATAGAGGCTGCCGGCCTGACGTGGGAACAAGAAGGTGTCCTTGCGGCCCTTGTGATCGATTTCGATCCAGCCTTCTTCGATATCGATTTTGGGCGTGCCGTACTCGCCCATGGTGCCCAGCTTGATGATGTGAGCCTGGGGTGCCTCCTCGATAACTGCCCAAGCCAGATTGAAGGTGGCTTTCAGGTTGTTATCCAGGGTTAGCCGAGCCGAGCCGTAGTCGCGCATGGAATAAGGCGCGCTCGGCTGCTCGGCATAGTGCACGACGACCTCGGGTTGGGTGTCGCGCACCAGGCCGCGCAAGGTGTCGTAATCGCAGCAGTCGCCAATGACGACGCGCACCTTGTGGTTGGAGACGGCGGCAAAGATTTCGGCCCGCTCCTGCAGAGTCGGCGTGCGGTACAAGGGCTCGGAGTCGGTCTCTAGCGCGATCGTGCGGCGCAAGTAGTTGTCGATCACGGTTACCTCGTGACCGCGCGCGGCGAAATGCATCGCAGTCGGCCAGCCTAAGTAGCCGTCACCGCCGAGAATCAGGACGCGCATGATCTAGTTGCCCCCGTTCCGCTGCATCAAGTGACTCCAGCAATACTCAAAGATGCCGTGGTCGCGCAGGTAGGTCTCTAGCGCATCTCGGGCCAGTGCGCCCTCGAGTCCCGAATTGTAGGGTCGATCGACCGGACGACCAGCCTCGCCGTTGTAGTGATAGTCGATCTGCTGGTAAACTGTCTTGAAAGCGGGCAGGACAGTAAAAAATCGCTCTAACTCGACTGTGCGCCGAATCTCTTCGTCGTTGAGCAGTTCTTCGTAGAGCTTTTCTCCCGGCTTGACGCCGATCGTCTTGACCGTGATTTCGGCCGGGTCGCGGCCGCAGCGCGGTGCCAGCTCTTCGATCATGACCGCCGCCAGGTCGGTAATGCGTGCGACCGGCATTTTAGTGACGAAGACTTCGCCGCCCTTGGCGAGGAAGGCACTCTCGATTACCAGATGCACGGCCTCGCGCAGAGTCATGATGAAGCGCGTCATTTCCGGGTCGGTCAGGGTGACTGGACCGCCGGCTACGATCTGACGGGCGAAGAGCGGCACCACGGAACCGCGCGAGCCGAGCACGTTGCCGAAGCGCGTGGAGGCCATGATCGTGTCGGACTCCCGGCGCCGGTCGGCGTTGGCCGCTGTTATCAGCCGCTCGCCCATCAGCTTGGTCGTGCCCATCACATTGGTCGGATTGACCGCCTTGTCTGAGGACGTGAAGAGCACGCGGTCCACCCCGTTTGCCTCAGCGGCGTCGATCAGGTTGATCATTCCGGTGATGTTGGTATGTACCGCATCGCGCGGGCTTTCCTCGCACAGCAGCACATGTTTAAGCGCAGCGGCATGCAGCACTACATCGATATCGCGCATTTTGCGCATCAGCTTGTCGCGGTCACGCAGGTCGCCTAGAAAGAGGCGAACATCGTCGCGGTCCGAATAGTGCTGGCTGAGAAAGAACAGCTCGCTCTCATTATTGTCGATGCCGACAATCCGCTCGCAACCGGCATTTCTCAGCTGGTGCAACAGTTCGACACCGACAGTACCGCATACGCCGGTAATCAGAACGGATTTGCCCTTCCAAGGAGAACGGTCGGTGCTGGTCATACTGCTTGCTAGGGCTGCCATCTGAAAGTTGTCCAGTGTTTACTGCCAGCCACGTCGCCCAATCCGAATACGGGATCGATGCTTAAGGCCACCTTCCCAAGAGTGTCGCCGATCCGCGCTGCGGTCTCCATTTGCTTCGGCTGAGTCAGGCGGATCGGAACTCAAGTCCACTGCGCGGAAGCAAGTCGTGTACGCTCTTCTCCGATTCGACGGCAAGCTTCCTCCGCAAGACGCCCGTATTGTTCCTCGACCGTGCCGCCGGTGTTCATCGCCTCCCGCTCGCCCTTCCCCAACAATTCGGTGAACAGGTTGGCCCTGACGCCGGTTGAGACGTGCGCGCCGATATAGGCTTCGAGTGCCAGCTCGTCGTGAGCGTGATCGTCCAAAAGACCGCGAATCTCGCTACCGAGACTCCAAGGGTCAGCGACATAGCGAACCATGGTCGACGGAAAGATCTCATAGGGTGCTCGCGAGAAAACCACGAGAGGCTTGTGTCGGATGAGCGCCTCGAGTCCGACTGTGCCATAGACCAATGCAACCAAGGCAGCCTGTTCCAACAAGGGACCCGACTTTGCCATCGGGGCCACCAGACGAACGTTGGGGATTTCTCGAAGCCTCCGATAGAACCCGCGGCTACGGTAGCCACGCGCGTTCGGATGCTCCTTGACAACCAAGGTCCAGCCCACCGGCAACGCCGCCGCCAGGTTACGCGCCGTCTCGATCTGGTTGCGGTATGGCCGCCCGTAGGCCAGAAGCGCGACCTCAGGCTCCGTGTTCAAGGCAAAAAGCACATATCGCCCGGCATGTTCTGTAGCGAAGCGAGCTTCATCGCCTGGCCTAACATCGAACAAGCGCGCTTGGAGCCGGCGCCGCATCGGCTTCACGACCTGCGAGTAGATGCTATAGCGGAACGGGAGCGGATAGTGCGGATCCCGGAGGGTCCATGCATGCCGAACCCGGCCAGCAGCTCCGGCAAGTCGACCAACAAAGCCCTGTGCCCGCTTCGTCACGCCAGGGCGTGATTGGCTCGCTGCGCTGCGCACGGCCCCTTCGTAAACCAACCGTTCTGAACGTGCCTGCCCGATGAGCTGTCTCGCGGCAGCTAGGGCTTCTGCTTCCAGCTTCGTAAACTCGTCAGCGCATTTGAGACGGCGGTAGCTGTCGGCTATGTGAGGCGACACCGAGAAGGGATCGGTGAAGAAGGATACATAGTTTTCGACGCGTGTGAGTTTGAGCTGCAGATAAGGAATATTCCGCTGTCGCGCAATCAGATAGTAGAGATAGTCGTAAAGCGTCACTGCATTGAGACCCAGGATCGCATCGGGCTTCGCCCGCTCGATCTGTGCCGAGATTTCTTTCAGCGCCACTGTGAGCAGCTTCAGCAGGTCGTCATGTTTATAAGCGGGGCGGTAATCTTGAACGAACTGCGCTCTTAGCGGAAATCCCAGCCTGCGATCTGTAATCAACGCATTCCACAGTGTTGGATCACCGATCTCGCGCTCCCAATGATCGATCAAGTCATGATCCGGCTCAGCCAGTGCTCTGGCCCGCTCAAGCAGTTCCCACTCACGAAGACATTCGACGCCAGACGCCTCGAACTCCGGAAAGGAGGTCGTGAAGCGATTGTACTCGAAGCGATTGGTTGCAAAGAAGGCGGCGGCCTCGACGCGCTGCTGTTCGTCCAGGGTCCTATGCAAACGCCAGAAGAGGCGAAGGCCTCCAGACTGGGTCGTGTAAAGTAGACGAAACGGTCCCTGCGCCCTGTTCATGAAGCCGCAGTCTCGGCGAAGTAAAATGGCGCGATCTGCCGAGCGAGCGCGAGATCTTGGGGTGTGTCCACATCGATATCGAGCCAGGACTCGGGTAGTATCACCGGATGTATCGACTCTCCCAAAAGACTGTTTTGGTCCAGCGTCCGCTCCGGTCGCAACAGAAAGGCATGCCCCGTTAGAGCGCTGCGCCCTGCCGCCGACTTGAGGCGGCAGCCAGGAGTCTCATCGGGGACCCAACGCCGCCCCTCAACGCGCCCCGTCATCCGCGAAACCGGTGTCACTGTCACAAGCGAATCTGCGCTTTGGTTCTCCCGGAACTCCGAGATCATTCGGTCGAGCGGTTCAGGTCGCCGAAAGGGTGTGGTGGGCTGCAAGAGAGCGATGATCTCCGGATCGAGCCCTTCCGCCAGGAGTTCCGCGCGAAGTTGCACCAGCACTTCGAAATTCGTCACATCCTCTTGGCAGAGCGTTTCGTCTCGGCAGTGGGTGCGTACGGCCTCGGCCTGTGCCGAGCGCAAGACGCTGATGCTATCGGAAGACACCACAACGAGATCAACGGAAGACACGGACTTGGCCAGACGAACGGCGTGAAGGAACATCGGCACACCCGCCAAGGGTGTCTCATTCTTTCCCGGCGCACGGCGCGAGGTGGCCTTAGCCGGAACGACGGCCAATACAGGGCGGGTTGCCTCGGCTTCACTCACCAGGAGTCCTCTTACGCCACGGCGCTGGTGTGGCTGATCTCGCCGCTGTACAGCGTCAGCTGGCTCGTCGTCCCAGGCACCTGCAGGGCGACGAGGGGGCCGAGAACGTAGATATCCCCCGACGAAAGCGTCATGAAATCCGACATAAAAGGCAGCACCGCTTCGGCACCGTAGGCATAGGCCTCCATTGCCTCGCCCTGGGCTTCGCCGGCGTCGGTAACCAGTCGGGTCTCAGCTGTGCGAACATCGGCCAGCGCCGTTGCCGGAATGAGCTCTCCAAGGCTGTGCGTCGCTTCTCGCCAGAGGCCGTAAAAGATCGAAACACCCCGATCCCACATTTCGATCGTGTGGGTCCGTGCCGCCAGTTCATCGAGGAGAGCGTCATGGAAAACGCAGATCCACGGCCGGTAGCCGGCGACATGCTGTTCGGCCGTATCGCGTGGAATGCGCTTGCCGCCGCGGCCGACCTCCAAGGCAAAGCCCCCCATTGCCCAGTAGCTACCGTCGGGGCGCGGCTTCTCCAGGGGGTGATCCGGGGCTGCGAAGGCGCCGGCTGGAATGTTGTAGCCACAAGGAAACTCGATCTGCCGTAGGCCCCAAACCTGCTCCGAGGCGGCGGCGGTTCCGAGCAGTGCCCAACTCTGCGTCGCTGGCGTGCGCATGGTCCTCATGGCTTGCGAAGGTCGGTGATATAGTTGCGCAGAATGCCGATGCTTTCGTACTCGATCTCGAAATAATCATCAGTATCGAAGAACATGTCCGCTTCCACCGTATAGCCGTCGATGCCCATGGTCCCTAAGTGAAAAATCATGCCGGGGCGCAGCGTGAAAATCCTCGAAAGGAAGGAGACCGTGCGCTCGACCCCATTGACCATCGCCTGAGTATAGGCCCGTTCGCGCTGCACGCCGCTCAAGCGATTATATACCATCAGATTGTAGGGATCGGAGACTTCCTCTTTGGTGACGATGTAGGGTCCGATCGCGGCGAAGCTGTCGGTCGAGCGCGAGTAATAAGATGTGGCCGCCCGCTGGGTGAAAATCGTGAGATCCTCGTGCATGCGCGACTCGTCTTCACCGCGCAGTGCCACGGTCTTCCAGGAGTCGGAGCACATGTCGTTGACCAGAGTAAAGCCGAAGACATGGTCCATGGCCTCGGACTCCGGCACGTCACGCCCTGTCTTGCCGATGACGACACCCATTTCCGCGGAGGAGCGCATCGTGGCGTAGCTTGCAGGCAGAGTGACCGTTGCACGGTGACCAACCAGAGCATGCGCGTTGGTGGGGCGCAGGAAACCGCGCGGGTAGGCCGGAATCTGGAAACCCTTGTCGCGGAAGAACAGCGGGGAGTTGCCGCCAATCCCATAGACGGCCGGCGGTTCCGTCACGGGCGGAAGCCACTCGATCTCCTCTTCTTGGCGCACGGCGTTGCGCAAGATCCAGGGATCGGCTTCGCGCTGCCAGTGGATGTAGCGCTCAAGCTCGGCCAACAGATCCAGGCCCTCCGCCTCCATGGCGATTAACCCGAGCATCGTCAGTCCGTCGAACGAAACCTTGGCGAAACGCGGCTTCGTGATCGCCTTAAGCTCCTTCGCCGAGGCCGCGACGGCGGCGAGATCGAAAATCTCGTCGTCAATCGAGAGCGCGAGTCTCTCCTGCTCATCTTCCCTGTACGTCAGAATTCGCATGCGCCTTACTGCCTCAAGGAAAACAGAGTTGTGCCGGTGTTGCCGCTAGGTTGCATAGCGATCGATGTCAAAGCGATCCTGGTTGGCTTCGATCCAGCGATAGGTACTCGCCAGCCCATCGCGGAATGAAACGCGACGCCGCCAGCCGGTAAAGCGCTGCATCTTCCCAGTATCTGCAATCAAGCGGTTAACTTCGCTATTCTTCGGTCTTATTCGCTGGCTGTCGGTTTCGATTTGTGGCCGGTATCCGGCAATATCGCTCAACAGATCGACCGCCTCGGCGATCGACCACTCCTCACCGGTACCAAGGTTAACCGTCTCGCCCTCTGCGTCAGCACAGCCCGCCAGCGCCAACAGTCCGGAGGCTGTGTCCGTGACATAGTTAAAGTCCCGAGTCGGGGTCAAGCTACCCAGCTTGAGGAGAGGGCGCCGCGCCGCAAGTTGGGAGGCGATCGTCGGGATCACCGCGCGAGCGGTCTGGCGAGGGCCGAAGGTGTTGAAGGGACGCGCCGTCACCACGGGCAGATCGAAAGAAAGGTGGAAACTCTCCGCCATCTTGTCGGCGCCGATCTTCGAGGCCGAATAGGGTGACTGTCCAACCAATGGGTGCGTTTCGGGAATCGGCACCTGCTGTGCCGTGCCGTAAACCTCCGACGTCGAGACATGAACGAGACGCGTCAGCGAGTCGGACTCCCGGCAAGCCTGCAAGACGTTCAATGTACCGAGAACATTGGTTTCAACGTAGGAACGCGCGGCCACGTAGCTGTAAGGGATGGCGATCAAACTGGCCAGATGGAGCACGTATTCGGCGTTGCCGATACCTTCCTTTACACGCACGGGGTCACGGATGTCGCCGGAGAACAGCTCGACCTCTCGCCGAACCGGCGCCTCTAGGTCCTGCAACCAGCCGATCTCGCTCCAAGAGTTGTAGTAGGTCAATGCGCGAACCCGCGACCCAGCCGCCACCAATTGCTCGACCAGGTGGCTGCCGATGAACCCGTCCGCGCCGGTCACGAACACGCGCCTACCGTTGAGCCAGTCCGTCATGCGTCGTCGATCCCCCGGAATGCGGCCCGCGCCGTTTCCAGATCGTCAAGGGTGCCGATATCGCTCCAGTACTCGTGTATCGGAAAGACAGCCACCCTACTCTCTTTCTCGCTTTGAAGTTTCAGTAGGTCCGTCATATTGAAGAATCGCTGTGGAATATCTTCGATAACGCGCGGTGATAAAGCATAGATCCCAGCATTACATAAAAAGCGCTGCGACGGTTTTTCCTCCAGGCCGCGAAACCAGCCGCCGTCTGCCCGCAAGACACCATAAGGGATATCCACGACGTACTCGACAGCGGCCACTGTCATGTCAGCTTCCTGCGCGCAATGGAAGTCGTGCAAGTGGCCGAAGTCGGAGGTCGTGACGATGTCGCCATTCATGACCATGACAGGGCCGTCGACTGGCTTGGACATGAGCGACAGCGCACCCGCCGTGCCCATCGGCTGCGTCTCCCGAAGGTACTCGATCTCGACGCCAAGACGCACACCGTCGCCAAGATGGTTTTCGATCAGATGGCTGAGATAGTTGACGGATATGAGAATCCGAGACACGCCGGCTCTCGCCAATCGGCGCACAAGCCGCTCGAGCAACGGCACTCCCCCGATCTCCACCATCGGTTTGGGGACATGATCGGTGATCGGCCGCAATCGTCTTCCTAGACCGCCCGCCATGATCACCGCAGCTGCAAAGCCGCTCGCATGCCGATCCGCAGGCGCCTCCGGATCCAGTTCGGTCACATGCAACAGTGTGACGAAACGGCCATCGGCATCGACGCGCGGCACGGTCATGACATTACCGCGCTTCATGCGCTCCAGAACTTCCAAGTCGGACGTCGCGGGCTCCGCCACCAACGGGGTTCTGGTCATGGCCTCGACCGCAGGAGTCGCGAGCGTGCCGCCGGCGAGCAAACAACGACGCACGTCACCATCGGTCAAGGTACCGAGCAGCTTGCCGGCGGAGTCCACCACCACGGCGATGCGCCGCCGGCTCGCCTCTATGGCGCGCACGACGTCGACCAGCCGGTCCTCTGGGTTGAGCGGCGTTTCGCTCACCGAAACCAACCTCCTTCGGTCTCGCCCTTCAGGGTCATGCGCTTGCGCAGCAGGTCCTGGTTCAGCGGCACCTCGGCCAGCACCTTGGCGATCTTCACACCGGCGCCGCCGAGGTAGTAGGGGTTATCGGCGGTCCGGCATGTCTCGCGGAAAGCGGCGTCCTCGAAGCAATGGCGCACGGCCAGCTCGATTTCTTCGGTCCCGTAGCCGGCATCCAGCACATTGTCGCCGCGCAGGCGGCCGTCCTGACGTGAACCGATATTGACCGTCGGGCAGGCGAAGGCCGGAGTCTCCTTGATGCCGGAGGAAGAGTTGCCCACGCAAGCGACGCGCAGGGCAGGGCTTCGGGCCAATGCCAGAATGCCGTGATAGAGGTGGCGGCCCAGCGAGCGGTGGACCTGAACGTTGGCGGGCTTCGTGGAGTCGAGCGCTTGCAGCCGCTCGATGATCTGGCGACCGCCGGCGTCGTTATTCGGGTAGGTCAGGATGACCTGGACGCCCTCTCCCGCCAGGCGCAGCATGGCTTGGAGCGAGGGTTCAAGCTGTTGGGCGGCCTGGTCGAACTCGGTGGTCACCGAGTGTTGGGTGAAGAGCACCAAGGGGCGCTCGAGGTCCAGGTCAAGGTGCGACGCCACTTCCTCAGCCGATGCGAAGCGCTCTTCCGAAATCAGATCGATCGCCGGGAAACCGACGGTGTGAACCCGCCAGTCTTCCTCGCCCATCCCGAGGATCCGGTTGCTGGCTTGGCGGTTGGTGGTGAAATGCAGATGTGACAACTTACTCATGGCGTGTCGTACCGAGTCGTCCAGCGCACCGCCCTCGGTCAGATCACCACCTTCGATGTGCGCCGTCGGCACGTTCATCTGAGTCGCGGCGATGACCGCGGCGAAGCCTTCGAAGCGATCCGCGTAGACCACCATCAGATCCGGCCTCAGCTCCGCCAGCACCCGGCTGACTGCGAGTACGCCCGAACCGATCGCCTGGGCGGTGGCGAACAACGAGGCGGCGTCCATCTCGATCTTAACTTCGGCATCGACCCGAAAGCCGTCGGCCTCGATCTCCGCAAGCGTACGCCCAAAGTGGGTGTCCAGATGGGCGCCCGAGACCAGCAACCGGTAATCCAGCTCCGGGTGCGCGTCGATCGCCTTCAGGATCGGGTACTGCAGCCCGTACTCCGCCCGGTTGCCGGTAAAAATCGCGATCGTCCTCTTGCTCATCCGCCGCCCTGCGTTTCTGCCAGTCGCCCGGCGATCAGCCGGGCCATGCCCGCGTCCACCGTCGTCACGGGGTACCAGCCGGTTGCGCGCGTCGTTGCCGCAACATCAAGGACCAGATTAGAGCACCGCCCGTTCGGCGCCGTTTCCTCGAGGGTGCGCTCCGCTTCGCCAGCGGCTTCCAGTGCCATGCGTGCCAGCTGGCGAATCGCCACCCCCCTGCCAGTGCCGAGGTTATAGACACCGGCCGAGGCCCGGTCCAACAGGGCAATGACACCGGCAACAGCATCGTCGATCCATAGAAAGTCGCGCACCGGCCCACCGTCGCGCAGGCGCAGGGGCGCGGAGCCAGGTATCTGCTCCAGAATTGTGCTGACGACGGTGCCACCGGCCATGCCGGGGCCTATGAGATTGGCAAGGCGCAGAGCGACTCCTCCGGCAGCCGTAACCTGTTCCTCGCTCGAAAGCTTGCCCAGCGCATAGGGGTCTCGGGCCGGCGTCGGGTCACCGACCTTTCGTGGCGATGCCTCCGCATCGCCGTAAACCATCCCCGAAGACGCATACAGCAGACGCCCGAAGCGCCCATCGAGGAGCACCTGCAAGGTAGAAGTCACCTCTGCAACATGATCTTCGCCGGCCACCAAGGCGGCGCCTCGGTCACTCCTTTCGGCCAGGTGGATCAGAATGTCGCCACCGGGGGTATCTCTATAGTCGGTCACCTGGACAGACGGCATATCGGGCAGCGGCCGCCGCGCAACGCCGAGCACATTCCGCCCGGCTGCCAGCAAATCGCGGCAGAGGTGCCTCCCGAGAAAACCCGAGGCGCCTGTGACGACGATGCGCCCACTCATAGCCGAGACATCCCCAGAACGCCGCCCACCGTCTCGTCGTCCCACGGCCTTCGCAGTTCAGACCCCATCGTATCCCGATGCGCAACGGCTATCTCGACGCGGTACGTCCTCATGTTTCGCCTGGCGGCAGCGAACCGGCGCTTCAGGCTTGGGAGGCTGGGTGGCCGTAGCGATTCTCTCGCTATTGGTCCTGATAGCGTCGTGGGCGAAGTGATCGAACTGCAAGGTCTTATTGATTGTCCAGGCAAACGCCGGCTTGCAGAGGAGCGGGCGAAGGTTCATGGCCAGGCACCCTCTCGAAGGTGAGTCAGAGTCAAGCCGCGAAGCCTTCGATGTCACCTGGCTGAATGTGGACGTCTGCCGGCAGATCCCGGGTCGCCGCCTTGCCGATCACCTCTTGCAAACGCTCGGCCTGGATCGGGCCGGTGCCGGGGCGCTTGACCCAGGTGTTGGCCTCGCTGAAGGGTTCGCCCGTCCTGACCGGTGCGGTCGTCACGACGGTGGCATAGGCGAAGTCGATCACAGGCTGCTCTTCCGGCAGCCGGGTTTTGCCCCCCCCGCGCGCCATCCAGATAGCCTCCGAACCCTCGATCAAGTCGCTCAGCTCGTCGGGCTCGATCGAAATCGGCGTATCCGGCCCCGGCCAGGAGCGGGAGACCGTGAAGTGCTTCTCCAGCAGGCCGGCACCGAGCGACACCGCGCCCAAACAGGTCCAGATGTTCAGCGAGTGGTCGGACAGGCCGATCGGGATGTCGGGGAAGGCTTCGCGGAGCTCGGTCACCCCCCCAAGGCGCACCTTCTCGTAGGGAGTCGGGTACATGGAGGTGCAGTGCATCAGCGCCAGAGGCACGTCGAACTCGCGGATCGCCGCGACCGACCGCCGGACCGAGGCGAGGTCGTTCATGCCGGTGGAAAGGATGATCGGTTTGCCGAGCTTCGCGATATGACGCAACAGCGGCAGGTTGTTGCACTCGCCCGAGCCGATCTTGAAGGCAGGCACGCCCATGGCATGCAAACGGTCTGCCGCCTCGCGCGAGAAGGGGGTGGACAGGTAGACCGTACCCTTTTCGCGGCAGTAGGCCTGAACGCGCCGTTCTTCGTCCTCCGTCAGCTCGCATCGTTTGATGATGTCCCACAGGCGCTCGTCCGAGATCTCGCCAGGCTTCATGTCCGTGGGCACCATCTCCTTCTCGGTGATGTGGCATTGAAACTTCACCACCTCGGCTCCGGCCGCCACGGCGGCGTCGACCATGGCTATCGCCTTGTCGAAATCACCTTCGTGATTGATACCGACTTCAACGATCACCAGCGGTGCGTGATCGGCTCCGACAAGGCGCCCTTCGATCTCAAACTGTGGCATAATCCTGCTTTGTCTGGCTGATGGGCTGGTTGTCGGCGACACGCTGCAATACATCGGTCGGAATTACCGGAAAGATACGGCAAAACGGTACCCTTCTCCAAAACCACCGGCGCCATAAGCAGCTAATTGGCGACGACATCAGGATCTTTGCAATCTACGCTAGTTTCAACCTGTCTAGCATAGGAATTCAGGCATTTGTAGGCGAAGACTGCCGCTTCGCTCAATAGGCAGAAGCGGCGCAGAAAGCCCGTTGGTACCCAGGTCTGCTGCGCGATGGCCTCCAGGTCGGTCAGCTCAAATGGCCGTATGTATCCTTGGCAAATCAGCGATACTGCAACCGACGGCTCTAATGAATTTGCAGCATCAAGCTCGCTCACCTAGGAAACCAAGGGCCTCCACGAGCCGCCCTAACCTTTGTGTAGAGTAGATAGACTCGGCCTAGTAAAACATCTAGCCATCTACTGATTAGACAGTTCGACGAAGACACCATGATTTCCTGCAGCAGACGTCCGGCCGCCCAGACATCAAAGCAATTCCCCGATGCATTCTAAGTGCGATTGGCGTCCTCGAATTTGTGTTGGTCTTGTGACCTACAACAGCGCCTTGGTTATCGCCGAAACGCTGGACAGTTTGGAAGCTGCGGATCCTACCGGTCTGGAGATTGAATTCCTGGTTCGGGATAACGGTTCGCGCGACGACACGCTGGCACTGCTGCAGCGCCTCGCCCACAAGGTTGGGCGTCTGCGCCTCCTTCCCGGCGGCGACAATGTCGGTTATGGCCGTGGCCATAACGCGATCTTTGCCAGCACTGACTGTGACATATATGTCGTGTGTAACCCCGATATTTTGGTCGAGAAGGATTTCTTCGCGCGGACAATCGACTTTCTGCACGCCAACCCAGGCGTCGGGATCATGTCACCGCGCATGACCTTCTCCGACGGCACTCTGCAGTACCCCAACCGGCGCCATCCGACGCTGTTTGACCTAGCTCTGCGCCGCTTCCTGCCCACAGCTCTGCAGGGACCCTTTCGCGCCCGTATGGCTCGCTACGAAATGGCGGACGTGGGTTACGACCGGAGCGTTGATGTCCCTTTCTGCTCAGGCGCACTCATGGTCTGCAGAGCGGACGTCCATGCGCGGGTCGGTGGATTCGACGACCGCTATTTCCTTTACTTCGAGGATGCCGACCTGTCGCGTAAGTATCAGGCCGCCGGTTGGCGTACCGTCTACAACCCTGACGTTATGGTAGTACACGGTTGGCAAAGGGCGGCACACAAGAGCCTGCGCATGGCCTTGGTCTTCGCGCACAATGCCCTGCGCTACTTCAACAAATGGGGTTGGCAACTCTGGTAGACCCGCCTCGCCGAGATATGCGCTGGCGTCGTGACGCAGGACATCGCAGGCTCGGAGCGAGCACGCAGGCCAAGGTCTTCGCGATGAAATCTTGCCGCTTTCTTTCGGCGTAGGTAGACATGTATGTCCCTAGAATAGTTGCTCTTGGGCTTCCACCGGCTAGCTGGACCTACGGCGCCAGTAGACCTTGTGAACTGAAGGCTGTGCGATGGCGATCGTCTAGACCAACTCTCTCAAATGAGTTGAAATTCTGATCTTCACGAGTAAGTGCGCCGAAGCCTCTGAATAAAGATGCCGCCGTGAAAATGATACCTTCCTCCGTCACTGCGTCATACCTCGCAGGCAAGACGGCGATCCGAAGGTCCGATCGAGAATGGGGTCGATGCAGTTTTCCAGTGTGAAGGATGCTTCTGGAGTGGATGCTGTCGAAGCGCGAGTTACCGCCTCCACCACGACCAGAGCCGCTCTTCGGCTGCATGGCCTGGATGAGCAGCGTTCGAGACTACGCGAGTTTGTCGAACGCTGCCGTACAGGTCGAACCGAATACCGCCTGACGCCACAGGCTGAAGCAACGCCGTTCGCCAGATGCTTTGCGCTTTTCGGTCTGCATCTGCTTCACGATCGCGACTCCCTCGACCGCGACCGCGATGCTCTTGTCGAGGCTTTGCTCCGCGATCTGCTGGCTAAGCGTGCCGAGAACTCGGGCGTGCCGAAGGGTAAGGGATACCGCCAGCTCCTTTGCTTCACACTCAGCGCTCTTTCGGTTCTCGGCGGTCAGCACGATACGCGACTTGGGCGATTGATCGAAGAGCAACTACCCAACGATCTGGAGAGCGAACTTCGGGATCTGGGCGCCCTCGAAGGCAGAGCACAGTCGGGTAATCAGGCCATGTTTCTGGCGATTTTTCTCCTGCATGCTAAGGATTTTTTGGGGCGGGACACGCAGCGATCACTGGATCTCTGGCTTTCGTTACACCGCCATTCGGCAAATCGCTTGGGGTTTTGGGGTCCCAATGCTGGTCCAACGCACCTGCACTTCCAGAACGGCTATCATCAGTATGAGATCTTCGAGTACCTAGGCGAGCATCTTCCGGATCAGACTGCAGCTATCGATGCGGTCGTAAGCTTGGCCGATCCGAAGGGTCATTTCGCACCCTATCCCGGCGGCGGCGGCTGCTTCGACTACGATGCCGTCTTTGTTCTAACGCCGGACGGTAGGACCTCTGAACAGGAAGCGTCGCATGCCCTCCTGGAGCGAACCGCAGCCAGCATTTCTGAGGAACAGCAGAAGGATGGGGGGTTCTGCGAGAGCCAGCAGGTTCGCCCGAGGCTGCGCAATCTGACGGGATTTCTGGAGCGTATCGGCAGCGCACGCAATCCACAGCTACTGAAGGAGCGGGCACGCTATGCCTTGGCGCTTCAGCGGCCTAAGCATGATCGAATCCACACCCATTGGAGTCTCTACCAGCGGGCCTGGGGCGAATCCAATCTCTGGGACTCTTGGTTCCGCATGCTGACCCTTGCGCGTATCGCCTGTGCTTTCGATCCTGGCGAAGCGTCCCGATGGGGCTTCATCGACTATCCCGGTATCGGCTGGCACCCCTCTCTGCGCAGGTCCGACACCCCTTAGTGACTAAAGTTTTCTACATTTCACCCTCGGTACTGCCGTCGCGAACGGCCAACTCGGTTCACGTCGTTCATCAGTGCGCGGGCTTTGCCAAAGCAGGAGCGCAAGTCACGCTCTTCGCCAAGCGCAGCTTGCCCAACGTGGCTGAGACGTCGGCGGCGCTGGCCGCCACCTACGGCGTACTTGAGGGCACATTCGATCTGGACAGCTTTTTTAGTAGGTCGCCCAGAGGCGACAGTCTCAAGATCGCGGCGCTAGCTCTTTATCGCCTGGCACGGAGACCGCGACCCGACCTCGTACTCTCACGCAATCTTTATGCCGCCTATGTCTTGGCCGTCCTGCAGGGCAGACCGCTGGTCTTTGAGACACACCAATTGGAAAGCGGACCGCGCAAGCCACTGCAACGCGCGATCATGACCCGGCCGAACGTGACGACGCTGGTCATTTCGGAGAAGCTGAAAGAGATCCTCAGCACACATCATGATGTTTCTCCGGCATGCGCGCTGGTGTTGCACGACGCAGCTCCCGAAGGTATCCGTCCGCTGCCGGTCGAGACGAAGCGTCCGGTGCTGCAGGAACTGCTGCCGACCCAAGACCTGTCGGCCTGGCAAGCGGTCTGCGGCTACTTCGGACATCTCTACCCCGGCCGTGGGATCGAGGTCATCGAGGCTATGGCTCGAGCCCGACCGCGGGTATTGTTTCTGGTGTTCGGCGGCAATGAGAGAGACATAGCGGACCGGCGAGCTGCAACACAGATGGACAACCTTGTTTTCGCCGGTTTCCTGCCGCATGCAACGGCGCAGCGTGCCATGGCAGCTTGCGATGTCTTGCTGATGCCCTATCAGACATCGGTTTCGATTGGCGTCTCGGGGCACGACACGGCGCGCTGGATGTCGCCGATGAAGATGTTCGAGTACCTGGCCTCCGGAACGCCGCTCATCTCCTCCGATCTGCCAGTGCTGCGCGAAGTCTTGGACGATGAGCGGACAGCGTTGCTGGCGCAGCCTGACCACACGGAGGCATGGCTCGGCCAACTCGACCGCTTGCTGGCGGAGCCCACCCTGGCCGTCAAGCTAGGGACAGAAGGTCATCGGCGTTATATGGAGTCTCATACCTGGACTCGCCGAGCCGAGGCGATCCTCGCTGCTACAGGTGTGAAGGCAGCCACATGAGAGAGATCTTCGTCCTTATCCCCTCGCTCCATCCGGCCGGCCCGGTGAAAGGTGCGATTGCGCTGGCCAACGCGCTGGCCGGCGATCGCCCAGTGACTTTGGCTCATATCAAGGCGGGGCCGGGAGCTGAAGCCGCAGTCGATCCTGCGGTTAAACTGCTAGCCCTTTACGAAGCCGGGAGTTGGCGAGCGCGAACCCACAGGCTTGCTATGGCTTTGGAACAAGCGGGAGGGCGAGGCCGCAAGGAGGGTGGCGCGGCCATGATCTCCTTCTGCCTCTCGGCTGACGCCATGGCCCTACAGGTCCGCCGACACGCTCGCTGGATCTCAAGCGTGCGGGGTAATCTGCCACGCAACTATCGCTTCGACTACGGTCCGCCGGGTGTGGCCCTTGCGATCGCTCACCTGACCTCATTGCGCCTGTCCGACCGAGTGGTCGCCATGACTGAGCCCATGGCTGCGCAAATCGCTCGCTACACCGGCCGCAATTCCAAGGTGATTGGTAATTTTGTCGATGAGGCACCGCTTGAGGCCTTCCGCCGAAGTCCCGATCCGCAGGCGCCCTACACCTTCGCTTTTCTCGGTAACTTAAGTCTTCGCAAGCAGCCGCACGTGCTGCTCGATGCCGTTCGGCGGTTGGTCGCCCAGGGTGTCAAGCTGCAGGTAGATGTCATGGGCGAGGGTCCGATGCTAGCGGCGTTGACAGAGACAGTGCAAAAAAACGACCTGGAGAAGCAGGTGACTCTCCATGGTCACGTCATGTGCCCCTACAGACTGTTGGCTCGAGCTGACGCCCTGGTTCTCCCGTCGCTATCAGAGGGCATGAGCCGCGCGGTGCTTGAGGCAATGCAGCTTGGCGTGCCGGCGGTCTTGCGCGACGTGGATGGCAATCGCGCACTGGTGCATGAAGGTCGAAACGGTTTGCTCTTTGCACGGGATGCCGACCTGCCATCCGCCATGCTGGAGGCCGCAGAGTTGCGCCGCAAACAGGCGGCCTGTGGCAGCTTGTTGCCGCAGGAGTTTCGACAGGGCCCTTGTGCCCAGGCTTTTCTCGACTTGGTGGAAGCAGAGTGACCGATTTTGACACCTACTTCGCCTACCTCACCCGGCGCTCGCGCCTGGGACAGCTTTACCGCCGCTACTGGCTCTATCCGCGCCTTTCGCGCGAACTACAGGGCGAAGTGTTGGACATTGGCTGCGGTATCGGCGACTTCTTGGTCTTCCGGCCTGGCACGATCGGCGTCGACATCAATCCGAAGCTCGTTGCCTACTGTCAGGAGCTTGGCCTTGACGCGCGCGAGATGCCTCTTGACCGCTTGCCCTTCCCGGATGCCAGCTTCGACGGAGCTGTGCTGGACAACGTGCTGGAGCACCTAGCCGAGCCACGGCCGCTTCTGACGGAGGCGTACAGAGTTCTGCGGCCAGGCGGCGCCCTATTGGTCGGTGTGCCCGGCGGGCTCGGCTATACGGCGGACCCCGATCACAAGATATTCTATGATCAATCCAGGCTCGTTGAGACCCTCTCATCGGGAGGCTTTGGGAAGCGTCGATTGTTCTACATGCCGTTCAGGTCGGCTCTGTTGGACCGCCGAATGCCGCAGTACTGCATATATGGTGTCTTTGAACGGTTAGATATTCCGACGTAGTATGGTGTGAAGGTTGGAATAATATTTGATTTAGTCGACGGCTTTTCTTTTCCCACGAAAGCAACAGCAGACGCTTCAGTTCTACGCAGAGCTCATATTCGCGCAACAAGCCGCCCTGGCCAAGCAAGCTTGGTATCTCGCCATGCTTTCGCTCGACTCTCTCATGACGTAGGAGTCAGCCTAAGAATTTGGGGTCTTGGCTGCTGGGACGATAGATGATGATTTATCCCGTTATTCTGTCAGGCGGATCCGGGACCCGCCTCTGGCCCCTCTCACGAGAGGCCTTTCCAAAACAGCTTCTTCCGTTGTTTAGCGAGCGGTCTTTACTGCAGGACACAGTGGAACGCCTGCGCGACCCGACGCTCTTTGCCGCACCGTTGCTGATCGCAAACCACGAACATCGCTTCTTGATCGCCGAGCAGCTTCGCTCGATCGGTGTCGAGCCGGCGGCGATCGTCCTCGAGCCTTTTGGACGCAACACGGCACCGGCCGCGGCCCTGGCGGCGCTACTGCTCGAGCGCAGGGATCCGGACGCGGTGATGGCTTTGTTCCCTGCCGATCATGCTATTCCCGACGTAGCCGCCTTGCGGCGCGCGCTCGAAGCGGCAACTCCGGCGGCCGAGGAGGGCCGGCTAATCACCTTTGGTGTACAGCCGACTCTGCCGGAGACCGGCTACGGCTACATCCGTGTCGGCGATGCCTTGGCCGGGCTGAGCGGGGTGCGTGAGGTCGTGCGCTTCGTGGAAAAGCCGGATGGCGCAACAGCGGCGCAATATCTGGAGTCGGGCGACTACCTTTGGAACAGTGGCATCTTCATGATGCGAACGACTGTGTTCCTGGAGGAACTGAGGCGGCTCCAGCCAGCCGTGATAGAGGCAGCCCAAGCAGCCTTGACAGCAGCGCATAGCGATTTCGACTTTCTGCGTGTCGATGGGGAGGCCTTTGCACAGTCGCCTTCTCTTTCGATCGACTATGCAGTGATGGAACACACCAGCCGTGCCGCCGTCGTTCCCATGAACTGCGGCTGGAGCGACGTAGGCGCCTGGCAAGCACTTTGGCAGTTGGAAGAGAAGGACGCCGATGCCAATGTCAGCAAGGGGCCCGTGCGCCTGAGCACCACACGCGAGAGTTACTTCCGCAGCGAGGACGGCCGCCTGCTTGTCGGCATCGGTGTCGAGAACTTAATCGTGGTGGCGACGAAGGATGCCACGCTCGTCACCACACGAGATTGCGCGTCGCAGGTGGGCAAGCTGGTGCAAGATCTGAAAGCCGAGGGGTATAGCGAGACAACACTGCCACCCGTCGTCTATCGGCCTTGGGGCACCTATGAAGACCTCGCCGAAGACGACCGCTTTCGGGTAAAACGGATCGTCGTGAAACCAGGCGCGAGTCTATCGCTGCAGTATCATCACCACCGCTCCGAACACTGGGTCGTGGTCGAGGGCGAAGCGGAGGTCGAATGTGACGACACCCGCCTGACGGTGCGACCGAACGAAT
Organism: Algihabitans albus; assembly: GCF_003572205.1. Lineage (NCBI taxonomy): Bacteria > Pseudomonadati > Pseudomonadota > Alphaproteobacteria > Rhodospirillales > Rhodovibrionaceae > Algihabitans > Algihabitans albus. The sequence continues at coordinate 400,267 of NZ_QXNY01000003.1, forward strand.
CCGTCTATATTCCGACGGGAGCCCGGCACCGGCTGAAGAACGCCCAATCCGATCCGCTGGTGTTGATCGAGGTGCAATGTGGCGACTACGTCGGCGAAGACGATATCGTGCGTCTGGAAGACAACTACGGCCGCACGGAGGAGATTGAGCCGCGAGCCGACGAGCCGGTGTCTACCCGAGAGGATTCGTAAACCACGCTAGCCAAAGCTCGACAGCCCAGAACTCTACAAGTGGTTCCGCTGGAGTGTCATCTCATAGCGGAAGCGGTCGCTTGGATGGGTGTTGACCGACATTTCGACCAGCCGTCCCTGCTCGCTGAAGTACCGTCTGGTAATCACCAGAACGGCAGCGTGCAGCGGTACCATCAGCCGCGACGCGACGTTGAGATCGGCGGTCGAAGCGGCGATCTCTTGCTTCACTTCCTTGATTCTGACGTCGTAGCGCTGTTCGATCATCGCATAGACGGCGCGCGGCTCCGCACCGATCTGATCGAGAATATCCCCGTAGTCCGGGTCGACATAGATTTCGGAATAGCAAACGGGCTCAGATCCCGCCTCACTGCCTGGCGTCGCACGGCGTAAGGCGTTGACACGGAACCACTCGCTACCGGACCGGCAGTGCAGGCGCTGAGCCTGCTCGGACTGCAGCAGAATGCGGTCGATTGACAGAATCTCCAGCCGAGTCGAGCTGGCGTACTGCAGCAACTGCTCCAGATGACTGATCGAATTGACGAACTGGCCGGCCCCCTGCTGGGAAACCAACACCGTTCCCATGCCCTGGCGCCGCTTCACATACCCCATATCCTGCAGTCGGCGCAGCGCCTCGCGAACCGTATGGCGGCTCACGCCAAAACGCTCGCAGAGCTCGATTTCGGTGGGTAGGCGTTCGCCTGTGGCATAGCGCTGCTGCAGGATATCCTCCAGCAGCGCCGAGATGACCTCCTTGTAGCGGGGCCGGTCGCGCTCTTCGGTTGGCAGGTCGCGTGTTTCGGTCATAGCCACTTTTTGCACAGTTTGGCGCGCGGTACCGCTGGTCGTCCTGAACCCCGCCAGGCCCAATATCGGCGGTCAACGCACAAGCATCAACGAGAGAAAGGGAATCGCATTGACCAGCGCCAGGAACAGCAACTGGGTCGCATAGAAAGGCAGAACACCACGCGCCATCACACCGATATCCAACCCGGTGATCCGGCTCATGACGAACAGGTTGAGCCCAATCGGCGGAGTCAAGGTCGCCAACTCTACCAGCGCGGTCATGATGACCGCGAAGTGTATTGGATCAATTCCGACGGACTGAGCCATCGGAAAAAGGATCGGGCTCAGCAAGACGATCATCGATACCCCGTCTAGAAACATACCGACCACGATCATCAGGAGATTCACGACCAGAAGGAACTGCCAGGGTTCCACCTGGTAGTCCTGCAGCAGAGAGATCAGCTCGTTAGCCAGTCCCAAGCGGGTCAGAACCGCCGTCAGCAAACCCGATCCGATCAGGACTCCGTAGATCATAACCGTCTGCAGCATCGAGTCCCGGGCGGTGAACCAGACATCCTTGAGGCCGACGGTGCGGTAGACCAGCAACACCAGCACCACCGCATAGATCGCTGCGAGCGCAGACACTTCTGTGGGCGTGAACCAGCCCATATAAATCGTCCCGATAATCAGGACAGGCATCATGATCGCGCCCGACGCACGCGGGAGCCGAGCCCGGAATTGGCGCCAGTCCGGCGGCTGCAGAGCATTGCCATAGCCCCGCAAGCGACTGATCACGATGGTCGTGATCGCCAGCATCACCGCCTCGATCAAGCCAGGCACGAGGCCTGCGATAAACAAATCGGTGATTGGAAGACCAACGATCGATCCGATCAGGATGAAGGTTAGCGACGGCGGAATCATCAAGCCCAGCGTGCCGCAGACGGCCACCACCGAGGCGGTGAACTGCCGGCTGTACCCCTCTCGCGGCAGAAGCTTGACGGCAGCCGGCCCGAGCGCCACGGCACAAGCGACCGAAGAGCCGTTCACCGCTGCAAAGAAGACGCTGGACGTCGCCAACGCCAAGGCCACTCCGCCACGAAACCAGCGTAGCACGCTGCCGACCAGCTCCAGGATAATCAGCGCAAGATCCCCGCGCGACATCAGGTTGCCGGCGAAGATGAAGAAAGGAATGGCCACCAACGCGTACTTGTCGATCGAGTCCCACGCCATCTGGGAAATCAGCACGACGGGAATACCGAGGTTGAAACTGAGCAGCCCGGCCGCGACGACGCCCAGTGCGATTGCGATATGCACACCGCTGGCAATCAGCACGAGCAGGAAAATGACGGCAACGAGGGTGGTCATGGCGCTCCCCAGAGGCGCTTAGGTAATGATCTCTTGATTCGGATCGTGCCCCCGCAGCAGCGCGTAGAGATTGCCGAGGAAGTAGAGCGCGTAGAGCATGCCGCCGACCGGCATGGCCAATCGAACCAGCCAGAGCGGCAGATAGAGATTCGAGTCCGTCAACATGCCGGTGAAGTGCAGGTGCTGGACCTCGCGCAGACCCGCGACGATCAGCAGAGTTGAGAAACCCAGACCGACAAGGGCGTTGAGGAAACCGGCAGCACGCTGCCAGCGGCTCGACAGCCTGCGCACGAGAAGATCCATGCGAATGAAGTGATGCTTTCGGCTGGCCGTCCCCAACGTCAAGAGCACACTCCAGACCACCAGAATGCGCACCAGCTCTTCCGCCCACCAGTGGCTTTCGGACAGCAGAGATCGACTCGTCGCCTCATAGAACATCACGACCATGGCGCCTGCCATGAAGGCCGTCGCCAGGTTCAGCAGGATGTTTTCTTCAAAGAACACCCAGACGCGCGGTAGGACCCGCACTTCCGGTGGCGTCAGCAGCAGCTCGGCCTCCTCGGCCATACGGCCGACTTCGTCTGCCTCCTGCGGACTCCCGACCGGATCACTGCGCGACACGCTGCGATCCTCCATCTTGCCGGGTGGCAACGGCTGCAGGTGGTATCGCGGAAAGCCAGTCGTTCGCTCGCTCGTAGACGTCCGCCACACGCAGCAGAGTCGCTTCGTCGCGCGGCCGACCGATCAGCTGCATGGCAATTGGCAAGCCCTTGCTATCGAAACCGACAGGTGTCACGAGACCGGGAAACCCCAGGTAGGACAGCGGCCGCGTAAGAACGGAGATGCCGGCCACCACCTCGGTCATGCGCGCATCGGCCGCCACGTCGGTCTCAACCGCCGTCGGCACCAAGGTCCGTAGCACAGGTGCCAGCATCAGATCGCAGGAGGCGAAAGCGCCTTCCAGCAGCGCGCGCGTGAAGAGGCTGCGTAACTGCTTGGCTTGTAGATGGTGAACCGCCGAGACCGTCAGTCCCTGTAACAGGCGCGCCCGCACTTGATCCCCGTAATCCTCGGGCCGCTCCGTCAGCCACGTCAGGTGCAGTGCGGCGGCCTCCGGCGTGAACACCAGATTGGCGAGATCGCCGAGAGTACCGTGGTCGGGTAAATCGACAGACCGGACCCGGGCACCCAGACGCTCCAACTCGCGGCGTGCCGCCTCCAACGCCTGCCCGACCTCCGGAACCAAGTCGTCGAAATAGAATTGCGCGGGAAGGCCAATCGTCAGGCCCTCGAGGCTGCGTCGCGAGAGAGCCTCAACATGCCGGGACGTATCGAGCAGGACATCCATCAGCAGCGCGAGATCTTCGGATGAGCGGGCGAGCACTCCGGGACAGTCGAGGCTGTCCGAGAGCGGCATCATCCCATGGCGATCGAGCAAGCCCTGGGTCGGTTTCAAACCGACGGTTCCGCAGATAGCGGCCGGCAGTCGCACCGATCCACCGGTGTCCGACCCGAGAGCACCGAACACCAGACGCGCGGCGACGGCTGCGCCCGAGCCGCTGGAGGAACCGCCACTGATGTAGTCGGGATTCCAGGGGTTCCGGCAAGAGCCGTAGTGGGCGTTGTGACCGGTCGGACCCATCGCGAACTCCGCCATGTGCAACCCGCCGAGCGTCACCGCACCAGCCGCTTCGAGGCGCGCGACCAGACTGGAACTGGTGCCGGGAACGAAGTGCCGACGAATCAGCGACCCGCAGGTACAGCGACGGCCTGCTCGGTAGAACATATCCTTGTGCGCGAGCGGGAGGCCATGCAGTGGGCCGAGCGGACGCCCTGCCTGTAGTTCGGCGTCGCAAGCCCGCGCCGTCGCCAAGGCCGCTTCGGTCTCGACGGAAATGAAAGCATTGAGCCGTCCCTGCTCGGCAGCCACAGCATCGAGACAGTTCGCCGTCAACTCCTCGGCAGAGATCCTGCGGTCGCGCAGCGCCTGACCCGCCGCTGTCAGGGTCATGAGACGCGGTTCCTTCACGACGTCGTTCCATCGGATTCGTCAGCAGCCATAAGCGACGCATGTTCGCTTGGCGAAACCTCAAAGAGAGTTCGCTCCGGTAAGCTTTCGGCGAGGAGACGAACCTGAGCCTGCAGTCGGTTAGACCCATAAGTAAAGAGTCCGGCGGCGTGCGATTGCGGTTCGGACTCCCAATTCAAACCGAAGATCTGTCTGAAATACTCGATTGCGAACTCCTGATCGGACATATCGCGTTTTTCCTGGACCATTGTTCGTTTCTCTGCCGAGCGACCAGGTCCTACACAACGCCGTCGCGGCGCAACTCGGCAATCCGCTCTGCATCGAAGCCCAAACCTCCGAGCAGTTCGGCGGTGTCCGAACCCAGTGTCGGAGCGGCGCGCGTCGGTAGATCCTGTCCGGAAATGCGCAAGGGGCTGGCAAGCATCTCCACCGGCGCACCTTCGTCACGGGTAAAACTCGCGAGATTTCCCCTGTCGCGCACGAAGGAACTGTCCAAGGCCTGAGCGACATCATAGACCGGCGACGCTGGAATGCTGCCGCCCAAACGCTCCATCCACGCTTCGGTCGTCTGCTCGCTCAGGATGCCGTCCAACAGTTCGGTCAGAAGATCGCGGTGCGTCAGCCGGTTCTCGAAGCTATTGAAACGCGGGTCTTCCGCCCACTCCGGGCGACCGAGCTTCGCAGCCAGAATCGGCCAGAACTTCTCCTTGTTGCACATGAGGAAGATCCAGCCGTCTTTCGTTTTGTAGAGCTGCGACGGTGTCAACGAGGGGTGTGCCGAACGTGTCTCACGTCCTTGCACGTAGCCGCCGTTGAGATACCAGGTCGCCAAGTAGGTCTGGTTATGCAGGGCCGTGTCGAACAGAGAGGTGTCGACGTCCATGCCGACCCCGCGCGCCCGCGCCCCGATCACCCCGGAGGCCAAGCCGAAGGCCGCCATCAAGCCGGCCATCATGTCGACGATCGACAAGCCCATACGAGCGGGAGGACCGTTCGGTTCGCCCGTCAAACGGAGGTAACCGGCCTCGGCTTGCATCAGATAGTCGTAGCCCGGCCAGGTCTTGCGCGGTCCGTCCCGTCCGTAGGCGGAGAGGTGAGCGCAAACGATCTTTGGATTGACATCTTTCAGCGCCTCGTAGGTGATGCCGAGCTTCTCCGGCAGATCGCCGCGCAGATTGTCGAGCACGGCGTCCGCCTCCTGGACGAGGGCGTGGAATATGCGCCGACCTTCAGGGTGCTTCAGATTCAGCGTCATGCTGCGCTTATTTCGATTGAAAGCCTGATAGAAGTGGCTGTCGCCTTCGGAGAAGTAGAAGGGGCCGACCTGACGCCCGACATCACCGGCATCCAAGGGATTCTCGATCTTGATGACGTCGGCGCCGAGATCGGCCAGCAGCATCGTACCGAAAGGACCGGCGCCGTACTGCTCGACTGCGACGACTTTCATACCATCGAGAGGAAGCATACTGGTCTCCAATCGTCTGTCTTAAAGAGTCTTGCGTCCGACCTGCTCAAACGGGGCGGTTCAAATGGGACTGCGTTCGATCAGACGTTTGGCGATCACCAAACGCTGGATTTCGTTGGTCCCCTCTCCGATGCAGAGCAAGGGTGCGTCGCGATAGAGGCGCTCGACCACGAACTCCTTGCTGTAGCCGTAACCTCCATGGATACGCATCGCCTCCAGGGCGTTCTCGACACCTGCCTCGCTGGCGAAGAGTTTGGCCATGCCAGCTTCGAAGTCGCAGCGCTCGCCACGATCCAGCACATCTGCCGCCCGTTCGGTGAGCAACCGCGCCGCGGCAACACGGGTGGCCATGTCGGCCAGTTTGAGAGCGATCGCCTGATGCTGATGAATCGGCTTCCCGAAGGTGGACCGCTGCTGGCTGTATTTCACCGACTCGTCCAGGGCCGCCTGGGCAACGCCGACCGCGCGCGCAGCGATGTTGACCCGCCCGAGTTCCAGGCCGGAGATGGCGTTGGCCAGACCCTGCCCTTCGACGCCGCCGATTAGGCGATCGGCCGGCACTTCGTAGTCTTCGAAGATCAGCTCGGCCGAATCGATCCCTTTGTAACCCAGCTTTTCCAGCTTGCGGCTGACCTTGAAGCCCTCTCCCTTCTCCGCGAGTAGCATCGACATACCTTTGTGACGCGGCTCGGCCTTGAGATCCGTCTTGACCAGCAGTGCAAAGCAACTTCCTTGGATGCCGTTGGAGATCCAGGTCTTTGTGCCATTGACGACGTAGCGGTCGCCGTCGCGTCGGGCCACCGTGCGGATCGCCTGCAGGTCGGTGCCGCAATCGGGCTCGGTCAAGGCCAGGCCGCCACGCAGTTCGCCGGTTGCGAAGCGTGGCAGGAAGGTCCGACGCTGTTGCTCGGTGCCCATGCGTTGGACGATGAAGGACATAATCAGGTGGCTGTTGATGATCCCCGACAGCGACATCCAGACCGACGAAATGCGCTCGATGATCTTTGCGTAGACCGACGGACGCAGCCCGAGACCGCCGTAGGTCTCGTCGATGATCGCACCGAATAGTCCCATTTCCTTCATCTGCTCGACGATCTCGGTGGGATAGATGTCGCCGTGCTCAAGTTCCATGACTTTCGGGCGAACGTCGCGCTCCAACCAACGCTCGACGCTGTCCAGGATCATGCTTTCCTGTTCCAATCGCTCGCCCTGCAAGTTTCCTGCGGCCTCGGCGGTCATCGATTCGATCCTCGCGGTTTTCCGTATCGGAAGAAGAGTCGGTGTGGCGGGCTGCAGCGTACCTTTGCGCGCCGCCACGGAGTGGTCCCGGACGTCCGTCGGACGCTCAAGCGGCACTACGGCCGAGACGGTCGAAACTGTGTCGGGCCTCCGGCGCTTGATCGAGGTCGAGTAAGGCGGTCTCGCAGCGCGCGACCGCCCGCGCATCGACGACCAGGCCGGCATTGGCTCGATACTTCTCCACGATCTCGGGGTTCGACAGCGGCCGTTCGGCGGCACCGCGGTTGACCTCTTCCCGATGACTCCGCACCTCGCCGCCCGAAAGTGTCACCACCAGTTCCCCCGAGTAGCTTCTCGGGAAGGGCGAGCTTGGATCGACGCGATAGGAGACACGTTCCGCCAACGCGAGGATCTGGGGGTCGGCCAGAACATCGGCCGCAAGTTCGGCCAGGGTAAAACGGCCGCGCCGGAAAGCGGCCGCAACCAGGAAAGGAACGGAGAACTGTGCATCGTAGCTGTTGGCAGGACGCTTCTTGTTCACTTCCGGCTCGCAAACGACCTCCACCACCTCGGCCGGCACGAGGGCTTCGATCGCCTCGATACGGTCGGGGTCGAGGCCCTGACGCAGCAACTCTAGCGCGGCATCGATACATCCGTGGGTGAAGTGGCAGGCTGGGAACGGCTTGATGGCCGTGTTCATGAGCTCCCACCGGCTGGTCAGCCCCGCCGTTGCGAGCGAGAGATCCGAGCCCGAGACGTCTTCGCCCATATAGGAGGCATAGAGGCCGTAGCGACCGTCATAGGGACGGGAGATACCGACGAACTCTTCACGCGCCAGAGCCGCGGCCGTTAGACCGGCGTTAGCAGCCCAACCCGGGTGGAGCCGCTTGTTCCAGGCCCCGTCTTCAAGAAACTCCAAACTGCCGGAGGCCAGTGACAGAGCGATGCCCTGTGCCTGGACAAGCTGACTCTCGGTCAAACCGAAAAGACGTCCGGCCGCCAAGGCGCAGCCGAACACCCCAACCAGGCCGGTCGGGTGAAAACCGGCCCGATGAAAGCCGCCGCGGGCAACCATGCCCAATCGAGCAGCCGCCTCTACGCCCAGGACGTAGGCGGTGACCGCGTCGCGCCCACTGGCCCCGGTTGCGTAGGCGGCCGCCATCACGGTCGGAAAGATGCTGGCTGTGGGATGCAGGACGGCAGCTATATGCGTATCGTCGAAGTCCAACCCGTGGCACAGCAGGCCGTTCAGCGTGGCGGCATCGCGCAGCGGCAAACGAGCCGGCAGACCGATTGCCGGCACGTCCCCCGTCCCTCCGAGAGCCCGCAGGGCCGTGAGGACTCTCAAGGCGAAGTCCTCTCGGCTCGCTGCCAGGGCGATGCCGGCGGCATCGAGCATGTGGTGAACGGCCCGCTGGCGCACTCCCTCGGGGATCTGATGCGACTCGGTGACGGCGACAAAGGCGGCAAGGGTTTTCTGAATCGGAACCGCCTCCGGCGGCGCGGTATCCTGGACGACGTGAACGCTCATGCTTTCCTCCGATGGCGGCGCTTCGCGGACCGCTCCTATGCTGGCTGCTTGCCCGTCGGCATGGCTCTCTTCCGGCCGCGGATCATTCTCCGATACCGTGCCCGCGTTTCGGGATCAGACTGTTGCGAACGAAGGTCATGAAGCCGGTCCCGTCCGCCTTGTAGCCTTCGGTCCGGGTGGTGACGATGCCCTGCGAGGGGCGCGACTTGGAGGGCCGCACTGCCATCACTTCGCTGCGGGCGTAGACCGTATCGCCCGGGAACACCGGCGCCGTCAGCTTGATCTGTTCCCAGCCGAGATTCGCGATGGCCTGTGCGCTGATGTCGTCAACCGTCATTCCGAGCACGATCGCCAACGTGAGACCGCTGTTGACCAGTGGCTTGCCGAACTCCGACTTCGCCGCAAAGGCGCTGTCGCAATGCATCGGATGCCGATTCATGGTCATCAGGCTGAAATTTATATTGTCCGCTTCGGTGATGGTGCGGCCCGGACGATGCTCGTAGACGTCCCCAACCTCGAAGTCCTCCAGATATCGACCGAGTTGCCTGACGATCCCGGCGCTCCGCCCGTGCTGCACGTCGCATTCCTCCTGCTGAGGGACCTGCTCCAAATCCCAGTTGGAGCAGGTTTCGGCTTGAACTAGATTATTTGTTCATATCATTTTGCATGCGCTATTCGAAATAGAAAGGCTCAATTTATGTCGGAAGCCATGACCTCCCCCACGGCAACTGCCCATCCGACCGCCACCCGGTCGATCGCGTCCGGCGGGGAGCGGTTGCCGCGACGCTCCTACCTCTACGTTCCGGGCAGCAGACCGGAACGCTTTGAAAAGGCTATGCAATCTGCGGCGGATGCGGTCATCATCGACCTGGAAGACGCCGTTCCCTTCAGCGAGAAGGATCGCGCACGTGCCGCTGCCTGCGCTTTTCTTATCCCGAGTCATACTGCCGAGGCCGAGCGGGAGATCTTCGTTCGCATAAACGGACTGGGAAGCCGTGTAGGCTTCTGCGACCTTCTGGCCCTCACTACCCCGGAGATATCGGCAGGCGGACGACTGAGCGGCCTCCTGCTTCCAAAGGTCGGCTCAGCCGACGAGCTTCGCCTGGTCGAGAAACTATTCGACGAAGCGGACCTGCCGGCCGAGATCGCGGCAATTATCGAAACAGCCGAAGGCGTGGAGCAGGCCGCAGCCATCGCCGCAGCCACGCCGCGCCTCACCACGTTGATGTTCGGCGGCGCGGATCTGGCGGCCGACCTGGGGGTCGAACTGGCTTGGGCGCCCCTTCTCTACGCACGCGCCCGGATCGTTCAAGCCGCGGCACTGCATGGAAAGACAGCCGTCGAGATGCCTTGGATCGAATTGGACGACGAAGCCGGCTATCACGAAGACCTCAGCCGCAGCTTCGCCTTAGGATTTGCGGCAAGAGCGGCGATCCACCCGAAACAGATCGCGGCGATTCACGCAGCTCTCGCGCCCTCGACTGAAGCGCTCGCTCGAGCAGAACGGATCGTCGCCGCCTTCGAAGCTTCGAATGGCGGCGCTTGCCTGCTGGACGGGAGTCTGGTGGAGCGCCCCATTATTCGGCGTTGCCAAAGACTTCTCGCGCTGGCGGAGCGAAGCAGCCGCTAGCCGCCCTTTGCTCCGCGACCTTCTTAGGCCGTGAAAAGTCGAATGAATTTTCGCATGCTATGAAAATTAATCGAACAAATTTATTTCTCATGCGTCGATTTTGGATAACATCCTTCTTCCTGACGGTCTTCCGCGGCGATCTTCTAGGGCGGCGGGACGAGCGGGCGGGAGCAAAAGAACCCTAGGGTCCACCGGGAGGACACGATGTTTAAGATCTTACGTCGCGGCGCAGCCGCAACCGCGCTGGCTCTCGCCGGCATTGTCGCGGCGCCGGCCGTTGCACCGACGACCGCACAGCAGGCCTTCGCAGCGGACGAGCCGATCGAGATGATCATGACCAACGAGATCGCCACCTCGCATTGGACGGCGGCGCTCATGGAGGATTTCGCGGCAACCATCCGCAGCCGCAGCGACGGGCGGATCGAACCCAAGATCTTCCACGCCGGCGCCCTCTACAAGGACCGCGATGCCGTGGCCGCGCTGGGGACCGGGGCCGTTCACATGGTTTGGCCGGTGAGCGTGCAGTTGGAGTCGCTGGCTCCGGAATACGGAGTCATCAACCTGCCCTTCGCCATCGACGACGAGCTCATGCTCACCGAGGGCGCGGCTGATGCCCTGACGGACCTGCTGTCCGGCTTCGTCGAGGATCGCGGCTTCAGGGTGATGGGATTGATGCGCACCGCCGATCTGGTCTTTCTTTTCCCCGAAAAGCCCGTGCATACGCCTGCGGACCTCGAGGGTGACAAGGTACGCCTGACTGGCGGCACGGTCTTGCAACAGCTGATGCGCGAACTCGGCGCCAGCCCGATCAGCATGCCGGCCACCGAGATGGCCGCCGCCCTGATGCAGGGAGCGATCGACGGTATCTTCACCTCCGCCGGCGGTTGGGAAATGGTCGGCACGAACGCCGCACAGGTGGCGACCTGGGTCCCAGGCCTGAGCGTTCTGACCTACACAGTGGTCGCCGATGCCAAGTGGATCGACAACCTGCCGCCGGACCTGCGAGAGATCGTGGAGACGACGGTCGCGGAACTGGTCGCCGACCAATGGCGCAACGGCATGCAAAGCGACCAGGAAACCATGGAGAAGATGATCGCTGCGGGCGGCGAGCTGGTGACGGTCGACGAAGCTGCCGTAGCGGAGTTCCGCACTCTCGCCGAGCGGGCTTCCGAAGCCTTCACCGAACGGCACCCGGAGGTCTGGGACGAGTTCCGTCAGACCGTGTCGGCCTATCGCAAGGACTGAGGCTGTCCCACGACCAAGCTGCAACACGACGAGATACGAAGGAGCATCCAGGGACCGGTGGATCCACCTGCCGGTCCCTGCCCCTTGGCGGCAGCCGGGGGGTGGCTCAAGACCCGCAGAAGAACGCGCGAGACGCTCTCAGGCCTGCTTGCGGGCGGCTTTTAAGGTGGCGACACTCTGTCGGTCGACGACGTCGCCGGCTGGAACGACGACCTCGATTGTTTCGCGGCGGTCTTCCAGAATTTCGATCAGCCCCTCCGTGGCACGCGCGGCGATCTGCTCGACCGGAACTTCCAAGGTTGTCAGCGGCGGATAGAGCATGTCAGCCAGAGAACCGTTATGGAAAGACAGAAAGGAGATGTCTCGTGGGATCTCCAGTCCGGCCTTGTGTACCGTAGCCATCGCCCCGGCGGCGGCCACCAGCGTCACGACGAAGACGGCCGTCGGCAGCGGAGAGGCAGTGTCGAGAATCTGCTGCATCGCGCGTTCGCCACCGCGCTGATCGTAGCCCGAGGTCGCAACGAGGCCCGGATCATAAGCGATCCCAGCTTCTTCGAGAGCACGGCGATACCCTTCGAGGCGCATCTTGGCGTTGAAACGGGTCTGCTCGCCGGCTAGGTGGGCAATCCGCCGGTGCCCTCGCTCGATGAGATACGTCGTTGCCCGAGAAGCGCCATCCACCTCATCGCACATGACATAGTTCGCCGAGGCCTCGCCCTGCCGGTTGACCAAGACGAACGGCACGTCCAATGCCTTCAACGCGACCATCTGGGCAGCCTCGTCACGCAAGGTGGCGACCAACAGCCCGTCTACGCGGTTCTGGTTGACCAACTGGTCGTAGACGGAGGTGTCGGAGCTGTCGCCGGTTTGCGAGATCAGCAGCATGTAGCCGCGTTCACGCGCGGTGTTCGAAGCACCAACTATGATCTGCGCATAGACTGGATTGATGACCTGAGGAACGACGATACCGAGCGACCGCGAGCGCGAAGACCGCAGACTCTGCGCGATCTGGTTCGGCTTGTAGCGCAAGTCCTCGGCCGCCTTGAAGACGCGCTCCCGGGTCTCCTCGCGAACCGTCAGCTGACCGACGCCACGCAGCAGGCGCGAAGCAGTCGACTTGTCGACACCGGCACGCTCTGCAACATCCTTCAGGGTGGCACGCCGCGCGGTGGGCTCCCTATGAGATCCTGCCTCGCTATCTCGGTCGCGTGCACTCATCCGCTATGTCCATCGCCGAAAGGATCGCGTCCGCATCCAATGGAAGGTTGAAATTGCCGATGTAGGGAGCGGCGAGCGTCAGCTCAGCCACTTTTTCCCGATCGGCTCGTTTGATTTCTCGATCTGCTAACGCCTGCAAGCTCACAGGTAGCGATATATCCGACAGGAAACCACCGATCCGCGCAAGTTCATCGGCGTCACGACCCTCCGCAGCCATCTGCACCAGCGTGCCGTAGGCAACCATCTCACCGTGCAACGCATTACGGCACTGCGGCAAGGCCGTCAGGCCCCGCAGCAGAGCATGAGCGATCGACAAGCCGCCACTCTCGAACGCGAGTCCACTCAACAGAACCGCTGCCTCGACCACCAGTTCCAGTTCGTCGGTGATCTCCTGTCGACCGACGGCCGCCATGGCGCCAGCAGCGTTCTGGAGCAAAATCTCGTGTGCGGCAACGGCCAGAATCCGGGCGGTATGCAGACTTGGCGTCCCGAAGAAGTTACGCCCTCCAGCTGCGATCGCCTGGCCAACCTCATAGCGCTTGCTGAAGGCATCGCCGATTCCAGCCGCGAGGAAACGCTTCGGCGCCGCGACAATGACGTCGGTATCCACCAGCACGGCATCGGGATTGCGGCGTAGCTGCTCGACGTGACTGACCCGATGGGTCTCGTCGTAAAAGACGATCAGGCGGCTGGTCGGCGAGTCGTTCGAAGCGATGCTGGGCGCGATGATCAAGCGACTATCGAGCGCGCGCGCAACCGCCTTGGAAAGATCGATTGTCTTGCCGCCGCCGAAGCCAACGACCAAATCGGCTGACTCTGCCTGCGCTTTCAGGGACTCGGCTGCGGCCGGAGTGCATTCCGTCGGGCTTGCCAGCCGGATCACCCTCAAGGCCGCATCTTGCAAGCTGCGCTCCGCACGCGCAGCAGCTCCGGCCACCACCGGATCGGCAATCAGTACGGCGTCGCCACCCCCCAGGTCGGCGGCCGTCTCGCCCAGATGCTCCAAGGCGCCAGGGCCCTGCAGATAGCGGCCTGGGAAACCGAAGATCCGTACCGTCATGCCGCACCCCAGTAGAAGTCGCGGCGCCCCCCGTCGAGGCAGATCAAAGCCCCATTTATGAAAGCCGCCTGAGCGGAGCAGAGAAAAGCGACCAACGCACCCACCTCCTCCGGTTTGCAGAAGCGTCCGACCGGATTCTGTTCGACGATCACCCTTCGCTTTTCGGAACCCATCGCGGCCAGCAGTTCGGTCTCGACGTAACCGGGCGCGATGGCGTTGACCGTGATTCCGGACGACCCGAGTTCCTTGGCCAAGGTGCTGGTGAAGCCCGCGATGCCGGCCTTGGCGGCAGCGTAGTGCGCGACGCCGGGCCGGCCGCCACCAGTGAAATTCATCGAGGAAGTATTGACGATCCGGCCGAAGTCCGCCGCCGTCATGACCTTTGCCGCGGCGCGGCTGCACAGGAAAGCGCTGCGCATATGAACGTGAATCATCTCATCCCAAGCCGTAACCGGCAGGTCTACGACCCGCGTGCCCAAGTACCGGCCCGAGATACCGGCGTTGTTCACCAGGATGTCCAGTCGGCCGAAGCGGTCGGCGACCGACCGAACCAACTCGTCGGCACCTGCCTCCTCGGCCACGTCGGCCACGAAGGGTTCGCAGGCAGCCCCATTTGCGCGCATCCGCTCTGCGGCAGCGGCCGCGCGCGCCTTGTCCAGGTCGTTGAGAGCGATCACCGCACCTTCGGCGGCCAGCGCTTCGACCTCGGCCAGTCCGATGCCTCTGGCCGCGCCCGTAACCAACGCAACGCGGCCCTTCAGATCCAGGTTCATGCACTAGCCCTTGGTTGCCCCGGCCGCCAGGCCCTGAATGAAGTAGCGGCTGAGGAAGACGAACATGACGAACAAAGGCAAGGCGATCAGCGTTGCCCCCGCCATCACCTCTCCCCAGCGAACGTCGAAGGTGCCGAGGATCGAGGCCAATCCGACCGGTAAGGTCTTCTGGGCGTCACTGGAAAGCAGGACGAAAGCGAAGATGTAGTCGGTCCAGGATAGCAGGAAGGAGAAGATGGCCACTGTCACGATGCCAGGCAGAGACAGAGGAAGAACGACCAGGACAAAGGCCCCCATGCGCGAGCAGCCATCTACCATCGCTGCCTCTTCCAACTCGAAAGGCATCGATTTGAAGAACCCCCAGAACAGCCAAATGCCGAGTGGTAGAGTCAGGGTGCAGTGGGCGACGACAACGGCCAGCAGGGTGTCCGAGAGACCGACCGAAGCAAAGAGCGACAGCAGGGGAATCGCCAACAGCAGCGGCGGAAACATGTAGGCATAGAGCATGCTGCTGATCAGCAGAGACTTACCCGGCATACGGTAGCGCGTGATGGTGTAAGCAACGACAATCGAGACCGTCAGAGTGATCGTCACGACGCTAAGGGCGACGATGACGCTGTTCGCGAACTGCTGAAGATAGTTGGTGGTGTCGAGCAGATCGTAATAGCTCTGCAGCGAAAGCGGCCAGCTCGGGACGAGCGAGGGATCGCGGAACAGCTGCGAAGGCGCCCGCAAGCTGGAAAGAACCATCCAGTAGATCGGGAGAAACGACCAGGCGCAGACCAGCAGGATGGCGGCGGCGATCGCGATCCGAGCGGCCGGAGAGCCGGAGCGGGTCATTGCGACGCCTCCTTCTCATCCAATGGGAAGAAATGGAAATAGACGAAGATCAGGATCGAGAGGATCAGGAACGAAATGGTGGCGATGGTGGCACCGCCACCGATGTCGAACTGTGTGAAGGTACGCCGATAAGCCAAGATCGGTAGATGCTCGGTCGCGGATAACGGGCCACCCTTGGTCAATAGCCAGACGATATCGAACTTGTTGAACATCCAGATCGAACGCAGCAGCACGATCACGGTCAGAACGGGCGCGAGCGCCGGGATCGTGATGTGCCAGAAGCGGTACCAGCCGTTGGCGCCATCGACGCGAGCCGCCTCGTAGAGACTCTTCGGCACGGTCTGCAGCGCTGCCAGGAAGGTAATGGTGACGAAAGGCGTCCAGGTCCAAACACTGACAATGATAACCATGGAGAGAGCAGCCCAGGGCGTCTCGAACCAAGCAGGTCGATCGAAGCCGAGCGCCATTGCCCAATTGGTGAAGAGCCCGAAGGAACCATCGAGCATCCACTGGAACGCCAAGGCTACTACGATCGTCGGCAGCAGATAGGGCAGCACCGCGATGCCGCGGACCATCGGACGACCGCGGAAAGGCTTGTTCAGTAGCAGCGCGAAAATGATGCCAAGCACGACCTGGAACAGAATAGCGAAGCCGGCGAAGATGAAACCAACCCGCAGCGAATGCCAGAAGTCGCTATCGCTCAATACGCGCAGATAGTTATCCCACCCAGCCCAGGTAGCCTCTCCGACAAAGGATGTGGAGCTGTAGAAGCTCAGTTGGACGGCATGAAAGACCGGAACCAGGACCAGACCGGCGGTGGTGAGGACAGCCGCCAGGAACATCGCAAGGATGATCCGGTCGCTCGGTGTTGAAA
Organism: Algihabitans albus; assembly: GCF_003572205.1. Classification (NCBI taxonomy): domain Bacteria; kingdom Pseudomonadati; phylum Pseudomonadota; class Alphaproteobacteria; order Rhodospirillales; family Rhodovibrionaceae; genus Algihabitans; species Algihabitans albus. The sequence goes on from NZ_QXNY01000003.1 coordinate 416,510, forward strand.
AATGACGCATCTGCGTCTCCGCTCGGAGTGTCGGAAGCGAACCCTTCTTACGACGGTCGGCGCCTGCAGCGCCGAGGTCTTGGGCCGAGCAAGCTTTCAGCCCGGAGTCCCGTCCCGCCTGCTCGAGAGACGGAACGGGACGGGGCCGTTATGACGAAGTCCTTATCGGGCCAGGGCCTCGCGCAAAGACTCGGCGCAGGCGTCTACACACTCTCCCGCCGGCATGTCCCGCAGGATGCGGTTCTGCAGAGCCTCCGGTACGGCCATTGACTCGAAGATCGCACCGCCGCGCACGTCGACGGTCGGACCCTGTGTATCCACTGAGCGAATCAGGATCGAGTCGTCTTCCAGCAGATTGCGCATGAAGGCGACGAGATCGGCATGCTTCTGAATCATCGGATGATCACGCCAACGCGCATCCTCATAGATGTCGAGGCGTGGCGGCTGGAAATGCAGCGGCGCCGAGTGCAGGAAGTCGACGTAGTAATTGGACGTGAACCAATCCATGAACTTCAACGATTCCTCGGCCATCGGCGTATCCAGCACGACCCAACCGTCATAGCCGTGATTGACCGCGCGACTGTCGCCGGCAGCGCTCGGGTATGTGAAGAACCCGGTATTCTCGACCAGCTCCGGTACGCGGTCCTCCAGGTACTCCATGAGACGCCCGGCGTAAGGCGCATGCGCCACCTGGCCCGAGGAATACTGAGCTAGAGCCTCAGCGAAGCTCGCCTGTGTCATGCCCGGCGGCATGCTCGGCGCGAGGTCCTTCATGAAATCGAGATAGGCCGCCATCCGCGGCTTGTTCGTTGCATCGTCCACGATCACAGAAAACTGATCGTCGAGCAAAGAGACCTGGTTGGCCCACATGTAGCCAAGCGACATCCACTGGGTCGCGCTATTGGAGCCGAGTGGATGCATCGTGCCGAAACGGTTGTCCTCCGTGAGCGCCTGACAGTTGGCAAGCATCTCAGCCTGATTCTCCGGCACCTTCAGGCCTTTCTCGGCATAGAGGTCCTTCCGATAGAACATCCAATTGAGATTATAGTCGAACGGATACCAGTAGTTGTTGCCCTCCACGGGAAAGAGAATCCGTGGGCCCCACTCGTGCTTGGCGATCAAGTCGTTCAACCCGACCAGCTGTCCGGCGTCCGCGAGCAGGGAAACGTGCGCGGAGAACAGCACCGAACTGACATCGTAGGACTGGCCGGCAGCAATCGAGGCCTGCAGCTTCTGCCAGGCTTCGCCGGGTCCAACCGAGTCGATCAGCACCTTGACGCCTGTCTCCGACTCGTAAGCAGCGGCAGCCTGGTTCAAGACCGTCACGCTTCCCTTCGACGGCTCGGAGTTCAGGAAGCGCAGTTCCTTGGTCTGGCCGACCACTGCCGGAGCGTAACCGGCAAAGGCCATACCGCCGGCAGCCGCGCCCATCTTGACGAAGCTGCGGCGGGATACGCTCGGGAACAATCCCTTCATCTTTTTAGGCATAAGTCACTTCCTCCCTCGATTTTGTTGGCACGAATGCCATGCCGCTCTCTTTTTCAAAGAGATGCGTTTTGGTTGGATCGATCCGCACGGAGCGGACGTCACCGGAGCGCAGCGTGTCGTCTCGATCCACGACTGCACGAATTTCGACACCACCGATCTGGAAGGCCGCCACGGTCTGTGCCCCCATCTGCTCGACCAGGCTGGCTTCGCCGCGTATCGGACTGTCGCTCGGCAAGGAGATGTGCTCCGGTCGGATCCCAAGCACGACCGGAGTACCCGGCCGAGCCGCTACCGACATCGCCGTAAGGGGCACCGCCAGCTCGCCGGCCCGAAACGTTGGGCAACCGTTCTCGGCGGCAAGATGGCCCTCCAGGAAGTTCATCTCCGGTGAGCCGATGAAGCCGGCGACGAAACGGTTGGCCGGACGGTCGTAAACCTCGAGCGGGCTGCCGACTTGCTGCACCACGCCATCCTTCATCACCACAATTCGGTCGCCCAGCGTCATCGCCTCGACCTGATCGTGGGTCACGTAGATCATGCTGCTGCCGATCTGCTGGTGCAGCTTGGCGATCTCATCGCGCATCCGCGCGCGCAGCTTGGCATCCAGGTTGGATAAAGGTTCATCGAGCAAAAAAACGTCGGGTTCGCGCACCATCGCGCGACCCAAGGCAACTCGCTGCATCTGCCCTCCGGACAGCTGCTTCGGCTTGCGTTCGAGCAGATGGTCGATCCCTAGAATTCCGGCGGCCCAACGTACCCGCCGGTCTATCTCGTCCTTCGGCGTGCGTGCCATCTGCAGACCGAAAGCAAGGTTTTTGTAGATCGTCTTGTGCGGATAGAGAGCATAGTTCTGGAATACCATCGCGACGTTGCGCGAACGCGGCTCGAGCCCGGTGACATTGCGGCCGGCGATGGAGATCTGCCCACCGGTAGCATCCTCCAGGCCGGCGATCATGCGCAGCGTCGTCGACTTGCCGCAGCCGGACGGTCCGACCAGTACAACGAACTCGCCCTTGGCGAAGCTCAGACTGGTAGGACGTACCGCAAAGGTATCGCCGAAACGCTTCTCCAGATTCTTCAGGATCACGTGGCTCATGCGATCGTCCTCCCGGCAAGCTCACCGAGGCGATGGTTGATCTCCGCGAGACGGCTCTGCGCCAGGCGGTAGAGTTCGAACATATCGCCGTAGAATGCAGCGCGGTTCGGATCGGGCTCGCGCCGCTCGACGAAGCGAACGCAGCTCTCAGCAGCCGCTTCCTCGCTTTCGAAGACTCCGCTACCGACTCCGGCAAGCAAGGCAGCACCGAACGAGGCGTCGGTCACCTCCGGCAATGCGAGAGGCAGGTCCAGCACGTCGCAGACGATCTGCCTCCACAATTCACTCCGCGCACCGCCGCCGACGATCCGCGCCTCCCGGAGTCTCAAGCCCTGGTCATGCAAAGCACCCAGACAATCGCGCAGGGAGTAGGCGACGCCCTCATAGAGCGCGCGCACCAGATGCCCCTGCCCGTGGGTCATCGTCAGGCCGAGAAAATCCGCACGCAGCAGGGGATCCCAGTGCGGCGAACGCTCCCCGTTCAGATAGGGATGAAACAACAGACCCTGCGATCCGGCGGGCACCGTGCCGGCCAGCCCGTCCAGATGATCGAAAGAGTCCTCGCCCGCTTTCAGCACCCGGTCTCGGAGCCATTTGTGCGCCGAGGCGCAGCTGTTGGTGCCGACGATGGTGTACCAGAGCCCCGGTACGGCGAAGGGGTAATTGATCAGTGCGTCGTGAACGGTCGGTCGGTCTCCGATCACGGACACCGTGCCGGCCGTCGCCAACTTGATCGTGCCCGCTCCTGCCTGCACCGCGCCAGCCCCATAGGCTTCCGCCGAGGTGTCCGAGGTACCGCAGATGACGCGGGTACGCCGGGATAGTCCGGTGTCCCGCGCAGCCTGGGCCGACACCCTCCCGACCTCCGCAGTCGGATCGACGAGCGGCGGCAAGGTTCCGCGCGACCAGCCGATCAGATCGACCAGCCGGTCCGACCAGGCGTCGGCTCTGCAGTCGTACAACAGAGTGCCGACAGCTTCCGTCCGATCTGTGTGCCACGCACCGCTCAAGCGGAAGCGCAAGTAGTCCTTGGCAATCATGACACGCCGGGTGCGCGCCACGACTTCCGGCTCGTGACGGGTCAGCCAATAGAATTGGGGAAGGGTCCAGGTCGGGTTGGGTTGATTGAACCCGATATCCCGAATCTCTTCGCCGTGACGCTCACGCAGGTCGCGACTCTCCTGGAGGCTGCGCTGATCGCTCCACAGAATGGCCGGTCGCAGCGGACGGTCCGCTTCATCCAACAGAACCGGGGTGTGCGCGCCGGCACTAAAGCTGACCGCCCGCACATCATCTCCTGTCAATGCGGCTTCGGCGAGAGCCTCCGGAACCGCGATGCAGGTCGCGCGGTACCAATCCTCAGGATCCTGCTCAGTCCAACCAGAATGCGGCGTGGCCGTAGCAACCAGAGCCAAGCCGGTGCCTCTCACCCGGCCGCCGGCATCGATCACCGTCGCCTTCAGGCTGCCGGCGCCGATGTCGATGCCCATGAGATGCGTGGCGTCAGGCACCGGACGTCCCTTCGTCGAAACGTTGGCGGGCGAAGGCACGCAGTTCGGCCGGTACGTCGAAACCATAGACGCAGAGGGGACGGCACAGTTCGGCCAGTTCCATGTCGCGTAGCGCGGTTTGGGTCTCCGCGTCCGGCCGCACGTAGCCTTCGTTCACTGCAACAGCCAGATACGCGAGCGCCGAGGGCGTGCGGCTTTCCCTCTGGTCGGCAATATCCTCGGAGATTGCCGCGCGGCAGGGATTCGGACAGAACGCGCAGATACGCAACAGATCGATGCCAGTCTCAACCACGGTCCGCAGCCTCCCGCAGGCGCAAGGCCAGCTTGCCCGGGTTGGAAACGTTGTTCGGATCGAGCGCGTCCTTGATCTTCTGCAGAACGGCGTGACCTCGGCCCAGTTCGCCCTCCATCCAAGGATTGCGAAGCTGTCCGGCGCCATGGTGATGGCTGATACTGCCGCCCAATTCCAAGCAGAGACTCTGGGCACGTGCCCAGACATCACGGTGCAGACGAAGCCCCTCCGCCTCGTCCAACACGGGCAGTCGAATGGTCATGTACTGACAGGCTCCCTCCGGATAGACGTGCGACCAGTGGGTGCCGAAGAAGACATCGGGATGCAGTTCGCGGATAGCCGCGCCAATCCGGGCATAGAGATCCGGCAGAGCCGACCAGCGACCGGTAATCTCAATCGTGTCCATGAAGTAGCACTGCGCCTGGTAGCGCGGCGAATAGGAAACAAAGCGGTTTTTCTGCCATTGCTCGTAGGGCGCCAAATCGGTTGAAACCTCGGCACCGTGCGCGGCACAGATCTCCAGCCCCAAACGTTCCTCGACCTCGGCCAAGGCGGCCTTGCCGCTGAACATCAGAATACAGAGGATCGGCTTCGTATCGAAGGGCGCGCCTCCCATGGTGCGTTCGCGCGACTCCGTCTCGTCGTAGAGACGTGCCACCTCGGGCCGCAATTCGCCCTGCATCATTTCACGCAGCGAGTCCCAGGCCGCCTGTAGATCCGGAAATGCGAGGATCACAGGGCGCCGGACTTCGGGCTGGCGCCAGATCCGCAGCGTCACCTCGGTGATGACGCCAAGGGTTCCCTCTGCGCCGACAAAGAGATCGCGCAACCCTGGGCCGACGGCCCGTCTTGGCAGCGGTCTGACCTCGACAAGCTCACCGTCCGGCATGACGCTGCGCAGGCCGACCACCATGTCCTCGATCTTGCCGTAGCGGGACGAAGCCTGGCCGGCGCCACGGCAAGCGATCCACCCGCCGACCGTCGACATCCTGATCGACTGCGGATAGTGACCGCAGGTCCAGCCCCGTTCGTTCAGCAGCTCCTCGAAACGAGCACCGTTCATGCCAGCCTGAACCGTGGCCAAACCGTTGATCTCATCCAAGGCGACCAGCCTGTTGAGACGCTTGAGATCGAGCATGACAGTGTCGGCGACGGGAATGGCTCCCGCGACCACACCGGATCCGGCACCGTAGGGGATCACGACAAAGCCGTGAGTGTTCGCGAGAGACAGAACCTGCGCGACCTGCGCCTCGGTCCCGGGGGTCGCGACGGCGACCGGGAAGTCGCCGAGCGATCGACCGGCGCGCATATTGAAGGTGGCCAGCGGCGTACGATCACGCGCATAGGCCAAGCGATCCACAAAAGCGGTGGAAAGGTGCGTCTCGCCTAGCGCCGCCGAAAGCTCCTCCAGCCAAGCTGGGGCATTAGCGGGCAAGGCGGACTGAATGTCCGCGATCAACGACATCTCTCTCCCTACAGTTCGGCTCCGGCTTTCTGCCGGTTGGAAAACTCGACTAACGCGAATAGACAATCGGTTGCGTCAAACGATTGTTTTCAAATATACAGCACTTGTCAACGGAAGTTTTTGACCTCGCTGTGGGAGGCATGCCGAAACCACAGCGCCATGTGTCCCGCCTGCGGAACAGACGAGATCGCGCCGCCACAGGGCGGCCCGCACCGCGGAGACCGATACTGATGGGGAAGCTGGGAGACCGAGTGCCGACGGCCCGATCGCCCGCTCCAGCGCAGGCGATCGGACCGGATCAGGTGTGCGCGGCGATGATGCCGGTCTTGGTCGCGGAAAGTTGCCCGGTGGCGATCAGAGTGAGGAACTCGAATGCGACCGTCGCCGCGAGCGAGGCCGACATGCCGCCGGGATCGTGCGGCGGACTGATGGTATTGATGTCAATGGCCACCACATTCAAACCGGCTGTCTCTCGGATCGCCTCCAGGCCCTCGCGCGCCGAGACACCGCCCCAGGCAGGCGTGCAGACGCCAGGCGCCACCGAAGGATCGAAGAAGTCCATATCGAAACAGAGGTAGACGGGACGGTCACCGATGGTCTCCCGCGCCTCTGCGAAGACGGAAGCGATCCCCTTGTCGATCAACTCATCGATCGACACGATCCGATAGCCGAGCTGCCGGCCGTAGTCGTAGACGCCGGCCACCATATGACTGCGGCGAGTGCCGATGTGGAAGGACCGTCGGGTATCGATCACACCTTCCTCGAAGGCGCGCGCGAAAGGGGTGGCGTTGTTATAGCCCTCAATCGGATAGGCATCGGTGTGGGCGTCGAGGTGCAGCACGCAAAGACCCGGATGCCGTCGTGCGAGCGCCCGCATCTGCGGCAAGGCGATGGCCCCGTCCCCACCGAACGTCAGAGGGATGGCCCCGCTTGCCAAAGCCACCTCCATGGCTGCCTCCATGGCAGCATAGGAGGGTTCGATCTCACCGGGAGAGACGCGCGCGTCGCCAAGATCGACAACCCCCAGGGTCGCCAAGGGATCGATTCCACTCTCGCCATCGAAGGGCCGCAGCAAGAGAGACTGCTCGCGGATCGATGCCGGACCGAGACGGGCACCGACCCGGGTCGGGTGCGTCCCGCAGTCGAAGGGCAATCCCAATATCACGACACGGGCGTCGCCGGGCCTCCTGGCAGCCGGAACGCTCATGAACGTCGTCGTCTGTTGAAATGGCGTGTCGTCCATCTCGGCAAGCTCCAAAAACAGGCGTTGCGAGCAGGCGGAGCAAGGCGCCAGCAGGACAGCTTCGACCCGCCCCGCTGGCACTTCGCGTTCCCTCAGCTCGCAATCAGGTCGGTGTAGCGGTTGAGCGCATCGGCGTAGTTGTCGGCGTACCAGACAGCATCCGCCGCCACCTGGCGGGCATAGTTCTCGGGACTGCCTGGGTCGTCCACTTGCAACTCCTCCGGCACCATTGTCGAGGCGGCCGGATTGATCGGTCCGTTGCCCAACCACTCGAAAAGCGCGACCTGGCTCTCGGGATCCTGGGTTGAGGCGATGAAGTCCCACGCGCTGCCACCGGCCGGATTGCCTTTCGGTACCAGCCAGGCGCCGGCGAACAGAATGCCTTGATTGAAGTGAAATGCGATCCGGCCCTCGGTCTCCTTGCGCAGCAGAAGCGCCCGCGTATGCCAGAGATTTCCGAGCGCGACCTCACCGTTGCGGAAGAGCTCCTGACTCTGAGAGCCGCTCGTCCAGAAGATCGTGTCATCCTTGATTTCCCGGATCTTCGCAAAGGCCCGCTCGAGATCGATCGGATAGATGTCCTCCGGCGCGACCCCGTCCGCCAGCAAGGCAGCCTCCAGCATGCCCTCGACGTTATTGCGCAGTGTCCGTCGGCCGGGGAAGTCCTTTACATTCCAGAAGTCGGCCCAGGTCTCGGGACGCGACGGCAGCTTGTTGCGATCCCAAGTCAAGGCGAAGGAATAGAGGTAGCTGCCGACACCCCAGTCGGTCCGATGGAGCTCGCGAAGCTTGCCGGGGTCGACCACCGACCAGTCGACCGGGGCCAGCAATCCCTGGCGCCCAAGATCGAGCGACGCCGGTAGGTTGCGGTCGCAGACGTCCCAGACGACGGCACCGCTCTCCACCATCGCCTTGATCTTGCCGGAGCTCGGTCCGGCGCCATCCACCACCGCTTCGACGCCGTTCTGGGAACCGGTGAAGGGCGCCGCCCAGATCTCCTCGAAAGCCGGGACGGCGTCGCCGCCCCAGTTGACGATGACCAACTCGTCGGAAGCCGCATGCGCCGGCGTGAAACGCAATGCGACAGGGGCAGCGCCGAGCAGCGCGAGCGCGCCCATAAAGCGCCGCCGGTGGACGGCACGTCCTTGCGTCTCCTTGCGCAGAATGCTCAAGCAGTCTGTCACGAAGTCCTTTTCGACTCTTGGTTCGGTCATGGTGTATCTCCCTTCCCTGCTCTCTCTGGTCTTCTGGTGTGTTTGCAAACGATGTCTCAGGAGGCGTTGTCCCCACGGGACGCATCCGTATCTCTGGAGCCGCTGCGTCCCTGAAGGAGCATCAACGCCACGGTGACGAGGATCATCAGGGTGCCCAGCGCGGCGATCGCGGGATCGATGTTGTCCTGCAGCCCGTCCCAGATCCGCTTCGGCAGCGTGTAGACGTTTCGCAGGGTGATAAAGAGCGCGACGATGATCTCGTCCCAGGAGATGAAGAAAGCGAAGGTCGCGCCTGCCATCAGTCCGCCCTTGATCTGCGGCAGGACAACCCAGACCATGGTCCGCGACGCGCTGGCGCCGAGGCTGCGCGACGCTTGTTCGGTCCGCGGATCCAGGTTGGCCAGCGCCGCGGCCACCGTCAGGATGACGAAGGGCACCCCCTTCATTCCATGCACCAGAATGACACCCAGGTAGGTGTCCAACAGACCGATCGCGGCCCAGCCCTTGTAGAAGGCCACCGAATGCACGATCGGAGGCACGATCATCGGGGCCAGCATCATCGGCTGCAGGTAGCGCGCGGCCAGTCCTCCGCGCCGCCAGACGCCGACCGCGAAGCTCGTGCCGAGCACCAGCGCCACAACGGTCGCGCCGCATGCCACCAGCAGGCTGTCGCCGAGACTCGAAAGCCATCGATCGTCGGCAATCAGGCTGACGTAGTGGCGCAGGGACAGACCCTCATCCGGCAGGGACAGATAGCGATGCGGCGTCAGGGAGATCGGCAGCATCACGAGCAACGGCAGGGCGAGGAAGCAGGCAACCAGCCATGCTGCCAGACGCGGCCAAGAGAAAGGTTTGGGGGCCAGCCGCGCGCTCATGGCCGGCGCCTCTTGGCGGTCACCGCGCTGCCGACTTGCAGATAGCGGCTCATCCATACCGTCAGCGCAACCACGGCGGCGACCAGCACCGTTGCCAGCATCGTAGCCAACCCCCAGCGCAGCGTCTCGGAGATCTGGATCGAGATGTACTCGGCGATCATCACGACCTTGCCGCCGCCTAGGATCGCCGGCGTAATGTAGAAACCCAGCGAGAAGATCAGCACGAGAATGCCGGCGCCGGCGACGCCGGGAAGGCTCTGTGGAAAGAACACCCAACAGAAAGTACGCCAGCGGGATGCGCCAAGCGCACGCGCGGCGTCGAGCAGCCGGCGGTCGATTCCGCTCATGTTCGCGTAGAGAGGCAAGATCGCGTAGGGCAGCATGTAATGAACCATGCCGACGATCACGCCGAACTCGTTGCGGACGAGCCGCAGCGGCGTGTCGATCAGACCCAAGCTCATAAGCGCCTGATTGATAATGCCGTTCGGCTGCAGGATGGCGACCCAGGCGTAGGCACGGATCAAGGCGCTGATCCAGAAGCTGGCCACCACGACGAAGAACAGGACCCGGCGCTCGCGCTCGGCGGCGCCGATTAGGCCAAGGGCGACCAGATAGCCGAGCACCAACGTCAGCACCGTCGTGACGACGCTGACCCGCATGGTGTTTTCGAGGACCCGAAAAAGCGCGCCGCTCTCGAACAGCCTCGCGTAGTTCTGTAAACCTAGGATCGGCTCCGTGACGCTGAGAACCAGGACGTTCGCAACCGGCAGAAAATAGAAGACAGCGAGAAACAGGCAGGGCACGGCAACCAGCAAAAGATAGAAGCGATCGCCGGTCAGCCGGCGCCGGCGCCTCTCCACCGCGACAGCGCCTCTCTGCGTCATACGACCGATCCGTCGTCGGGCAGCAGCAGCACGGCGCTGGGTGGCCAGCCGAGCCAGATTTCCGAGCCGCGTTGCAGGTTGCCGAGGGAGTCGGGGCCGGAACTGGCAGCCGGCACGACGGCGCCCAGGGTTAGGCCCGGTACCTCGACTTCGATTTCCAGATGGGTGCCGAGAAAAGTGAGGTCGGCGACGCGCCCCCGCACCCGGTTCTCGTGAGCCGGCTCGGCCTTGGACACGCTCAAGCGCTCCGGACGGATGGCAAGGCAGACCGAACCGCTCGCCGCCGGGACGGTCACGGCCGATGCTCCGGCGGCATCCGCAACGATAGGACCGAGCAGGGTGCGCAACGTGGCCCGGCCGCCGGTGCGGTCGACGATATCGCCCTTCAGGAAATTGCTGCGCCCCAGGAATCCGGCAACGAAGGGCGTCCGAGGCTGCCAGTACAAAGCATCGGGCGCGTCGATCTGCTGGATACTGCCGTCGCGCAGGATCGCGATGCGATCCGACATCGACAGCGCTTCTTCCTGGTCGTGCGTGACATAGACGAAAGTGGTGCCGACCCGCCGATGCAGGGCCTTCAGCTCGGTCTGCAAGGTCTTGCGCAGCGCCTTGTCGAGCGCGCTCAAGGGTTCGTCGAGCAGCAGCAGTTCGGGCTTGAAGACCAAAGCCCGGGCCAGGGCAACGCGCTGTTGCTGTCCACCCGACAGCTCTTTGGGCATACGCCTGGCGTAAGGCCCCAGTTCCATCAGGTCGAGCGCGTCCGACACCTCTGCCGCAGCGACCTTGCGACCGATGTTTCGGGCACGCAGCGGGAAATAGACGTTGTCCCAAACCGTCAGATGCGGAAACAGCGCATAGCCTTGGAAGACGACCCCGAAGTTACGGTGCTCGGGGGCAGTCAGCGTGATGTCGCGGCCGTCGAGCAGCATGTGCCCGCAGGAGGGTGGGACAAAACCCGCGATCATCATCAGCAAGGTGGTTTTGCCGGAACCGGACGGGCCCAGCAGTGTCAAGAACTCGCCCGACTCGATCGTGAGATCCGTCGGATGAAGCGCCGTCGCCTCGCCGTAGCGCTTGCCCAGTCCGTTCAATGCCAACGATTGCCGCATCGCGCAGCGTCCCTCCCCGGATACCACGATAGGAAGCGGTCATTCGTTTTTGAAAGCCAATTCTCATGTGTTAGCTTTGTTTAACTTCATTGAACAACGGCTCATGCGGACCGATCGCATTCTCCCCTTCTTGCGTGCCTTCGATGCCGTTGCGCGCCTCGGCTACGTGCGCTCCGCCGCCGTCGAGCTGAACCTCACACCCGGCGCGATCAGCCATCAGATCAAGACGCTCGAGCAAAACCTGGGCGTGGACCTGTTCGTGCGCGACCGTCGGCGTCTCGCCCTATCGGTTCATGGGCAGGCCTTCCAGCACACTGCAGCGAAGATGCTGCGCGAACTTGAACGGGGACTCGAGGCGATCTCGCCCCTGCGCGAGGCCGACCCGCAGAAGACATTGGCGATTTCCGCCGCGTCCGGGTTCGCTCACATCTGGCTCGCACCGCGCCTGCTCGACATCGCGGATCAGATCGGTCTTCCGTCCTTCGAAAGCCAGATCGCGCGCGAGATGAACCAGATCGACTGGCGCAAGACCGACATCGCCGTCGTCTACGACAATCCACCCTGGCCCGGCTATTTCTGGGAGCCTCTGCCCAACCTGTCGCTGAGCCCGCTCTGTAGCCCGGCGCTTCTGCACGCCCTTCCTCTGAAGCATCCCCGTGACATCCGTCAGCATCGCCTGCTGCACGAGGACTCCGGCGGCGAGTGGCAACGCTGGCTTAACGCCGCCAAGATCACGGAGCCCGCCCCCCGCAACGCCTACTTCAACCGCCTTACCATGGCCTTCAACGCCGCCGTGACAGGACATGGAGTGGCCCTGGTTTCCGACTTCCTGGCCAGCCAGTACCTACGATCCGGACAGCTCGTGCGCGCCTTCGATATCTCCATTCCGGCGGCCAAGCGATACTACGTGGTCGTGGTCGAAAGCCGCCGACATGAGCCCCTCATTGCCCGCACCATGGAACTGCTTCTGGCACTCGAACGCGGCTGAGGCTTTTTCCAGTCCGTCATGCGAGTATGGGCATCCGGGCAACACTACGGCTAGTCTTACCGAGACCGGCAACGACGCGCGCTGTTTGCCCACCGGCAGGCAACGGGAACACGCGGATCCGGCTTCGTGAGAAACAGGGAAGGAGTAACAATCATGTCGTCCGAGGCCGCAAGCGAAGCGAAGGTCTATCGGCTTGGCGTCGATGTCGGCGGTACCTTCACCGATCTTCTGCTGATCGATGAAGGCAGCGGTAACAGCTACAGTGCCAAGGTGCCCTCGACGCCCGGCGACTCGTCGGTCGGTGTGTTGAACGGGATCCGCAAGATCTGCCAGAGCGTCGGGATCGATCCGCGCGCGATCGGCCAGGTCATGCACGGCACCACGGTCGCGACCAATACGGTTCTGACCTCCAGCGGCGCGAAAGTCGGCCTGGTCACCACAAGAGGATATCGTCAGACGCTTCAGATCGCCCGCTCCTACGTACCGGGCGGCCTCGGTGGCTGGGTGATCTGGAACAAACGCGATCTGCTGGCCCCGCTCGAGCTGACCGTCGAGGCGAAGGAGCGCATGGGCGCGAAGGGAGAGGTGGTCGCCGCGCTCGACGAGGCCGATCTGCTGCCCAAGCTCGAGTACCTCAAGGCGCAGGGCGTCGAGGCGCTGACCGTGTCCCTCTTCAACGCCTACGCCAACGGCGCGCACGAACGCCGTATCCGCGCCCTGGCCGAGCGGGTGATGCCGGAGGTCCCGGTCTCGATCTCCTCGGAGGTCATCCCGGAAATGTACGAGTACGAGCGGACTGAGACGACGGTGGTCAACTCCTACGTCCGCCCGGTGGTGCAGCGCTACGTCGAGAGCCTGCACGAGGAGTTGCGGACCGGCATGGGCGACGTCGGGTTGCATGTGCTGCGGTCGGACGGCGGTCTGGCGTCGGTCGCGAGCGCCAAGGCGGCGCCGGTGACGCTGCTTATGAGCGGGCCGGCTGGCGGCGTCGCCGGCGCGCGCTGGGTCGCCGAGCAGGCTGGCTACCGCAACCTCCTGACCTTCGACATGGGCGGCACCTCAACCGATGTGGCGCTGATCCAGGACGGGGTGGCGCAGACTCGCCGCGAAACGCGGGTGGCCGACGTCACGGTGCGCGCCTCCTCGATCGACGTGCGCACGGTCGGTGCCGGCGGCGGCTCCATCGCCTACGTGCCGGAGCTGACCAAGGCGCTGCGCGTCGGCCCGCAGAGCGCCGGCGCCGAACCGGGGCCTGCGGCCTACGACAAGGGCGGCGAGAAGCCGACGGTCACCGATGCCAACGTGGTGCTGGGCTACCTGCCCGCTTCCGCGAAGCTGGGCGGCGACATGACGATCGACCGCGACAAGGCGGAGGCCGCCGTGGCGACGATCGCCGAACCTCTGGGTCTCGGGGTCAAGGCCGCCGCCGAGGGCATCGTCAATATCGTCAATGAGAACATGTTCGGCGCCCTACGCCTGGTCTCCGTCGAGCAAGGCCATGATCCCCGCGACTTCGCCCTGGTCGCCTTCGGGGGCGCCGGGCCACTGCATGCCAACGCCCTGGGCCGGCTGACGGGCGCCTGGCCCGTCGTCATCCCGCCGGCCCCCGGTGTGCTCTGTGCCTACGGAGACGCGACCACGCGCCCGCGCAACGAGGCCTCTCAGACCCTGGTCCGGCGCTTCGACGCGATCGACGACGCCAGCGTCCTGGAGCGTCTGGAGGAGCTGACGGCCGAGGCCGCCAAGGCCTTGGAGGGCGAAGGCATCGCCCGCGCGCAGCAGAGCGTCACGCTGCAGATCGACGTGCGCTACCACGGCCAGGGCATGGGCATCCCGATCGACACCACGCTGGAGGAATTCCGAAAGACCGGGCTCGCCGGCTTGGCGGAGATCTTCGACCGCATGCACACGCAGCTCTTCACCTTCGCCTTGGACGCGACCCAGGAGCTGGTGACCCTGCGCTCCATCGTCCAAGGCCCGGCACCGCTGGTCTCGGCGGCCGAACTGGAGAGCGGCAACGGCGATCCCGAAAGCGCCGCGATAGAGGAAACGACGATCTTCGTGGACGGCGCGGACCACGACGCGACGATCTACGACCGCGCCCGGCTGCGCAAGGGCGACGAAGTCCGCGGCCCCGCCGTGATCGCCCAGATGGACACCACCACCGTGATCCTGCCCGGCTACGTCGGCCAGGTCGATGCGACCGGATGCCTGCTGATCGCACCGGCCGACCGGTCCAAGGGAGAGTAACGCCATGCCTGCAACGATCGTTCAGACCGACGAGACCCCCTTCGAGAGCGTCGCCCTCGATCCCATCACCCTCGACATCATCGAGAACGCCCTGCGCAACGCGCGCAGCGAAATGGACGCGGTGCTGTTCCGCACGGCCATGTCGCCCGGCATCCGCGAGCAGCACGACGCCTTCCCCATGATCGCCAATCATCGCGGCCAGATGGTGGTCGGCCAGTTCGGATCCTTCCTCCACGGCTTCATGCAGAGCTACCAGGGGACCATCGAGGAGGGTGACGTCTTCCTGACCAACGATCCCTATGCCTGCAACGGCGCGGTCAGCCATCTCAACGACTGGCTGGTGATGAAGCCGATCTACCGCGACGGCCGGCTGCTCGCCTGGGCGGCCATGTTCGGACACATGTCCGACAACGGCGGCAAGGTGCCCGGCTCCCTGCCGACCGACGCGGCCCAGATCTTCGAGGAAGGCCTGCAGGTGCCGCCGGTCAAGATCCTGCGCCGGAACGAGCTGAACCAGGATGTCCTCGACATTCTGCTGCGCAACTCGCGCATGCCCGACTGGAACCGCTCCGACTTCAACGCGCTGCTGGCCGCCCTGCGCCTGGCGGAGAGGCGCGTTCTGGAAATCGCCCAGCGCTTCGGCATCGACACCTACGTCTCGGCGATGGACGAAATGCTGGCGCGCAACAAGCGCGCGATGTCGGCGATCATCCAGATGATCATCCCCGAGGACCGCAAACTCTCCTTCGAGGATTACATCGACGACGACGGCGTCGGGATGGGCCCCTACAGGATCGCCTGCTCGATGTGGCGCGAGGGCGACACCGCGATCTTCGACTTCTCCGAGTCCGATCCGCAATCGATCAGCTCGGTCAATTTTCTGCTCAACGAGGACATGTTCAAGATGTTCCTGGGCGCCTTCACCATCAACCTCTTCGACCCGCAGATCCTGTTCAACGACGGCTTCTACGACCTCGTCGAAGTCCGTATTCGCGAGGGCACGATCCTCAAGCCGAAGCGGCCGGCCGCCCTCTCCTGCCGGACCCACCTGCTCGGCCGGATCTTCGATATCATGAGCGGCCTGTTGGGCCAGAGCGCGCCGGATGCGCTCTGCGCCGCCGGTTTCTCGGACAGCCCGCACTTCATGTACTCGGGCCACGACAGCCAGGGCGAATGGTATCAGCTCTACCAGATCGGCTTCGGCGGCATCCCCGGGCGACCTGCCGGCGACGGGGCCGACGGCCACTCGCTCTGGCCGGCCTTCACCAACGTGCCGAACGAGTACCTGGAGGCCTACTTCCCGCTGCGGATCCCGGTCTACGAGACCATTCCGGACTCCGGCGGCGCCGGCCTGCACCGAGGCGGCAACGGCGTGCAGATGGTTTACGAGTTCCTGGAGGCGGGGCAGATCTCCATCCACGACGACCGCTGGCTGACCTATCCCTGGGGCGTCAACGGCGGTCAGCCGGGCCAGCGCTCCATCAAGCTGCTGGAGCGGGCCGACGGCACGCGGGAGCTGCTGCCGTCCAAATGCGACCGCGTCCAGGTCGAGAGCGGGGACCGGCTGCACTTCAACACCTGGGGCGGCGGCGGCTGGGGCGATCCGCTGCAGCGCGACCCCGCGCTGGTCGCCCGCGACGTGGCCCGCGGGCTGGTGACGCCCTCGGGCGCGCGGGCCTACGGCGTGGTGCTGGACGAAGGCGGAGCGTTGGACGAGACCGCGACCGAGCGCTTGCGCGCGCAGATGGCGGCGGAGAGAGGCGAAACCGCGCTGTTCGACCGCGGCGGCACGGTCGCCGAGCTGCTGGAGCGCTGCCAGGCGGAGACGGGCCTGGCTCCGCCGCGTTCCCCGAGCTTCCAGAGCTTCATGACGGCGCGCAAGGCGGCGGAGTGAGGCCCGAGCGTGAGACTTCGGCGTGAGATCCTGGGCGCGAGATCCGGGCCGGACGAATCTTTGGAGCGGCGTGAGCCGGCGGACCGGCCCAGGCGGTCCGGTGGCGGTGCCTTCGGGAGAAGAAGCTTGCGATGACCGACCTGCAGGAAAACTACGGCGGTCTGTTCGACGGCCGTGTCGGCTTCGGCGACCGCCCGGCGCTGCTGTTGATCGACTTCGTCAAGGCCTACACGACGCCCGGCGCTCCGCTCTACGCCCCCGGCGTCGTCGAGGCCGTCGCCCGGACCGTGCCGCTGGTCGCGCTGGCGCGGGAGGCGTCGGTTCCGGTGATCTTCACCAAGGTTCTGTTCCATCCCAGCGGCCAGGACGGTGGCTGGTTCGTGCGCAAGGTGCCGGTCCTGCGTAGCTTCGTGCCGGGCGAACCGCTGACGGAGATCGTCGCGGAGCTGCCGGTGGCGGAGGACGACTTGGTACTGGTCAAGAACTACGCCAGCGCCTTCTTCGCCACCTCCCTGGCGGCCACCCTGACGGCGCGCGGCATCGACACGCTGCTGCTGGCCGGCTGTTCGACCAGCGGCTGCGTGCGCGCCACCGCCGTGGACGGCCTTCAGCACGGCTTCCGGGTCATCGTGCCGCGCGACTGCGTCGGCGACCGCCACCCGGCCCCGCACGAAGCCAACCTCTTCGACATCAACGCCAAGTACGGAGACGTCCTGCCCCTGGAGACGGTGATGAGCTACTTGCGCGAACTGTCCGGGCGGGCGGACTAACCACTTAGGTCGGGCAGCGGAGATGGGGCGCTGTCGTAAGCAGCATCGGCGTTGAGTTAGCATTCTGAACTATACTTACGTAACAAGAAGATCCGATGAGCAGAAAAGATCGGCTGACTGTGACGAAGAAACGCATAGCAACTTAATAAAAAAATTTGGCCGATGCAGAATTTTCCTAAATTTATTTATTCTACCAAAACCGTAATTCACCGTGAGAAAGATTTCGGCTCTATATTTCATATTCAATCTGGGCAAATTATTGCCATTCAGGCCCGTGCTGAAGCCGTAGCTGACACCCACCGAGGCTCCGAAATGAGACGAGTCATGGCTGCTGGTCGAGCGCGCCGCCTGCGCCTCCAGACGCAGCGTCTCCGCAGACAGCAGCACACGGTCCCCGGCCGAAACCTGCGCGCCGCGCGCCAGCAAAGTGTCCGACGCCTAGTAGGCCTACAGGCGAATGGCGCCCAGCTACTGCGTTCTCGCAAGTCTAGGATATAACCGAGGAGAATAAGGTCGGGAATGAACGTCATTCTCCCTCTAACCATACTTCCTTCGCCCATGTCGCTAAATCGGGCCAAGCTTCATCTGAAGAACCATTGTGGTCCCAAAACCGAAATCTACAGTCTGGTACGATACAATAATAATCACTGTTGTATTCACAGATTGGAAGCCAGTCTTTTGGCACTCCAATTTTTCTAGCTTCGTTTATACCAACCCGCAGATCTCCAAAATCTTCTTTCATCTCTTCATTCAATGCAAAATTAGAGATATAGCCTACAAATGCATTACTGACATTTCTTAGAAAGAATTTTTATTCCTCAGAAAACATAAAACCTATCATTTTTTCTATTTTTCAATAAGGGCATCATCCGGCAGGGGAGGATTTCTTCCAACCGGTTCGTCAGCCAGATTAATTTCCTCGATAATTTCTTCCAAAATAAATATCATCTATAAACACTCCAGGCTGTACCTTTTGCTAAGGTGCCGCGAATCACTTTCAATCCGCCAAAAGCGCCTAATTTCTATAGACATTTCTCCGCAATTCTAGAAATATATTCGCACAAAAGAATATATAACCGAGCAGCGATCTACAAAATTACTAAATATTTACTCTTCTTCTGATTCGACAATTGATAACTCACTCCAGTCATCACTCATATCTTGCCTATGCATATAGTAAGAAAAATAATTAAAAGTTGCATATTCAATATCTTTCTTTGAAAACCACACTGCTTCACACTCCGGACAGATAAATATCGTCTTTTTAGTTTTTTTGACTACAGCAGTTTTTATCCAATCCTGTTTGCAACGTGGGCATGAGATCTTCATTTCTAACCTACTGTGGATACGCAGTTATTATTTCAGAAGTACCAGGCTTTACGATAACACGAATAGATGTTTCACCAGTCGTTCCAATTGGTCTTCCCATGTCGACAACAAAGGCACCGGGATCTCCGGGCACAGACGCACCTCGCTTGCCCCAAGCTTCGTCAACCAAAGCCAGAGCATCATCGCCTTGCACGTTAAATACTGTGTGCACCGGTTTACCAGGGTTTGGATGAGTATGGTCCAAAACATGATCCACTCTGTTTCCAAACTTTTCATCTCTTCCGTACTTTAGGCCACTTGGCGAAACATGGACTAAGTCCCCCTGCGGCGTCCGATATGATGTGAATCCTTTTGGTGTGTTTATCTGCGCACCAGCACCATGGACAGGTCTCCAATCCTTTGGCGCCACACTGTGTTTAAGCACATCGTCTGGAACAGCAGCGTTACCTCTCTTCGGCGCGACGGCATCCTTGATCGACTTGCCGGCCGGAACGATGGCCGGCACCAAGGCGGCGACCAACAGTTTGGCACCGGCCAGATCTCGACTTACGAAGGCATCCGTCCCATTCGCCTGCCGTTCGGCGATGTCATCTCGAGCCTCTTCGTAACTTGTCCCTTCAACCAAAGCGTAGAGATGCGTCGCCGCGAACTCCAAGGCGGCGCTCAATTCCTCTCCTGCAAAGGTGTCAAGCGCCGCGTCGACGACTTGACCAGCAGCGGCCTTGAACGGACCGCCCAAGGCAACGTCGAGCGCTAAGAAGGTCGACGTGACGACCGGCTCAGGCCAGCTTTGCAACTCTTGCGCCACTTCGCCGAGAGACCGCAGCAGGGCTTCGCCGGCGCTTGGAGGAGTGCCTTCGACGATACCGACAAGGAGCGGACCTTCCTTGGTTTTGTAAGCTCCTGTCTCCGTCCTCGACAGCATCTGACTCGCCTCGCGGAGATCTGGATTTTTCAGATCCTCCAGCGACCCGATCTGCCCGACGACATCGATCAAGGTCGTCAAGCTTTCCAGCATGTCGCCGTTCAGCAGCAGGGCGTTGACCTCGTCGGACGACAGGCCGTTGCGGATCATCGCCACCGCGATGTCTTCCAGGCCTTCGCCCAGATGCTGCGCCTCTGGCGGCAGCTCGTAAGTCAGCACCCGCAGCTCCGCCACGAGGTTCTGCGCCGCCTGCGTGAAGCTCGGGAAGCCCGCCGCCACCTCGTTGATCGCCTGTGGCGAGACGTAGACGTCGAAGCTGGTGCGCTCGTCCTTGGTGACCTCCAGCGCGCGGTCGGGGTCGCGATTCAGGGCCGCCAGGTCCTGGGCCTGCGCGTCCGGGTCGGTCACCGTCACATCCCCGGTCACCGTCGCCCGCGCCACCTGCTCGCGCGCGTGCGAGGCAAAGCCGCCCTCCACCGTCGGCAGCCAGTCCGGCAGCAGACCTTCGCTGTTGCCGCCACCGCCGGTCAGCGGGAGACTGCCGCTCAGGGAGAGATCCACCTGACGGCCCCGGTCGTGGCCCTCCAGGTCGGCCCAGGACAGGCTGCCCGTCGTCAGGTCGCCCGCGATGTAGCCGCCCTCGAGCCGCGTGTGGCCGCCCACCTCCACCGAGACGTCGGCCCCCAGGAAGCCGGCCTGGCGGTCCATCCAGGCGCTGTCGCGCTCGCCCTCGCCGAAGGACACCCCCAGCGGCAGGCTCACAGGACCCCTGCCGCTCGGACCGCCCAGCCCCATCGAAATCCCCAGGCTGGCGCCCCGGCTGCGGTTCCGGCTGCTGGACAGGTCCGCGACCGTCACCACCTCCAGGTCGCCGCCGATCGCCGCCCGCACACGCTCGCCGGCCACCACCGCCCCGATCAGCGCCGCGTCGCCGCCGACCTCCAGGTCCACCGAACGCCCCGTCACCTGGGTCCAGAGATGGCGCGTCGCCTCCGACTCGCTCTCCCCGAAGCCGCCCGAGACCGAGGCGTTCAGCCCGCTGCCCCAGCCCGCCGGAGCGCCGCTCGTCAGCCCCGTGCTGAAGCCGTAGCTGACACCCACCGAGGCTCCGAAATGAGACGAGTCATGGCTGCTGGTCGAGCGCGCCGCCTGCGCCTCCAGACGCAGCGTCTCCGCAGACAGCAGCACACGGTCCCCGGCCGAAACCTGCGCGCCGCGCGCCAGCAAAGTGTCCGACGCCGCAATCGTCAGGTCGTCGCCGGCCTGCAGCACCGTCGGCACCGCCGTCTCGCTGCTGCGGCTCCAGCTCCGGTTCGAGCCCGACACCCCGAAACCCACCGAGGCCGAGACCGGGCTCGACAGCGCCGAGGTCACCGCGTCGACACTGCGCAGGGCGCCCGACGCCCCGCTGATCAGCGTCGCGCCCGCGCCACCCTCGGCCCCCGCCGTCGAGCTGACGGAGTCCGCCACCGTGCGCGCCGCCTGGCTGACGTTCTGATTCACCGACGCCGTGATGCCGACGAAGAGCTCGCGCTCGAAACCCGACAGGGTCTCGCGGTCCAGCGCCGCCAGCAGCGACACGTTCTCGCCAGACAGAACCAGGTCGTCGCCGGCCGTCGCCCGCGTCGCGACCAGGGTCAGGTCCTCGCCAGCCGACAGGTTGAGGTCGCGGCCCGCGCTCAGGGTGGAGACGGCGTTGTAGTCGCCCTCGAAGTCCTCGCCGGCCTCGTAGACCTGCAGGCCGACCGACAGGCCGATGCCGCCCTCGTCGGCGGAGAAGCCGATCCCGAAGCCCGAGCGCGACTCCCGCTCCTCCCGCCGCTCGCCCTCGCGGCCCGGCGCCACGGTCAGATTGCCGGCGGCGGCCAGGGCGATGTCCTCGCCGGCCGCGACGTGGCTGCCCTGCACCGCGATGTCGCCGGTCGCCGCCGCCGTCAGGCTGCCGCCCGCCGACAGCAGGCTCGGCAGGTTGGTCTCGCTCCAGGTCCGCTCGCTGCGCTCGGAGGCACCGTAGAAGGAGACGAAGCCGCCGCCGGAGCCGGCGAAGAGGCCGGAACGGCTGCCGCCCGAACCGTCATGGGAGGCCTCGGTCCCGCCCTGGACGATCAGGTCCGCCTCGCCGCCGCCCTCGACGAAAACGCCATTGGTGGAATCGAGCAGATAGCCGGCCAGGAGCTGGGCGTCGTTGCCCGCGGCGATCTCGCTGGCGAAGAGACCGATCCCCTCGCCGCCCGCGATGGTCAGGGCGCCGTCGCGCGCGCCGACGAAGGAGCTGCGCAGGGTCCGGCTCTCGCTGTCGCTCCAGGACGAGGAGGAGGAGAGGAAACCCGACGACTCGCTGCTGTCGCTGTAGTAGCTCGTCTCCTCCGCCGCGGTCAGCGTCACCAGGCCTTCCGCCGCCAGCAGCAGATCGCCCTCCGCGATCGCCGTCGAGGCGCCGAAGGTGATGTCCTCGCCGGACAGGACGGTCAGGGCGCCGCCGGAGGTAACGGAACTGCCGTTCTGCTGCATGGCGCCGAAGGCGACGCTGATCGACTTGCCGCCCTGGCTGCCGCCGTAGGCCGTCTCTTGCCGCGTCGCGATGGCGCCGAAGGTGACGTCGCCGCCGGCCGCCAGGCGCAGGTCGCCGCCCGAGTTCATCTGCGAGCCGAGCGAGACCAGATCCTGCGCGGCGCTGAGGCTCAGGTCCCCGCCCGACTCGATCCGGCCGGCGGAGAGGATCTGCTCGACGCTTCCGGTCTGGGCCTCCCAGCTTTCCACGGTCGCGCTGTTGACGATGGAACCGCCGAGCGAGACGAGCGAGGCCGCGCCCTCGGCCGCGATGCGGCCGCCGAGGTTGGCGAGCTCGTCCAGCACGGTGATCGCCAGGTTGTCGTCGCTCAACAGGTCGCCGGAGTTGGTCAGGCCGGCGGCCTCCAGCGCGACCTGGGTGCCGGCGATGCGACCGCCGTCCAGGGCGATCTGGTCGAGGCCACCGCCGGCGAGATAGAGACGCGGCGCCAGCACCCTCTGGCCGGCGACCTGCACCTCCTCGTACCAGACGATGCTGGAGGTCAGGCCGGCCACCTGCTCGGCCGTCAAAGCGACGCCGGGCACCAGGTTCAGGTCCTGCGCCTGGGCCGCCGCCGCATCGAAGAGACCGCGCATCTGCGCGCCGTCGTCGGCGTAGTCGCCCAGGTAGCGCTGGCCGGTGACGTCGAGCACCTGCTGCAGCACGTAGCGCGTTTCGAAGAAGGCGTCGCCCAGGAAGGGCGGCAGACGGTCGGGGTCGTAGTCCAGCCGGTCGAGGAAGTACTGGGACCCGTAGAAGCCGGAGAGCGCGGCGAACTCGTAGCGGCTCTCGATCAGATATGTGAAGCCCGGCTCGGCGTTGGCGACGAACAGCCCGCGTCCGCCGGAGATGTCGGCGAGCAGATCCTGCGCCGAAACGGCGGTGGGCGTCGGCGCGCCGGTCGCGGGGACCCCGAAGCCCGGCAGGCCCGGGGCCGCGCCGGACAGAGTCGCGGGCGACAAGGCCGGCACGCCGGCGGCCGGTCCCGTCGGCGCCGAGGGCGTCGCGACGGTCGGAACCGTACCGGAGAAACCCGGCAGGCCCACCAGGTTGGCGCGCGCGACGATGGTCTCGTTGTCGACCCGGCCGGTGAAGGAGCCGGCGATCGCGCCGCCCGCCCGAATGGTACCGGACAGGCCCGGCCCGTCTTCGCGGAACCAGGGCTTCGGCGCGGTGTCGCCCAGGCCGGCGTCCTGCCAGGGCGCGCCGCGTCCGCCCACGGTGCGGCAGAGGTCGTCGTTCTCGCAATCGATGTACCACTGGGTTTGGCTGGAATAGCCGGTGTTGGCCAGGCTCTGCCCGGTCAGAGTCATGTCGCCCCGCGCCAGGATGTGGCTGGCGTCGTTGCGGATGGCGCCGGCATCGAGAGTCAGATTGCCGCCGGCCGAGATCAGGCTTTGAGCACCCGAGGCCTGAAAGCTGACCTGATCGGCGAAGACGCGCACGCCGGCGCTGGAGGGCATGCCCGTCCGGAAAAAGTAGTAGACGGCATAGTCGTAGCCGCGATGGGGGTCCGGCACGATCACGTGCCAGCGGTCCGGCCGGTTGTAGTACTGCTCGGCGTTGTTGTGGCCGGGATGGCCGGGAATGTCCCGGTATTCCGGAATACCCTCCAGATAGTCGCGGTAGCAGGGTTCCTCGCCCCGATGGCCGCAGCCGGAGGGCCGGGTCTGCACCCGCCGCCAATAGTTCTGGGCGGCGTAGAAGGCGTCGAAGACGCGTTGGCTGGACTGCTGCACGCCGCCCTCGAGCAGGTTGTCGATGCTTTGGGCGCGGATCAGGATGTCGCCCTGGGTCGCCTCGATCAGGCCCGAGCGGTTGGCGACGCGGGTGGCCTGGCTGCCGGCAGTCGCGCCCTCGATCACCAGGTCGCCCGTCTCGGCCATCACGGCGCCGCCGGCGTTGTTCAGACTGCCGGCGAGGGAGATACCCAGGTTGCGCTGCGCCATCAGCAGGCCCCTGTTCACGGCATCTCCGGAGAAGGACAGCAGCAGGTCGCGTCCGGCCACCAGCGCCGCGCTGTTGTCGAGGCCGGCGGCCGTCACGCGCAGGTCGCCGGTCGCGGATTCCAGAGCGCCGCCGTCGAGCGTCAGCACATCGGACAGCGTGATCTCCAGCGACCCGCCGACGGCCGCGATCAGGGCGTCGTTGGTGAGACGGGCCGCCGAAAGGGCGACGCCGCCGCCGGCGATCTGGCCGCCTCTGTTGGTCGCGTCTTGCTGTAGCGCCAGCGACAGCAGCCCCTGACGCGCCAGCAGCGCCGCGCCGCGGTTGTCGAGCGAGGCGGCGGCCAGGTTCAGCGCCCCGGTCCGGCTTTCGATGCGGCCGCCGTCGTTCAGCGCGCCGCCCGCCAGCGAGAGCATGACCGGGCCCGCCGCCTGCAGGACGCCGCGATTGACGAGGCCGCCGCCGAGGCCGAGCGCCAAGGCGCCGCCGGACAGCAGGTCGCCGTCGTTAACGAGAGTGCCGCCCCCGACCTCGAGCAGGCCGTTTTCCGCGACGATGTCGCCGTCGGCCAAGTTGTTCAGCGTCGCGGCCCGCGCGGTCAGGCCCGAGAGTGCATAGAGCTGACCGGCGTTGGTCAGTCCGCCGGTCACGATCGCGGTCAGACCGCTTCCGGCCGCGATCAGTCCGCCGTCGCGGTTGTCGAGACTGCGGGCCGACAGCTGCAGCGCACCCGAGGAGGAGGCGATGCGCCCGGCATTGCCGACCGCGTCGGCGGTGACGGAGACGGCTCCGTCCCGCGAGGAGATCGCGCCGCTGGCCGCGTTGTCGAGGTCGCCGACCGTGAGGGACAGGTCGTCGAGCGCGAAGAGCCGGCCGGCGTTCGCGAGCGAGTCCGCCACCGCCACCTCGAGCCGGGTGCCCGCCGCGATCAAGGCGGCGTCGGCGTTGGTCATGTCCGCCGCCGCGATCCGGGCCGCGCCTCTCAGCGCCGCGATCCGGCCTCTGTTCGAAAGCCTGGCGACCCTCAGCGACAGGCTATCGCCGGCGCGGATATCTCCCTCGTTCGTCAGGCGGGCCGCCAGCGTCACGGAGATGTCGCCAGCGTTGGAGACGATCTCCCCGCCCGCTTGGTTGCGCAGCGCGCCGCCGGCGATGGCGACGTTCTGAGCGGCGTAGAGTTCGCCCGCGTTGACCGCCTCCCGCGCGACCTCGATGTCGAGGCTGCCGGCGAGGGAGAGGACCGCACCCTCGGCGGCGTTGTTCAGCCGCCCGGCCGTCAGCTCCAGGGTGTGGCCAGCAACCAGCCGGCCGTCGTTGTCGAGCTCCTCTGCGACCTCGACCGCCAGGTCGCGTCCTGCCGCGATCACGCCGCTACCGGTTGTCTGCAACGTCTCCGCGGTGACGGACGCGTTGCCCTCCACCGCCGCGATCCGCCCTCTGTTCACGGCGATATCCGCCGCAACTCTCAGGTTGCCCGTCTGGGCCAAGATCTCGCCTGCGGTCTCGTTCGTGATTGTCCGCGCCTGAAGAGACAGATCTTGAGCGGCGACCATGGCACCGCTGTTGGTCAACTCCTCGACTTCGACGGCCAGATCCTCGGCCGCCGAGAGACGGCCGGTCATCACCAGCTGGCCGTCCGTCGTGATCGACAGGCTGTCCGCGTTGGCCGCCAGCGTGCCGTCGAGCGAGACGCCCGCGCCGGCCTCGTTGGCGATCAGGCTGATGCGCCCCGCGTACATGCCGCCGAAGGCGCTGGAATCGATGGCGATCTGCGGGGTGCGGCCGTCGGGCGCCAAGGCCTCGTGGCTGCCGTCGGCGTAGAGATAGCGATTGCGACCGGCAAGGACATCGATGTCCTGACCGTGCAGAGGCCCGGCCAGCTCGACCCGGCGCGCCACCACGTCGAGAAAAGGCACAGCGGAGAAGTCGCCCCCGGCGCCGCGAAAGGCGACGGTGCCGTCCTCCACGACCAGCGCGCGCAGGTCCCCATCGACCATGTCCGGCACACCGGTGGAGAGGGTTACCCGGCTGGTGTTGATGAAACCGCAGCCCGCGCAGGTCACGCCGTTGGGATTGGCGACGATCACGTCGGCCATGGCACCCGCGACTTCGCTGTAGCCTTGCAATAGACTGTCGGCGGTCCCGGTGACCTCGTTGAGAATGATACTGGCCGAACCGGCCCCGAGGTTGGGATTGCCGTAAACCATGCCGGCAAGATCGGTCTGGCTGAGGCCGGCCGCGTTGTTGAGGATGATGCCCTCGGGCGCGACGTTGTAGTCGGTGAACTGGTTGTGGGAGACGCCGGCGCCGGAGGGCGTGGCGATGTCGACCTGAGTCAGACCACTCGCCGTCGTTCCGATGGCGGTATTTCCCACCTGATTGGGGTCGACGACGATATTGCTCTCCGCCCGGGCCGCCGTGATCGGCACCATGGGCTGGACCGCGAGCAGGACCGCGAGGCCTGTCGAAAGAACCCGGCGAAAGGCAGAGACCCGGGCCTCTGTCGGGCGCGCAGCCCCTCTTCTCCATGACACCTCTGCTCTCGATGACATCAGAAGGTCGCTCCCGCCCGAAAGGTGAAAACCAAGCCCTCGCTGTCCAGCGGTCCCTGGACCACCGAGTGCGCCAGGTTGGCGTCGAAGTTGAGAGGGCCGCCGGAGGCGCGAAGCCCCAGGGCCGTGCCGGCGATGCCGCCATCGGCATCGGAGAGGTTGTCGGCGTCGTCCACCCAGCCGGCATCGAACGCGCCGTAGAGCTCGACGCGGCCCACGGCGTCTTCCACCCAGCCCAGCCCCAGAGAGGGCAAGGTCCAAACGAGGTCGTTGCGCAGCAGCAGGCCCTCATCGCCGGCAATGCTGCCGTCCCGGAAGCCGCGAACGGTGAAGTAACCGCCGAGTGTCAGGCGCTCCGACCCGAAGAGCGTGTCGGGGCTCCACTCCGCGCGGAGGCTGGGACGCCACATCAAGGAGACATCGCCCAGCGGCAGGGGCTGAAAACCGTCGAGCAACAAGACCGCCTTGGTGAACTGCGCCTGTGGCGTGCCCGAGGGTGCATCCGGATCGTCGTCGAGCGACGTGCCGAAACCGCGTGGCAATCCTCGTTCGACGGCGAGCGTCGCGAACCAGGCGCCGCCCAGCATCCTTTGGGTCTGGCTGAGACGGGCCTCTGCCACGGCCAGGCGTCGCGACCCGGTCTCCAACTTGAAGTCTTCCAGAAAGCTCTCGGTGTCTTTCAGGCTGTAGCGGGCCTCCAGCGTGGTCTTGCTCCGCTGCCCGCGCCCCAGTACCCAGGAGACGCCGCCTTCCCCTCGCCAAGTCTGGCCTGACAGGGAGAAGTCCGTGGCAGCGCCCTCGACGAACTGCAGATACTCCGAGTAGGCAAGTTCGGAGAGCAGCGTGAAGCGGCCGTAGGGGATCGAGAGGAAACCGCCGGCCGAGAGACTCTCGCCGTCGGTCTGGTTCGGCAGCGACCGCTCCAGATAGCCCGACCAGCCGTCGAGCAGACCCAGCGCATTGTCGATCTCGGCCGTCATCCTGCCGCGCAGGCGCCCGGTGCGCTCGCCTCCCAGATTGTCGAAGCCACCGCCGACCCGCATATCGCGCTCCGAGGGCGTTTCAATCACCACGCGGCTCGTGCCGGGGTCCTCGCCGGGTTCGATGCTGAGGCGGGCATCGATGGCGCGAAGCCGGTTCATCTGCTCCAACCCCTGCTCCAGCTCACGCAGATCGAGTGCGTCACCGGTCAAACCTGGAAAGGCCATCCAGACCGCCCCGACACCAGCGCCCTCACGATCGTTGAAGCGAAAGCCTTCGATACGCCCTTCCACGACGACCAGTCGCAGAACCCCTCCGGTCAAATCCTGTTCCGGCAAGAAGGCCCGGCTGGTGACGTAACCGCGATCGATGTAGCTCTGATTGATCTCATCGAGCAGCGCGTTGAGATCCCTCAGCGTGAGGCAGCGGCCTTCGTAGGGCTGCGTGAGACCCTCCAGGATCTCCTCGCTCAACAGGGTCGCTCCCGAGACTTCGACCTCCTCGACCTCGATGCAGGCATCGTCAGGTCGCCGGGGAACCGGTTGCGGCCGAGGCGCGATCTCATCGTCGGGCGGTGCAATCCGCTCCAGCTCGCGCTGCCGCTGTTCGAACTGGTCCTGCTGCTGACGCGGATTCTCGAGCTCTTGCGCCGAAGCCGATCCAAAGGCCCCTAGGCACAGGAAAAGTATGAGAAAAGCGCAAGTCGACTGCGACATCATTGCCGTTTGCCCGACTCAGGAGTCTTGTCGACTACGGTCGAGCGCGCCGAGAGCCGCCGTGATCCCCTCGAGCGAAAAGAGAACCTCCAGCTCACGACCGCCACGCAACGCAAAAACCGCTTTTCCCTCGGCCCCTCGCCTCAGCTGATCGATCAACTGCTGCTCAACTGTCGTTTCGATCCAACAGCCGGCCTGATCGCAGATCTGGTACGCAAAGGACTCCGACTTCTCGTCATCGACGGAGAGACGAAGGCCGGTCGGAAGGTGCACCGACAAGGGCGTGACGATTACAAGCCGGTGTTCGCCGCCGACGTCCTGCGTGATCGCGATCCGCAGAACGGTCGACGGCTGACCCTCTTGGAACGCCGTGACATCCTGCGCAACTTCACAGAGCCTGCGGTCACCCTCAACCCGAACGCAGCGGTAAAGCCAATTGCCATAAGCCTCCGTCACCATGCTCGGCTGATCCGCCGCCCGTACGGCGGATCCTGGCAAGACGGTCGCAACGGCAAAAACGAAGACGAGAAAGGAGACATAGTTTTTCATGTTCAAGAACCGGCCCTCGACAGACTGCGTGGTAGCGGTTGGCGCTCCCTTCGCAGCACGCTCTACAGATCTCGTGACACCCTCTTCCAGCGACACCAGACGCGGAGCGCCCAACTCTGAGAACAAAGCCAGATCGGATCTCCGGCGTTACTCGGAACGCCCGGCGATTTCTCCTCTCGCCCTCGGCAAGAGACTGGATCGCTGAAAAACTCGGAACAGGAGACACAGCACCAAGCCACCGCAACCGTTACACGATTTCAAATCATCGATAGCAGTCGAAGCAAATGATGGGAATTTTATAAAAAACAAATTTGAATATTATTCGGAATTTAAAATAAAAATTAACCATATAAAGAAATACAGGATTTTATATTTAAAAGAAACTCTCTAGCATCACTGGCGATCTAAGATTCGCGGGCAAGTTGGCAGAACCCTGAAAGGCTAAAAGTCTTACGACCAGAAACCTTAGCCGACGAGATTCCACCCGCTCGCTGCTTTAGCTGCTGCCTCTGAACGCTCAGCAGTTTCCTGCCCCTGGAGGTCGCTACGATGCTCGCGCGCATTCGATCTCGGCCAAACGATCAGAACAGTTTCTATTCGGTTGTGCGCGAGGCTTACTGCCTTCTAATCTTGTCGAGCGTCGCGAAGGCCGTGATGCGTTCTACGCTGGTCCGCAGACTGACGACAACGGGGCCGTCGTGACTCAGAGCCTGTTCGACGACACCGTCGACCTGCTCGACACTCGAGATGCTGAGACCGAGAGCCCCAAAGGCCTCGGCCAGACGCGCAAAATCGGGATTATGTAGATCCGTCGCAAAGTTCCGCCTCGGATAATCCCGTTCCTGATGCATGCGGATCGTACCGTAGCTCCCGTTGTCGGCCACGAAAATCCGGATCGGCAAAGACCGCTGGACGGCAACGGCCAGCTCGTTGCCGGTCATCAGAAACCCTCCGTCCCCAACGAAGGTGACGGCCTGGCGGCTGGGCAGACGCAGCGCAGCGGCGATTGCCGCCGGCACAGCCAATCCCATCGCGCCCCCGACCGCGCCGATCAGGAGATGACGGCCCGAAAAGGGGAAGTGACGGTGGACCCAGCTCGAGAAGTTACCTGCATCGGTGATTACGACCGCATCCTCCGGCAGCTGCCCGGCCAGCTTGGCGACCAGCGGACCGAGATCGAGTTCGTCGACCTCGCCCGGCCGCCATTCCAGTGCCGCCTCGATCGGCGCATGCAGCTCCGCCGCCCAGTCTCCGCGATCAACCTCGTTCGGCCTGGCTCGGGCTGCCATGGCGTTCAAGAAATCAACCGGATCGGCCGTCAGCGCAAACTCGGTGGAGAAGATTCGGTTGAGCTGCGCCGGATCGCGATGCACATGGATCAGGGGCTGCTCCGGACAGGGCGCCAGGGGGAAACGATAGCCTTGGGTGGGGACCTCGCCCAATCGTGTCCCGACTGCCAGAATCAGGTCGGCCTTCATGTAGCGAGCAAGCTGAACGGCGGGGATCTTGAATCCGAGATGTCCCGCATAGCACCGATGACGCTTGGGAAAGATGTCTTCTCGCTTGAAAGTACTGGCGACCGGCAGATCATGCGCCTCCGCCACGGCCAACAGCGCGGCGCGACCGTCCGAACCGGAAAGCTCGCCGCCGGCGATCAGCAGCGGCCGCTCAGCAGCGCTCAGACGTTCCAGTATCTCGTCGACCTGCTCGCCCCCGCTGCCGAGCCGCGCCGGCGGGCTGAAGCGAAGCGGCTCGGCAATCGCAACCTGATCCAGCATATCCTCCGGCAGTACCACCACCACCGGGCCCGGCGTCGGCTGCGACGCCACCACGAAGGCTCGCGCCACAATCTCGGGTAGGGTCTCAGGATCGTGAACGGTCCACACGTCCTTGGCGATATCCGCAAAGGTCTTGGCGTAGTCGACTTCCTGAAATGCGCCGCGGCCTAGCTCACGGCGCGGCACGTGACCGATAAACAGCACGAAGGGAACCGCGTCCTGCTCGGCGCTGTGTAGGGCAATGGTGGCGTTGGAGGCGCCAGGTCCGCGGCTGACGAAGCAAATGCCGGGCTGCCCGGTAATCTTGCCATCGGCCAAAGCCATGAAACCGGCACCACCTTCGTGGCGGCACGTCACGACGTCGATCTCCGCGCGATCATAAAGCGAATCGAGGACGCTGAGGTAACTCTCGCCAGGAACGCAAAAGAGGCGGGTGACACCTTGTTCCGCGAGACAATCAACCAAAAGATCGGCAGCGCGACGAGTCATCCAACACACTCCAAATCACCGGGCAGATCGCCAGCCAAATCACCGCCTACCGAACGGCGATCGCCAAGAAGCTCGCACCCGAACCGCTTTCGCGCGTGCTCCGGCGACGCGATCTCGGTTCGAGTGATAGGCAAAGCCGAGTTCTTTCCGAATATGTCGAACGGGCCCGTCGCTGCGCAGGCGACGACGACTTCGCGCTCCATGAGACGCTTCCCCTCTATACAGTGACTAAACTAAGTCGCCCCAGCTTGACATTCGGACGCCGAGACCCGCACTGCCGAGATAGATTTCAACCCAACGGAGTGAGCGGTCGACAGCGGCGCCGATCAATCGTTATTTTCCTATGCGAGATATGATTCCGCAACTAGAGTCCGCCCCGGACAGCCGCCCTGCATTTACGCTAGTGCGGATTGGCGGTGCTAACTGCGACACAAGATCGGAACACCCGACTGGCGCGAGCATGGAGGAACCCCAATGATACAAAAGCGAAAAATGTTTGTGAAAGCTGCCGTTTTCGGAGCAACGCTGATTGCAGGCCTGAGCGCTGGTGTGGCCGAGGAACTGCCAAGCCAGATCGCCTGGACCGCCTACGGCACCGGCTCCGGCGGCTACAATCAAGCCGTAGCGATCGGCGGAGCGCTGAAACGGGTTCACGGCGTTGACCTGCGTGTCCTGCCAGGCAAGAACGACGTCGCACGCCAAGTGCCACTGCGCGGTGGGCGGGTGCAGTTCTCCGCGACCGGCGTGGGAGCGAGCTTCATGGCGCAAGAAGGGATGTTTGAGTTCGGCACGCGCGAATGGGGGCCTCAACCGGTGCGGATGCTGCTGGCGTCGAACGGCAACGGCAACCTGTCCGTCGGTGTCGCCGCCGATGCCGGCATCGAGACGCTCGCCGATCTGCGGGGAAAGCGGGTGGCTTGGGTCGTTGGATCACCAGCCCTCAACGAGAATGTGGGCGCCCTCTTACACTTCGCCGGTCTCACATGGGATGACGTGGTCAAGGTCGAATTCCCCGGCTTCGGCGCGTCCTGGGACGGCATCATCAACAACCAGGCCGACGCCGCCTTCGCCTCGACCTCCTCGGGCAAAGCCTTCCAGCTCGAGGCTTCGCCGCGTGGCCTCCACTGGCCGCCGCTGCCGCACGAAGACGAGGAGGGCTGGAAACGGCTGTCGGATGCCGCCCCGTTCTTCGTGCCGAACATGGGCACTGTCGGTGCAGGCATGTCGGATGACAATCCCCACGAAGGCGCCGCCTATCCCTATCCGATCCTGATTGCTTACGAAGAACAGGACGAGGATCTCGTCTATGCCATGACCGAGGCCATGGTGGATCTGTTTCCCGAATATGAGGGTGGCGCACCCGGCATCGAAGGTTGGGCGCTGGAACGACAGATTCTCGACTGGGTGGTGCCCTACCATGACGGAGCGATCCGCTACCTGACCGAAATCGGGAAATGGGACGACGATCTGCAGACGCACAACGACCGTCTGATCGAACGTCAG
The DNA here is from genome assembly GCF_003572205.1 of Algihabitans albus. Classification (NCBI taxonomy): domain Bacteria; kingdom Pseudomonadati; phylum Pseudomonadota; class Alphaproteobacteria; order Rhodospirillales; family Rhodovibrionaceae; genus Algihabitans; species Algihabitans albus. Next base: position 448,909 of record NZ_QXNY01000003.1, read on the forward strand.
CAGGTACTCGCTGCGGCTTGGGAAGACCATCTCGCGGCCGACATCGACGACGACGAGGCCTTCGCCAGCGCTTGGCGCCAGGCTCGGCGGGAGGCCTTGGAAACCGCAGGTTTCAATCCGGTATATCGCTAGACTTCGCCGGTTTTGTCTCCGCATGCCCCCGTTTCACGACGGGGGCGTGCGTTGTGCCCGGCGAAACATATCAGCAGGGTCCGCTGTGTGGATGCGGCCGACTGCGGGCACGCGTTGTTTCCCTCTCGGGAGATTCGAATAGATGTCGCTCAGGGCTGCACCCGAAGAGGCCGACCACCATCACCGCATTCGCTCCGCACCGTTACGTGCGGTTTTCGCCGGCCTCGCAGCCGCAGCTTGCTTGCTTGCTATCAACCAGTTGTTCAACTTGCAGATCTTCGGGCTGGTAATCCTGGAGAATCAGTATCTCTACCTGCTTGCAGGCATCTTCCTGAGCCTCTCGTTCCTTGCCTTTCCGGCTCACAAGCAAGCGGCCGGTGGCCATGTTCCCTGGTACGACTTTCCGCTCGCAGCCACCGCACTTTGCTGCTGCGGCTATTTCGCGATGACAGCCGAACAGAGTCTTCTGGAAGGGTGGGAGTATCTGGCGCCAACGACTGCTACATGGGTCAGTTTCCTGCTGTGGCTGCTAATCCTAGAAGGGGCCCGGCGCTGCGGCGGATGGCTAATCTTCTTCGTCATCCTTGTCTTCTCGCTCTACCCGACCTTTGCCGACAAAGTGCCCGGTCCGATCTCGGGTTTCGCACAGCCGCTCCCGGAAACCGTCGTGTTTCACATGATCTCGACCGAGAGCGCGTTCGGCATTCCCATGCGTGCCTTCGGCGAGCTGGTCATCGGCTTCATCCTGTTCGGCGCGACCCTGCAGTTCACCGGTGGCGGGCGCTTCTTCACCAATCTGGCGCTGGCCTTGGTGGGCAGGTTTCGCGGTGGTGCGGCCAAAGTCGCCATCTTCGCGAGCGGTTTCATGGGGTCGATGAGCGGCAGCGTGATCTCGAACGTGCTGACCACCGGCGCCGTTTCGATCCCGACCATGAAACGCAGCGGCTTCTCCGGTCGCTATGCGGCCGGGATCGAGGCATGCGCGTCGACCGGAGGCGTTCTGATGCCCCCAGTGATGGGAACGACGGCCTTCGTAATGGCGTCCTTTCTGGGCCGGCCGTACATCGAAATCGCCGCAGCGGCTGCAATTCCTTCCCTTCTCTTCTACATGGGGCTGTTCGTCCAGATCGACTCTTACGCCGCCCGGCACAAACTGGCAGGGATACCGCGAAGCGAGCTGCCGACACTAGGTCAAACCTTTCGCGAAGGATGGCAGTACCTACTGGTTTTCGGTGTCTTGATCTTCTTCATGGTCGCGCTTCGTCAGGAGACGCTCGCACCTTTCTATGCCACCGCACTGCTGCTGGTGATCAATCAAGTGGTGCCAGCGACACGACTGAACCTGATCCAGCTTTGGGATCTCGTGATCCGCGTTGGTCGAGCACTCGGCGAACTCGTCGCGATCCTGTTGGGTGTGGGCATGGTGGTCGGCGCCTTCTCCGCCACCGGCCTTGCCGGCACGCTGGTCAACGACCTCGTGTTCCTCGCCGGTGAAGGCGTTCTCATGTTGCTGGTCATGGGCGCGTTGACGAGCTTCATCTTCGGGATGGGAATGACGGTCACCGCTTGCTACATCTTCCTGGCAATCGTCCTAGCACCGGCCCTGGTTCAGTCCGGTCTCAATCCCCTGGCCGTACATCTCTTCATTCTCTATTGGGGCATGGTTTCCTTCATCACGCCGCCTGTCGCTCTGGGGGCCTTCGCCGCAGCGACTTTGGCGCGCACCAGCGCAATGGGTGCTGGCTTGGAAGCCATGCGTCTCGGATCCATCATCTACATCATTCCCTTCTTCTTCGTGCTGAACCCCGCCTTGATCGGGGAGGCCGGCGCATATGAAGTCATCGCGACCTTGATCACCGCCCTGATCGGCGTGTTCCTGATCGGCTCCGCCTTGCAGGGCTACGTCCCGGGCTTCGGAGCTCTGGGACGGTCACCGCAAGGCCTGGCGCTGCGTGGTCTACAACTTGCCGGCGGGTTCTGCTTCGCCGCGCCCGGCGGAATCATCGCCGGACTGAGTCATGTCAGCATGGCGTTCATCGGCCTCGCACTGGCCGCCCCGGGCTTGGCTATCGCGCTGCTGCGCGAACGGCGGCAAGCGGCACTCGAGTAACGTAGATCCGCAGAGATAGGGAATGAGAGATTTGCGCCGGACAAAATGCGACAAGGCGGATCGCGATCGGTCGAATCCACTATGCAAACCCCTACCTTCGCGTTCGGCTTCAGAAGCCGGTGTCGGCTCGGGACACGGTATTGACCAGCTCGACGAGGCGCGGACCGAGATCATCCTCCAGCCGTTCCTTGGGCAGCAAGTAGGCTGGGCCTCCACAGTTAAAGGCAAGCAGAGGCGTGTCGCCCTGCGGCGCGCGGTAGGGTACGGCTACGGCGTGCACATCGGGCTGCCACTGACCTAGGTTGGTGTAGAATCCCTTGCTGCGCACCTGCTCCAGCGCGTCCAGAATCTCTTCCTCCATCTGCGGCCAGCGCTCCGGCCCGACGCGCTCGCGGATTCGCTCCATCAAGTAGCCTCGCTCCTCTTCGCCGGCTCCGGCGAGATAGGCGCGCCCAATGGCAGAGCGCGCCAAGGAGATGCGCGAGCCGACAGCGAGCTGCAGCGAGACCAAACCTTCGGAGCGCGCGCACGCAACGTAGGTCATGCTCAACCCATCGCGCGCACCAAGCGCCACCAGCACACCACCGCCGGATTTGCTCGCCATTTCCTGCATGTAGACCTGAGCGGTTTCACGGATTTTCATACCGCCGAGGCAGGCATAACCGAGACTGAGCACCGGTACGCCCATGCGGTAGCGGCCGTTGCTCTCGTCGTAGATCAGGTAACCCAACTTGCTGAGGGTATAAGTCAAGCGCGAGACGGTCGAGTTCGGCAGAGCGCTGCGCTGCGCCAGTTCGAGATTGCCAAGCCCGCCGCTGTCCGAAGGACGAAAACAGCGCAGCAGCCTAAGCCCACGGTAGAGAGCTGAGACGAACTGGCGATCGCCCTCGAAACGCTCTTCTGTATCGAATCCCGCCATATTCGGCCCGGAGTAGTTACGGCGTTTCTTCACGGTTTTTCCTCATATTGGGATCGCTCTCCGGCGCAAATCAGAGCGACGCTGCAACGGGGCGATGCAAGGACGCTTCCTCCCATACTGCTCCTACCTACACCGCTGCGCCGGCTCCGACAAACCGGATCAACTCCGGGACCGGGCCTGACTGCGGCGGCGGCTTCCCGGTCTGGCTATTCCAGGTAGAGTGCCAGCATCTCGGCGATACAGGCCGGCCGCGTTCCACTCTCGAGGTCGACCACGGCCTGCAGGGTCACCAGCAGACCGCCGCTGGCGGCATGGGGTCTCGCATCCGCCAGCGTAAAGCGGGCCCGAATGCGGCTATCTGAGAGAACCGGTGCCGGGAAGCGCACACGCCCCAGGCCGTAGTTGACCCGCAAGCGGACTTCCGCAACCGTAAAAGCCGTAGCGCTGAGGTGCGGTAGCAGCGACAGAGTGAGATAGCCATGGGCGACGGTGCTCCCGAAGGGACTCTCCGTGGCTGCCCGCGCTTTATCGAGATGAATCCACTGCCGATCCTCGGTCGCCTCTGCAAAGGCCCGGATCCGCGTCGATTCAATTGGCATCCAGTCGCTTCGGCCCAGCTCGCCGCCGATTAGGTCCGGCAGATCGCTCAGCCGTCCGATACAGCGCGGCTCGCCCCCCGGGGCGTTCGACCGTGCGTTGAGGGCGGCCTTCATCGGATCGTCGACTACTGGGGGCTCGTCGCTCATTGGATCGCCCGAGCACCGCCCGCCCGTTCCTGCTCTTGCAGGATCTTCCACTGGAGCTTTCCGGTGGCAGAGCGTGGCAGCCTGTCGACGAACTCGACCACGCGTGGACACTTGTAGGCAGACATCAGGCCGCGGCACCACTGCTTGATCGCCTCCGCATCGATCGCGCCCTTGGCGTCATCGCGTAACACGACGACCGCTTTTACGCTTTCGCCGCGACGCCGGTCCGAGGCCGCGATCACGCAGACTTCGGAGATCGCGGGGTGGCGGTGCATCAGCGCCTCCACCTCGGTCGGCCAGACCTTGTAGCCGGACACGTTGATCATCCGCTTAACGCGGTCGACCATGAAGAAGTAACCGTCCTTGTCGTAGTAGGCGATATCTCCGGTGCGTAAGAAGAGTTTGCCATCGATCTCTACGAAAGCGGCACGAGTGGCGGAGGGATTGTTCCAGTAGCCCTTCATCACCTGTGGTGCGTTGATGACGATCTCGCCGGGTGCGTCGGGGCCGAGTTCGCGCCCGTCCTGAAGATCGAGAACCCGGCAATCGACCTCGAAGATCGGAATGCCGAGACACTGCCGTCGCGGGCGATCGATCGGGTTGATGTGGGTGGCGGCGATCGTCTCCGACATGCCATAGCCTTCGATGTAGTCGAGTCCGGTCAGGGTCTTTAGGCGGGCGGCGATGGCATCGGGCATCGCAGCACCGCCGCCGCCGATCATCTCGAGGCTGCACAGATCGTAGGATTCCGCGTCCGGATCGTTGACCAGATCGATCGCCATCGTCGAGATGCTGCGCCAGCGGGTGACGCGATACCGCCGTATCAAGTCCGCTGCGGCAGCGCGATCCCAGCGAGTCATGATAACCATGCTGCCGCCAACGTAAATCGGACCGTTCATCGAGTTCTGCATCCCAGTCACGTGAAACAGGGGCAAAGAGACCAGGCTGATCGAAGTCTCATCCATCGGGTTCCAGGCGATTCCGCCGACCAGGGTCGCCATCACCGTGCGATGGGTGTGCATGCAGCCTTTGGGATGACCGGTGGTACCGGAACTGTAAGGGATCACGGCGAGGTCGTCGGAGCTTGCTTGCGGCGGCCCGGCCGTCAGTCCCGAGTCGAGCGCGTCGGCCCAACGCACGACACCGACGATGCCGTAGTCGGCCGGCGCCGGCTGATCGAGCGGGTTCGGCAGCTTTAGATCGAAGTCCGGATCGGCAGCCTCGGCATAGGCAGCGGCGACAACGCAGGCCAGTCTCGGCCCGGACGCCTGTGCCTCGGACGCTCCTTGGCTCGACTGCTCAGCACTCACTGTCTTCCTTGGACTCAGAAGGGGCGTCACCTCGCCGAGCAACTCCTGTCCGACCAGACCGACGTCTGCGCCGGTATCACCGATAATGTGTTCGAGTTCGGCAGTCCTGTTCATGGGGTTCACCGGGACGACCACGGCATCGGCACGCAAGATCGCGTAGTAGCCGACGATGAACTGCGGACTGTTCTGCATGAACAGTAGCACCCGATCTCCCTTCGCGACGCCGGCGCGCTGCTGCAGGAAACCGGCCAGGCGCGCGACCCGGTCATGGAGGTCGGCATATGTCAGGCTGCGGCCGTGATAGATCGTCGCCGTGCGCGTGGGAAAGCGTGATGCGGTGATCGCCAGATTCGCTGTCAGAGTCTGATTCGGTAACTCCAAACCGTGTGGAGCGTGCGCAGGCCAGACCTTGAAGTGGCGATCGAACATGCAGTGAGGCTCCCTCTCCTCGAGCGCGCCGCTGCGCGTTGTGATTCAGACTTTCATTCCTGGAAGATTGAGCGACGCGCTGTTCCCACCGTCGACCGGCAGAGCCTGCCCAGTGACATAACTGGCGTCGTCGCTCGCCAGGAACGCGATGACGGCCGCGACTTCCTCGGGCCGACCGTAGCGGCGGAGTTCGCAGCGTGAGCCGAGTCTATCTTCCTTGCCCCGTTCCCGCGCCAATTCGAAGGTGGACTGAGTCATTCCCGTCTCAATCAGGCCAGGGCAGACCGCATTAACCCGGATCCCGTGGGCACCGAAATCGCAGGCGGAGGTCTGAGTAAAGTTGATCAAAGCGGCTTTCGACGCGCTGTAGGCATTGCCGCCAGCACCGGCTCGCACCCCAGCAACCGAAGCGGTGTTGACGATGGCGCCGCGTCCAGCCGTCACCATCGCACGACCGACATGCTTGGTGAAGTGAACGGCACCCAACAGGTTGACGGCAAACACTCGCTGCCATTCCGCTGGCTCGTCCTCGGTCGCCGTCTTGCGACTGGATGCGATGCCGGCGTTGTTGCAGAGAACGTCGATACGTCCGAACCGCTGCAGCGCCGTCTCGACGGCTCGGGCGACCGACGATTCGTCGGCGACATCGAGGGTGCAAACCAGATCGGAATCCGCACCCACCGAGACGTCGGAGCCAGCCGCCTTCAGCGCCTCGGCCGCCAGATCTACGCGAACAGTCGCTGCACCCTCAGCGGACAGCCGGGTAACGACAGCACGGCCTATACCGCTCGCTGCACCGGTGACCAGAACGACTTTATCCGAGAACTTCACCGGCATGTCCTCCCGATAGCGTTCGAACGTCGCATAGGGGGCGAAAGTGGTCAAGAATTACGGAAATATATTTCGCTATGCAGTTTATCGATAGGTGATCAAGGTCTCGCCGCCGGCTAAGCGCAGGTGCGCCACCGTATTGAAGCCAACAAGCGCGAAGCCGTTGCGACCATAGTGAAGCTCGGTGATCCCGGCATTCAGCGTACGGTGACCGAGTGCCATGGCAGCCTGTCCGTCGAGGCCCAAGGCGAGCGCCGTCGCCGTGCCGATAACCCCGCCCGACGTAAAAATCACTGCGGTGTCGTGGGGCGCAGAGGCGACCATCAGATCCTCCAGTCCATTGCGCACCCGTGCCTGGAAGTCCTGCCAGTTCTCGAAGGCCGCCGGCTCCTCTTGCCGCGGCGCCGGCAGAGTGCCGTCGGCCCAGAGGCCGGTCACCGCGGTCAGGGCATAGTGAAACAACCGGGGATCGGCCTGCAGTGCCGCCATCGGCTGATTCAATCGCGGATCTCGCGCGGCCGCCAGCGGCAGGTAAGCGTCGAACAGGGCATCGGCCGGATACTCGTCAAAGCGAGGATCTGCCGCAGCTCTCAAGTCTGAATTCCAGCCGGACAAAGCCTGGCGCGCGGTTTCGGCCTGACGAACCAGTGCGCCGCTGAGCGCAGTCGCGAGGGACCGCCCCTCGCGCGCCAAATGCGCCCCGGTGAGCCTGGCTTGCCGCTCGCCAAGCTCGCTGAGGCGATCGTAGTTGCTGGTACCGAAACGCGCCTGACCGTGGCGCACCAAGAGAACGACGGTCATCTCCGGCTGCCTCCGTCCCAACGCCAAGGCGAATCGCAGATCATGTTAGGTCGTCGCCTCCAGCCAATAAGGCGCGCGCAGTTCGCGTTTCAACACCTTACCGATCGCGTTGCGTGGCAAGCTCTCGCGGATCTCGACGGCCGCCAGCCGCTGAGTCTTACCCAGGTGCGCGTTGGCCCAGTCACGCAGCGCCTCGGCAGAGACCGTTGCTCCGGCTCCAAGCGCCACCAGACCCAACGGCGTTTCCCCCCAGCGGTGACTAGGCACCGCGATGACCGCAGCCTCTGCGACATCAGGATGCGCCAGCAACACCTGCTCCAGGTCGGCGGCATAGATATTAAAGCCGCCGGAGAGAATCATGTCCTTGCGGCGGTCGAGCAGGGTGAGAAAGCCATCGGCATCCAGACGACCCATGTCGCCGGTGCGCAGAAAATCCTCACCCTCCGGACTGCGCCAGAGAATCACGGCCGTGCTCTCGGGCGACTTATGGTAGCCCACCATCATGGTCGGCGAGCGCCCCACCACCTCGCCAATCTCGCCCGGCGGCAGCGGACGTTCTTCGGAGTCGAGAATGCGAACCTCGGCCCCGGCAACCGGCTGGCCGACGGTATCAAGCTTGTCCGGGTGTGCCGCGCAGTCGAGCATGGTGCTGATTCCGCCTTCGGTCATACCGTAGATCTCGATTAGCTTGCCCGGCCAGCGCGTCAGCGCTGCCCGGATCGTCGCCGCCGGCAACGGGGCACTGGTCGAGAGCTTGACGCGAAAGGCGGAGAGGTCGAAACGACCGAAATCGGGGTCATCCAGGATACGTCGGTACTGTACCGGCACCAGCATGGCGTGGCTGACCCGGTGCCGCTCGGCCAAGCGCAGAAAGCCCTGAGTCTCGAACTTGCGCATCACCACGAGCGTGCCGCCATAGGCCAGGACCGGCAGGACCGCCACCAGCGTCGTGTTCGAGTAAAGCGGCGTCGACATGAGACAGATCGCGTCACCGTTCAGGCCGTGGTTGGCCATGCGCATAACCTGTCGGCTACGAAAGCGGTGATCGTGCAGAATACCCTTTGGCGTACCTGTGGTGCCGGAGCTGTAAATCATATCGAACAGATCGTCGGGACCGACCGGTTCAGGTAGATCGTTTTCCTGACTGTCCGGTATCGCCTCGCCGAGCCACGTCTCCAAATCGTCAAGGTCCACCACCGACGGTCCAAGCCGTCTTGCAACTTCGCTCTGGTTGATCGAGGCGAATAGCAGAGCCGGATCGCAGTTCAGCGCCATGCGGCCCAGCGCCGCTTCGTGAGCGCCGGTCGGCAGCGGAACCATGCAAGCCCCAGCGCCGAGAGCGCCGAGATAGACCGCAACGTGTGCAGCCGAGTTCTCGGCAAGGCTGGCCACCATCGTGCCGCGCCGTAATCCATGAGATCGCAAGCGCGCGGTCACCCGGCCGACCAGGCTTCCGAGATCGCGCCAAGTCAGACGCTGATCCCCATCGATCAGAGCCAAATGATCGGGTCTCGCGGCCGCCAGGCAGCGAACCGCCTCGGTCAGATTAAGAAACGTCTCCCCCGGAACGGTGACCGCTCGCGGTCGATCAGTTGCGGGATAGGTCTGAGCACCTGAGGCGTCCAGCCTGGCGGTCTTCGAGTCACTGCTCGTTTCGGGACGGCTTTCCATCTTTGAAACTCCGGATGCGACTCTGAAACCGAGTTTCGCTCGGGCTGGAGGTAGCAGATGAGGGAGGCCGGTCACGCGCGGGAAGGCGCAAAACCGCGTTGTCGACTTGACAAGATTGGCATGAAAAATGCTGAAACCGCAAATAGCGCGGAACAACATTTTGCTTTGCAGAATTCCGCTGCCGTCGCGTGGTCGTTCTACCCGTCCATTGCACCTTTCTCGCGATCTTGTTCCGCAGTCGTTGACACCGGGCGAACCACTCTCCTAGGCTTAATCAAAAATATATTCTGCATTGCAGAATTCTTGAGCGCTGCCATGTCGGCACGCCGATACAACGCCTCCCCGGTCAAGAGGGGCGGCCAGGGAGGATCTCCGATGACTCTGATGACCACGTTCAAGGTGGCGGCCCTGGCGGCTGCGGCGGTCGCGACCGCCTTCGTCGCCGCACCTGCACCCGCCGACGCACAAGACACGGTTCGCTGGAGGGTACAAAGCCACTGGCCGAGCGCATCGAGCTCCTTTTCCGACAGCCTGGAACGGCTCAAAGCCACTTTGGAGGCCCGCACGGACGGTCGCTTCGTCCTACAGCTCCACGAAGCCGGCGCCCTGTTCCCGGCCAGAGAAATCTTCAGCGCCGTGAGCCGCGGCATCATCGAGATGGGCACTATCTCGCCGGCCTATATCCGTGACCGCGTCTCCGTCGCCGGAATCGCCTCTGGCCTTCCCTTCGCTTTCCGCAACACTTGGGAAGCCGCCTACTTTCACAAGAACCTCGGCTTCGAAGAGATGATTCGCACCGAGGCCGCTGAGCACGGCGTTTTCTACGCCACCGACAAAGTCTATCCGACAGAAATGGTGGTAAAGGCGCCGATCGAGTCTCTGGCCGACTTCGAGAGCCTGAAAATCCGCTCATCCGGAGCGTTGCAGGAGTTCCTGACGGAGGCCGGAGCGGCCGCGACCTATCTGCCCGGCCCGGAGCTTTATCCGGCATTGGCCACCGGTGTGGTTGACGGCGCTCATTGGGGCGCGGCCCAAGGAGCCAAGTCGATGGGGCTCTACGAGGTCGCGAAATACCATGTGCAGCCGGCCCTCAACATCGCCGGAACCGATGCCTTCGTGATCTCCCAGGACGCGATAGACGCACTGCCTGAGGACCTTCGAGACATTCTCCTGAACGCGCTCGAGGAGCAGTTCTGGTTCCGCACCAACGAGTACACCTACAAGGAACAGATTGCGTTGGCGGCGGCGATCGCCGAACAAGACGTCCAAGTCGCCCGCCTGCCCGACGAGGTCACCCAGCATCTCGCAGCGACCGCAACGGCGGCCTGGGACAAGGAAGCCGAAAAGAGCGAAATGGCAGCCGAGGCGCTTGAGAAGCTCAAGTCCTTCCTGGCAGACCTCGGCTACATCCAACGGTAAGGCTTAGCCCCGGTCCGCCACCGGCGAGCCGGGGCAGCTCTTGCCGAAGATGCGCTACCGCCGTCCCCTTCCCTTCAGGAGCAACGTCATGCGCGTCTTGTCGCGCTACGTCGACGCGGTGACCGCCCTCAACGATCGCGTCGGACGCTTGAGCGCTTACCTCGTCATTCCGATCTTCTTCCTACTTCTGCTGGAGGTTGGTTTACGCTACCTCGCAGGGTCCCCGACGGTCTGGACCAACGAGCTCGCCCAGATGCTTTTCGGCACTTACGTGTTGCTGGCGGGCGGCTTCCTGCTGGCTCACGGGGGGCATGCCAACGTCGACATCCTGCATGGCCGGCTACCTCCGCGTCTGCGCGCCGCGGTCGACGTCCTGACCTCGACCCTGCTGTTCGCTTTCGTCGGGGCGCTGCTGTACTTCAGCAGTTCTATGGCCTGGGAGTCGGTGGGGCGACTCGAACACTCGATGTCGGCCTGGAATCCGCCGGTTTGGCCGCTACGGCTCCTGATCCCGATAGCCGCGACCTTGCTGTTGCTGCAGGGACTGGCCAAGCTCATCATCGATCTGCAAGCCCTGTTCAGCACGGCACCACCGCATGAGCCACAGGCCACGCCAGCGGAGGACGCCTCGTGAGCCTGGAACTCCTGACCGTTGCGTTTTTCGGGGCGTTGATCTTCTTCTTGCTGCTCGGGCTGCCGCTGGTGTTCGTGCTGGGCGGAGTCTCGGTGGTGTTTCTCTATCTCACCTGGGGGCCAGGCGCCTTCTATATGGTGGCCTCGCAAATGTGGGGCACCATGGGCAGCTTCACACTCCTGGCGATCCCGCTGTTCGTCTTCATGGCGATGGTGCTGGAACGCGCCGGCGTGGCCCAGAGCCTCTACAGCATGATGCATCTCTGGTGGGGCGGCCTGCGCGGCGGTCTCGCGATCGGCACCGTCGGCATCTGCGCCATCTTCGGCGCAATGTGCGGCATCAGCGGCGCAGCCGTGGTGACCATGGGCACCATCGCCCTGCCCCGCATGCTCGAGCGCAACTACGACAAGGAACTGGCGCTCGGCTGCATCAATGCCGGCGGCGGCTTCGGCATTCTGATCCCGCCGTCGATCATCATGATCCTCTACTCCCTGATCACCGGAACCTCGGTCGGCAAGCTGTTTGCCGCCGGCGTGCTGCCTGGCCTGTTGTTGCTGGTTCTGATCTCCGGTTACATCGCGCTGCGCTGCCGGCTACAGCCGCACCTCGGCCCGGCGCTACCGCCCGACGAGCGCGGCAGCTGGAGCGAAAAGCTGGTCGCCCTGCGCGCCGTCACGCTGCCGATCCTGATCGTCGTCATGGTGCTCGGCTCGATCATGGGCGGCATCGCCACACCGACGGAGGCTGCCGCGCTGGGCGTTGCCGGCGCGCTCATCTCGGCCGCCGTGCATCGTCGGTTGAACTGGGACCTGATCCGCGACGCCAGCCTGCGCACCTTCCGTCTGACTGGCATGATCGTTTGGATCCTCTTTGCCGCCCACGCCTTCAGCTCCGCCTACCAGGGCATGGGGGCGCAAGACCTGGTACAGGATCTGGTCTCCGATATCCCTGGCGGTCCCTGGGCGACAATCATCTTGTTTCAGGTCGTGATCTTCCTGATGGCCATGGTGCTCGACCCACTGGGTATCATGCTGATCACATTACCGGTCTTCCTGCCCGTAGTCGTCGCCTTGGGCTTCGATCCAGTTTGGTTCGGTATTCTCTTCATCATCAACATGGAGATCGGCTACATGACGCCCCCCTTCGGTTTCAATCTCTTCTACCTGAAGGGAATCGTGCCGCCCTCGATCAAGATGGGGGACATCTACCGCTCGGTGGTGCCCTACGTGGCAGTGATGATTCTGGCGATGGCGATCGTGATGGTCTTTCCCGAAATCGCCATCTGGCTGCCCGGCGTGCTCTTCTGAGCGAGCTTGTCATGAACGATAGACCGCACCGACAAGCGAGCGACGTTCCCGATGCCGCCGACCTCCCGGGCGAAGCGCCGGTCGGCTTCCAGATCACCCTCGGCTTCCGTGTTGCGGAGTGGAGCGACGGCCACTGTGTGCTGGCCCTGGAGGTGGACGAGCGCCACACCAACCGCAGCGGCGTCCTGCATGGTGGGGTGATCTCATCGCTGCTCGACCAGGCGATGAGCCTGACTGGGCTCTACTGTCCCCATCCCGACCGGGTTCGCCGCTCGGTCACCCTCTCGATGAGCACAAACTTCACCGGTCAGTGCAGCGGTGGACAGGTGCGCGCGATCGGCCGACTGCAGGCACGCGGCCGGCGCATCTACTCCTGCAGCGGCGAGGTCCTGGGCCCGGACGGCGCCCTGCTGGGCATCGGCACGGGAACCTTTCGCCTACGCCGCGGCAGCGAGACGTCGGAGGGCGTCCTCCGCGACTCCGCGCCATTGCGAAGCGACCACAGCGCTGATCAGGAACCCCAATCATGATCCATCTCCCACCGCAAACTGCAGTGGCCGGGATCAGCGCGGAGGAGTGGGCCATCCGCGTCGACCTCGCCGCCCGCTCGACCGCAAAGACCCGAGCTACGCGATCTGAACTCCAATCGGCTTCGCTCTAGGTCGCCGGTCCAGCGGCGCGCAGGCGCAGCAGGCCGTAGAGCGTACGCAGATGCGGCACCGCCAGATCGTAGCGCGTGGCAGCCCGCACCACATTGCCAAGGATCGCCTCTGTCTCCAGCGGCCGACCGGCGAGGAAGTCCAGCGCCATGCTGGTCTTGTAGGCCGGCATGTCTCTGGTTTTAGCCAAACTGGCGGACACCGAATTCTCAGGCAGCGGATGGCCTTCAGCAGCGGCAACGTTACAAACCTCCTGCATCAGAAGCCGCAACAACGACTCGTCCACGGCAAGCAGGCTGCGGGTGTCGGCTCCTCCCGCTAGCACCGAGACCGGATTGAAAGCAGCGTTCCAGACGCATTTCCGCCAGCGCTCCGTAACCACGGAGTCAGTCAGCTTGCCGGCCATGCCACCCGCCTCCAGCAGCGCGGCGAAACGGCGGCTGGCCGAACCGATGCCGCCGGGATAGTCGCCCAACACCAATCGACCGAAGGCTTGATGGTGAATCCGACCAGGTGCGGTGCGACAGGCGCCGATAAAGGCAATGCCGCTGATCAGTGTCGCCTGTGGGAAAGCCGCGGCGATCGGCGCCTCGATGTCGATACCGTTTTCGATCAGAACAATAGCGGTGCCGGACCTCACGGCCGGTTTGATCAGGGCGGCACGGTCGAGATCGTCCAGCACCTTGACGGCCAGCACCAGGTAGTCCGGACCGGTCTGCCCGACCGCCGCGGCAGCCGCTTCGACCGCGTCATAAACAGCCGCCGGCCGGAAGGAGAGATCGCCGAGCGGACTGTCGATCCGGTAGCCGTCGGCCCGCACGACCGCGGCATCGGAGCGCGCGACCACTTCGACACACGCGCCGCCGCGATGTAACAAGGCGCCATAGAAGGCCCCGACGGCACCGGCGCCAACAATCAACACGCGCGGCAGCGTGCCGGGATCCTCGGGCGAACTCTGCAGGTTAGAAGTCACGAAGCAGCTTCCTCGCCAGCATTACGACATTCGGGGTGAGGCAGCCCGCCGGTCCAGCCGGCGCCAAAGCGCCCTTGGTGAAACGCGCGGTCGTCATGCCGAAACCGTCAAGCAGGCTGAAGGGTCGGGTCCGTCCCGACCTGAACCAGCAACTTACCGCGGTTACGTCCCTCCAGCAGACCCTGGAATGCACCGACGGCAGACTCCAGACCTTGGACTAGATCCTCGCGGTAACGGAGTTGACCGGAGCGCAGCCACTCACCCATATCCCTCAGAAAGTCATCCAGCCGGTCGGCATGATCGGAGACGATGAAGCCGCGCAGGGTCAAGCGGCGCACCAGGACCAAGCCCATGGTCCGGACCAGCTCACTGGCGCCGCCTTCAGCGCCTTTGTCCGAGGCAGCGTTGTTGTAGTGGGCGATGCGGCCGCAGACCGGGATGCGGCCAAAGTCGTTCATCAACGGCAAGACCGCGTTGAACACCGCACCGCCGACATTCTCGAAGTAGACGTCCACACCGCCGTCACAGGCCTGTGACAACCGCTTGGCAAAGTCGACGTCGCGATAGTTCACTGCGGCGTCGAAACCCAGCTCCTCGACAACGTACGCGCATTTGTCCGGGGCTCCGGCGACGCCGACGACGCGGCACCCCTGTAGCTTCGCGATCTGCCCGACGATCTGACCGACCGCGCCCGCGGCGGCCGAAACCACCACCGTCTCGCCCGGCTTCGGGCGGCCGTGGTCGAGCAAGCCGACATAGGCGGTGAGACCCGGCATTCCCATCACCCCCAGCGCCGTGGTGACAGGTGCCGCCCTAGGATCGAGTTTGCGGAGGCCGGTCCCGTCGGACAAAGCGTGGGTTTGCCAGCCGGCCGCCGCCAGCACGAGGTCGCCTGCAGCAAAGCCATCCAGGTGACTTTCGATCACTTCGCAGACAGTACCGCCGACCATGGTCTCACCTAGCTTTACAGGCTGAGCGTAAGACTTCGCCGGATTCATTCGGCCGCGCATGTAAGGATCAAGAGACAGATAGACGGTGCGCAACAGAAGCTCGCCGGGGCCGGGGCGCGGGATCGCCATCGGCTCGAGACGCAGATGCGTCTCGTCCGGCATTCCTTCGGGATGAGCGGTCAGAAGGATGCGTTTGCCGTCACTCATAATTTGGCCTCCGGTGCGGCCCTCTCGGGCAGCAGTAAGTTGGGGGACGGGAAAGGCGGACACCGATCGCGGGATCGGGGCGTGCCCGAATGTCGGCTTCAGTTTACCGCGGAGAGCGGTGGCGCTGCTGACGCGGCACGCTCCAGCATTACGAAACGGTCCAAGTGATGGTCTTCGTCGCCGAGCAGATGATCGATCATCACCAGTCGCTTGGCGAAGTGCGGCAGCGCATACTCCCAGGTCATGCCTATCCCACCGTGGAGCTGGATAGACTCCTCGGCGATTGTCCGTCCGGCGCGGCCGATGAGGTTCTTGGCGGCGCTAACAGCACGCTCGCGTTCCGCACGCTCCCCGTCCAAACGACCGGCCGCCAAGATCGCCATTGAGCGCGCCTGCTCCAACAGGCCGCGCAGATCGACCATGCGATGCTGCAGAACTTGGAAAGAGCCGATGGTGACGCCAAACTGCTTACGCTGCTTCAGATAGTCGAGGGTCATGTCGCAGCAGGTCTCCATCGCCCCGACCGCCTCGCCGCAAAGGGCAACGAGACCGCGGGCGACAGCCGCCTCGATAGCGGAATAGGCGGTGCCCGGCTCCCCGAGCGCTGCCTCGGCCGGAATGACGACACCATCGAGCTCCAACTCCGCCGCACGCAGCCCATCGATGGTGGGGTAAGGGTGCAGGCTCAGACCCATGGCATCGCACGGCAGCAGGAAGAGACCGATCCCCTTCTCGTCGTCCTGCGCTCCGGCAGTGCGCGCCGAAACCACCAAAGTGTTGGCCTCTCCGCCATGCAGAACCACCGACTTACGGCCGTCAAGACGCCAGCCGCCAGACGTGGCGACTGCACGGGTCGCCACCTGTTCCAGAGCGTAGCGCGAGTCCGGTTCGCCATGCGCGAAGGCCAGCAAGGCCTCCCCGGCGATCATCGGCCTTAGATAATCGCTGCACTGCTCAGGCGTGCCGAGACGTTCGATCAGGCTGCCGGCCAGCACCACACTGGCCAGATAGGGTTCGAGCAGCAGGCCACGACCAAGTTCCCGCATCACGGTCATCAGCTCGACACCGCCGCCGCCGAAACCGCCCACCTCTTCGCCGAAGGGAGCGCCGAGCAAACCGATCTCCGCGAACTCGCGCCAGACGTCGCGGTCAAAACCCGCAGCGCTCTCAAGCGTCTTCAGACGTGCCTCGAAGCCGAAACGCTCGCGGACCAGGCGGGCAACGGTATCGCGGAGCAACGCCTGCTCCTGGCTTAGGGTGAAACGCATGGTTCAGGTCCCCCACGTCACAGACCCAGGATCGCCTTGGCGACGATCGTCTTCTGGATCTCGTTGGAGCCGCCGTAGATCGACAGCTTACGCCGGTTGAAGTACTCGGCGGCCAGCGGTGCCGCTTCAGCCGGGCCGACCGGCGTCTGGTTGGTCTCCGCATCCATCAGCTCGCTGAGGAACGGCAGAGCGTAGGGTCCGACAGAGCGGCGCAGCAGATCCGTAATCTCCTGCCGCAGGACACTCCCGTTGATCTTGAGTAGAGAGCTTTCCGCCCCCGGCGCCCCACCGCTCTGTGCCTCCGCGATGACCCGCAGGTTGGTCGTCTCCAGCGCCATCAGGTCGATCTCGACGCGCGCGATACGTCGGGCGAAGGTCGGGTCTTCGGTCAGCGGTCGACCATGCTTGAGCTGCCGCCCCGCTACGCTCTTAAGGTGTTGCAGTGCCGCCTTGGCTTGACCAATGCCGGCAATTCCAGTGCGCTCGTGGGTCAAGAGGTACTTCGCGCAGGGCCAGCCCTTGTTCTCCTCGCCGACCAGGTTCTCAACCGGCACAAGCACGTTGTCGAAGAAGACCTCGTTGACCTCGCGCCCGCCGTCCAGAGTGATGATCGGCCGCACCGTGATACCAGGCGTGGTCATGTCGATCAGAAGGAAAGAGATGCCCTCCTGCTTCTTCGCCTGGGGGTCCGTGCGGACGAGGCAGAAAATCTTGTTGGCGTACTGTCCCAAGGTGGTCCAGGTCTTCTGCCCGTTGACCACATAGTGCTCCCCGTCCCGCTCGGCGCGGGTCTTCAAACCGGCCAAATCTGATCCGGCACCGGGTTCGGAGTAGCCTTGGCACCACCAATCGCTGCCGTCGAGGATGCGCGGCAGGTAATAGTCTTTTTGAGCCTGAGTGCCGAACTTCATGAGCACAGGCGCAACCATATTGACGCCGAAAGCCAGCACTGCCGGGGCACCCGCCGCCGCTGTCTCCTCGTCGAATATATGGCGCTGCACCGGGGACCAACCGGTCCCACCATAGGCCCTCGGCCAGTTGACGGCTAGGTAGCCGGCTGCCGACAGGATCGCATGCCAGCGCTCATGGTCGGCCTTGGTCAGGCGCTTGCCGCCGCGCACCTTGGCGGCCAGCTCCGGCGGCAGCTTTTCGCGCAGAAAGTCACGGATCTCCTCTCGGAAGGCCTCCTCTTCCGGCGTGTAGTGCAGGTCCATCTATTTTTCCTCCCTACCGGCATCGAGCTCAGGCAACCTCGAAAAGGCCAGCCGCGCCCATGCCACCGCCCACACACATCGTGACAACCGCGTAGCGGGCGCCGCGCCGCTGCCCCTCGATCAGCGCATGGCCGACCATACGCGCGCCGGTCATGCCGTAAGGATGGCCGATCGAGATCGAGCCGCCGTTCACGTTAAGCCGTTCCTGGGGAATGCCCAGACGATCGCGGCAATAGAGCACCTGAGAGGCGAAGGCCTCGTTCAGCTCCCACAGGTCGATGTCGTCCACCTTCAGGCCATTGCGCTCCAGAAGTCGCGGCACAGCGAAAACCGGACCGATACCCATCTCGTCGGGTTCGCAGCCGGCGATCGCCAGACCGCGGAAGATCCCAAGCGGCCGCAGACCTCGCCGTTCGGCCAGCTTGCCGTCCATCACCACACAAGCCGAGGCGCCGTCAGACAACTGGCTGGCGTTACCGGCGGTGATGAACTGGTCCGCGCCGCGCACAGGCTCCAGGGCCTCGAGCCCGCCGCGCGTGGTGCCCGGGCGGTTGCATTCGTCACGCTCTAGCCTCACCCGCTCTTCACTAGCCGCACCGGTCTGCTTGTCCTTGACCGACTTGACGGTCTCAAGCGGCACGATCTCGGCGTCGAAACGGCCAGCCTCTTGAGCCTTCGCGGTGCGCTGTTGGCTTTCCAGAGCATAGGCATCCTGGTCGGCGCGGCTGACAGTGTAGCGCTCAGCGACGATGTCGGCCGTCTCGATCATCGGCATCCATAGCGCCGGCAGATGCTCTTTCAACCAGGGCTCCTCAATATGGGTTTGGTTGAGGTTGGCCTGGGTCAGGCTGATCGACTCCACACCCCCCGCAGCCATCACCGGCACCTTGTCGACCACAACGCGCTGGGCGGCGAAGGCGACCGCCTGCAAACCGGAGCTGCAGAAGCGATTGACCGTCGTACCGGCCACGCTGACCGGCAGCTCCGCGCGCATCGCACAGAGCCGGGCGATATTCTTACCAGTCGCCGCTTCCGGCAGTCCGCAGCCCATCACAACGTCCTCGACTTCACCGGGCTCGACCCCAGCCCGTTCGACGGCATGACGCAGCGCATGACCGCCGAGCCGGGCACCGTGCGTAGCGTTGAAGGCACCCCGAAAGGCCTTTCCAATCGGCGTGCGCGCGGTCGAGACGATGACGGCGTCGGAGGACATGAGCGAGCTCCAGAAAGTAAAGATCAGCGGTAGGGCATCGGGCGCCGCTACGCTTGGAACAGCATTGGACTAAAGGGCGAGCATCTCAAAATCGCCGAAACCACCACCGCTCTCGGTCGGCCGAGCCAATAGCGGGACCGGTTTACCGAACTCGCGGATATCGGCGCCGGCCGGGAAAGTACGATCCGCAGCCCTGAGCACCACTGTCTCGACGCGCCCGTCAGCCACCGCTTGGTTGAGCGCCGCTCCGAGTGCAGCGCGCGCCCCGTGACCGAGCGCGTCGACCGGCGGGCTATCGATCGCGATGAGACCGATACCGTCGCGCTGCTGGCCACCAACCGGAGCAGTCGCGTCTTTGACGACTTTGTCCATGTCTCCCTCTTGGTTGGCTGTCGCGCGACGGCCCGCTGCATTGTGTCGGAATGGCGTTTGGCTGCCAGTATGGCGCATGACCTTGAGTGGCGCAAAGATATTGGAAATTAATTCTGCAAAGCGGAATTAACAAAGCGCGGCGCCAACCATGTCCTGTCCAACCGATCCAGCGCATCGGCGCCTGTCAATGCGAGCGACAAGTCGATATCCGCCAAAAGACGCAGCGCAACCTCCGTCACCCCATCTGCACCTTCGCAGGCAAGCCCCCAAACGTAAGGGCGACCGAGCAGGACGGCATCGGCACCGAGGGCAATTGCCTTCAGGACATCTGCGCCGCTGCGAACACCGCTGTCGAACAGAACGGCGATACGCCCGGAAACGGCCTCGGCGACCGGACCCAGGGCATGGAGCGCAGCAATCGAGCCGTCCACCTGACGACCGCCATGGTTGGAGACGACCACACCCTCGGCGCCGGCTTCCACCGCCCGGCGTGCGTCGTCCGGATGCAGAACGCCCTTGAGCAGAATCGGCAGCCTGGTCGACCGGCGCAATCGCTCCAGATCCGCCCAAGTACGTCCGGGAGCCGCGAAGACGTTGGACCAGTGGCGCACAGTAGCGCGCGGATCCGCCTCCGGCGGCACATCCAGTGCCGCGCGAAACACGGGGTCGCTGGTGTAGTTCGCCAACCCCTTGGCGCTCAGGAAGGGTAGGTAAGCGTTATCCAAGTCCCGCTCGCGCCAAGCCATCATCTTGGTATCGAGCGTGACCACGATCGCCTCGTAGCCGGCAGCCTCCGCCCGCTGCATCAGGCTGGCGGCCAGCGCATCGTCGTTCGGCCAATAGAGCTGGAACCATCGCGGCGCGTCACCGAGCGCCGCCGCGACCTCCTCCAGCGAACGCGAGGCCACGGTAGAAAGGATCATCGGTACGCCCGCTGCCTTGGCGCCTCGCGCGACCGCCACTTCGGCCTCGGGATGCACGATCTCCTGCACACCGACCGGCGCGAGCAGGAAGGGCACCGACAAGCGGCGGCCGAGCAGAGACCGTCCGAGGTCGCGCCGCGACACGTCAGTCAGCATGCGCGGCACTAGGCGGTAGTCGTCGAAGGCCGCCAAGTTGGCAGCCATGGTCCCTTCGCCGGCACCGCCGGCGACATACCAGTAAGCCTCGGGCGACAAGCGCTGCCGTGCAAGCTGTTCCAGCGCCTCCAAGCGCACGGGGAGACTGGGCCGCTCGCCCTTGGCGCCCCCTAAATAGATACGTGTCTGATAGTTGCCGGGTGATTCGTCGCGACGACCGCTCATCGGACCCCTTTACTGGTTGCAGCGCCCCGCCCTTGCGCGATCGACTGGCCAACTTCGGCCAGCAGGCCCGCCCGGCCGCCGACCTCCTTAGCGTCGGCGCTGCTGGCATTGCCTTGGGCGGCGCGGGCCGCAACGCCTTGCAGGATCGCAGCGAGACGGAACAGCGAGAAAGCGAGGAAGAAGCCCCAATCGCCGATCTCAGCCCGGCCGCTGCGGTCGGCATAAGTCGCCAACACCTCCGCTTCGCTCGGCAGATTCAGCGCCTTTAGATCGTGACCGCGCAGACCGCGCAGACCAGGCTGACCTGCAGGCAGATGGTAAGGCAGGCAGAAGTAGGCGAGATCGGCCAGGGGATGACCAAGAGTCGACAGCTCCCAATCGAGGATGGCGATCAGCTCGGGCCGATCGGGATGCAGAACGAGGTTACCGGGTCGATAGTCACCGTGGACCACCGCAACCTCCTGCCGTTCGAGGGGCGAATTATCCGCCAACCAAGCGGTCAACCAATCCATCGCCGGGATCACCGCACCGGTGCGCGAAGCGGCATACTGCTGCGACCAACGCGCGACCTGACGGGCGAGATAGTTCTCGGACCGGCCAAAGTCGGCGAGGCCGAGGTCGCGCCAGTCGACGGCATGCAACGATGCCAAAACGTCGACCATCGCAAGGCGACTCTTGCGCCGTTCCGTCGGCGTCATGCCCGGCGCGGCCGGATCCGCCAGGATTCGGCCTGCGACAAAGTCCATGATGTAGAAGGCTGTGCCAATCACGTCCGCCTCCTCGCAGAGAAGATGCATGCGGGGCACGGGGACCGACGTGTGGCGCAGCGCCGCCATCACCCGGTACTCGCGCTCGACCTGATGGGCTTTCGGCAGCAACTTGCCTGGCGGCTTCTTACGCAGCACGTAACGCTGACCGCCACCGGTGGTTAGTAGAAAGGTTGGGTTCGACTGCCCGCCGCGGAACTGCCGCAGCTCCAAACCCTGCTCGATTCCGTCCAAACGGCCGTGCAGGTAAGCCCTCAGCGCCGTCTCATCGAACCGATGGGCCGGCAGAATCGACTCCTGCAGGCTGTCCTCCACATTCATGCCAGGCGACTCAGGAGATCATCTCGCCGCCATCGGCGACGATGACCTGGCCGGTGACATAGGCACCCGCTTCGCTGGCCAAGAACAGCGCGACACCAGCGATGTCCTCCGGTTCGCCGATTCGTCGCAGCGGCGTGCGTGTCTCGGCGCGCTCCAGACGCACGGGGTCCTCCCAGAGCGCCCGCGCGAAGTCGGTACGGACCAGGCCCGGCGCGATGGCGTTGACTCGAATTCCCGAGGGCCCCCACTCGACGGCAAGGTTACGCGCCAAGGCCGCCTCGGCCGCCTTGGACATGCCGTAGGCGCCGATCACGCCGTTGCCGCGCAGCGCAGCGATGCTCGAGAGTAGAATGACCGATCCGCCACCCGCTGCGGCCATGTCGGGGAGCACCATATTGCAGAGCTGCAAGGTCGAGCGGACATTGGTGCCCATGATCTTGTCGAAGGCGTCGTCCGATAGCTCGGACAAAGGCCCGTAGGCGGGGTTGATTGCCGCGTTGCAGACCAGCACATCGATCCTGCCCCAGGCCTCGCGCGTGCTGGCGACCAGAGTCTGAAGCTGTTCCTTGCGGCCGATATGACATGGCAGACTCATCGCGGCCAACCCCTCGGCCTGCAACCGATCGGTAACCGGATCGCAAGCCTCTCGACTGCGGCTCGAGACGACCACCTTGGCGCCGGCGCGTGCGAAAACTTCGGCGATCGCGCGACCGATACCGCGGCTCGAACCGGTAACAACCGCGACCTTGTCCTTCAAATCGAACATCGTGATTCCCCATACGCTCCCTTACTCTGCCGCCGACTCGACCGGCGCCGCCGCGCGATGCGGCTTCAGTTCCAACTTGGCAATAGCCTCGCAGTGCACCTCATCCGGTCCGTCGGCCAGACGAAGCGAACGGGCCTTTGCGAAGGCTTCGGCCAGGAAGTGGTCCTGACAGACGCCGGCGCCGCCATGGACCTGAATAGCGCGGTCGATCACATCACAGGCCATCTGCGGAGCGACAACCTTGATCATCGCGATCTCACGACGCGCCGCCTTGTTGCCGACCGTATCCATCATGGAGGCAGCTTTCAGGGTAAGCAGACGAGCCTGATCGATGGCGCAACGGGCGTGGGCGATATCCTGACGCAACCCACCCTGCTCGGCCAGCGGACGGCCGAAGGCTTCGCGCTCGACGGCACGAGCGCAGAGCGCCTCCAGCGACCGCTCGGCCAAGCCGATCAGGCGCATGCAATGGTGAATGCGCCCCGGACCCAACCGGCCTTGCGCAATCTCGAACCCGCGGCCTTCGCCCAGCAGAATGTTTTCCGCGGGCACCCGTACGTTGTCGTAGACAATGTCGGCATGGCCGTGCGGAGCGTGGTCGTAGCCAAACACCGTGAGATGCCGTTCGATCCGCACACCCGGCGTGTCGAGTGGGACCAGTATCATCGATTGCTGGCGATGCTTGGGCGCATCGGGGTCGGTCTTACCCATGACGATCGCCAGCTCGCAACGCTCGCCGTTACCCCCCGACGACCACCACTTGCGACCGTTCACGACATACTGATCGCCGTCACGCACGATCGAGCAACGGATGTTCGTAGCGTCGGAGGACGCGACGTCCGGCTCGGTCATCGAGAAGCAAGAGCGGATCGTTCCTGCCAGCAGCGGACGCAGCCACTGTTCCTTCTGCGCGTCGGAACCGTACAGGAATAGTGTCTCCATATTCCCGGTATCGGGTGCATTGCAGTTAAAGACCTCCGGCGCGATCAGGGAGCGGCCCATGATCTCGCACAACGGTGCGTAATCGAGATTGCTAAGCCCTGCCCCGCCGTAAACCTCTGCCTCACTATGCGGTAAGAACAAATTCCAAAGCCCTGCAGCCCGAGCTACCGCCTTCATTTCCTGCATGATCGGCGGCGACTGCCACGGCGATGCCAGGTTGGCGTGTTGGCTGCGGTAGACCGCTTCGTTCGGATAGACCCACTCGTCCATGAAACGCTGCAGTTGTTCCCGCAGGGCTTGGGCGTGGTCTGACATCTGGAACATGACGCTCTCCTCTAGGCGAAGTGATCAGCCTGCTGGCTCATCACGCGACGCATCGTTTTCTTCGGGCATATCGTTCTCGCTTGCTCTATCAGCCGGCCGCATCCGCCGTGCCGGCCGGGACAAGAGCAGCGCCATGGCGAGCAGGCCGGAAGACAACAGCAGCAATCCACCTTCGCCGAGGCCCAAGGCATCACCTCCGGGCGCGGTGAAGAGCAACCCAGCGGCAGCCAACAGCAGTCGCGCGATCAGCCCGAGCGGTCCGTGACCGAGCGAGCCGAAACCGATCAGCCATCCCTGCAATGCCGCGGCGACGAAGATCACCCCAATTACGGCCGTCGAAACGACCACAGCGATCTCATCCCAGGCGCCCTGCAGCAGCAGTGCAGGATTGAAGACGAAGAAAAACGGGATGAAGTAGATGATCGTCCCTAGGCGCATGGCCTGGAAACCCGCCTTCATCGGCGAGCAGTTGGCTACGGATCCGGCAGCGAAGGCTGCCAGCGCCACCGGCGGAGTGATAAAGGACAGCATGCCCCAGTACATCAAGAAGAGATGAGCGGCCAGAGGGTCGATACCAAAGCGGATCAACGACGGCGCCAAGACGATCGCCAGGAAGAGATAGGCGGCCGTCACTGTCATGCCGATACCGAAGATGAAGCTTGTTAAGGCCCCCATCAACACCAGGGCCAGAAGGTCGTCGCCGGCGAGGCGAACGAGATTATTGGTGAAGGTACCCGCCATCCCGGTGACCTGCAGCGCCCCGATGATCAGGCCGATTGCCGCCAGGATGCCTGCTAGTTCAGCCAGCATCTGACCGATCCGCGCCATCAGCTCAACACAGCGGCGGCGGGTCAATCGGTAGGGCGTGAACTGGTTGATCAGCAGCAGCAGGGCGGCGGCGTAGAAAGGTGCCGTGGCCTCGCGATTGAGACCGACCATCATCCAGACCAGCACCGCAAAGACGAACAGGAAATACCAGCCGCGGCGCAACACTTCGACCACGCTCGGCAATTCAGCGGCGGGGAGGCCATGCAAGTTGCGCCGCGCGGCATAGGCGTCGATCTGCATGAAGAGGCCGAAGTAGTAGAGCGCCGAGGGTACGATTGCGGCGATCACCACCTCCAGGTAGCTGATACCAAGAAAGTTGGCCATCACGAAGGCTGTCGCACCCATGATCGGAGGCATCAGGACGCCGCCGGTAGAGGCACAGGCCTCGACCCCAGCCGCGTAGCTGCGCGAGAAGCCGATCCGCCGCATCGCCGGGATCGATAGCGGTCCCGTGGTTAGCGCGTTGGTCACCGGCCCGCCGCTCATCGAACCCATTAGACCACTGGAAAAAATCGCAACCTTGGCCGGTCCGCCGCGGCGGGTGCCTAGAAGCGCGAAAGCCAGGTTGATGAAGAAGGGCCCGGCGCCGGTGAAGGACAGGAGCACGCCGAACACCAGAAAGCCGAAGACCAGGAGCCCGAAGGCCTGCATCGGAATTCCCAGCAGACTCTCGACACTGAACATGTGAAAACTCGCCACCTGCGGCAGCGCCATCGGTAGGCCGGCGATAAAGGCTGGCACCTGATCCGCGTAGAGTGGATATGTGGAGCAGAGCGCGACGATCGCGAAGACGGGCAAGCCGCCGGCGCGGCGCCCCGCCTCAAGCACAAGCAGCCATCCTGCGAAGCTGATCCAGACGGCGACCTGTGGCGCCATGAACTCCCAAGCTTCGGAAACGATACGCTCGGCACTCCAAGCGAAGTAACCGCAGACCGCGAGAACTGCGAGGCCGAGCAGCACGTCGTACCAGGGCACGCGCGCGCGGGGCGCGCCGCTGTGGGCTGGAAAGTAAATGAAGACCATGGCCAGCGTCGCGCCGGTCAGGAGGTAGAGGTAGCGGGCATCGAGCAGGACGTGGCCGATGAGAAAGCCGAGGTTGAAGATCTGATTGATCGCCAGCAACATGGATAGAGTGGTCAGTGCCGCTGCTACCACCTGCCAGGAAACCGAGAGATTGCGGTACCGCGACGACGGGTCGGGACTGCCTTCGATCGAGTTGACCTCCGACGATTCGGCGACTCGCCCATCCGGTCCACAGGACGACGATGTCTTCACCGCCGCACCGGACGTGCCCGGACCGGACGAGACAGATTGGGACGAGAGAGCTTGGGATGGGACAGAACGGGGAGAGATGAGACCCTGCTGTTTGGGCATTCACCCCCCCGTTTCTGGACGCGAAGCGAGCACCACGGGCCAAAGCGAGCGGCCGCCGCTTCGCCGGGCCGACCATGTACCTCAGCACGTGTCCCTGGACGTACCGACTCGTGCGGTTGATCGGCGCCCAAGCGATCGGTCAGGACTCTCCGTCTCCGCGAGTTGTAGCCGCGCGAGCGTAAACTGCGGCCGCTTCTGCCGGAGACGCAGTCAAGAGACGCTACCAACGCTCGGCGATGACCGTCATGCCCGCCTCCTGAAGAACAGTTGCGCGCTTGTTCATCCAACCTTCAGCAAAGGCGGCGTCGGAAGGAGGATCGGCGATGTAATCCGCCCAAGCCTGCAAAAGTAGGTTCTGGCGGGCGAGATTCTGCTGCTGTCGGGCTTCCGCAGCATCGCTCCAAAGGCCCTGCTCTTTGTAGTAGCGGGCCGCGCCTTCATGATAGGGGACGAAAGCCGCTTCGAAATGCTGGCGATCCATCGCCCAACCCTGAGCGCCGGGAGCGGCGTCGCGATATTCTTCGAACTGCTCGGCAATCGCCTTGACCATGTTGTAGACCAGATCCGCATCGGTGTCGGCCATACCGACCAGATAGGGATAGGGCGACGTGAAAACCTCGATCCCCTGCGCAGGCTCGATAGTCGGCCCCTCGGTAGCGACATGTGGCAAGTACCAGGGCAGAATCTCCGTCACCCGCGCCACCGCCTCGGCGTCGTCGCGCGGGAAAGTCACGAAACGCAGCCCTCGCGGCGAAGCCTCGACTTGCAGAAAGCTGGCTGAATTGCAGGACCCGCCGGCGGCGTCCGCACGGCCTTCGACAATAGCTTGAATCGAGGCTGAATACCCTCCGACCTCGATGATCTCGACATCGTCCCAGGTCAATCCGGCATAGGCCAGCAGAGCCCGGCTCGCGTTGTTCAGCGACGGCGCACCTTTCACGTAAGTCAGGCGCTTGCCCCGCATGTCCGCCGGCGCGGCGATGCCGGCGTCGGCTCCGGTGCCGAAGGTAAAAGAGCAGCCGTCAGAGATGTTCCAGACCACGCCGCGGATCGGTGTCGGCCCCCAGTCGGCGACGCCGAAGTTCAGCATGCCTTCCTGAGCGTAAATGGCCTCCGAACCGCCAGCGGCAAACTGCACATGCCCGGTGCGCAGCGGTGCCAGACGCGCTATGTCGTTGCGGCCCGGCACCACCCGCAGGTTTACTCTGTACTGGTTCTGCAAGACGCTTCCGATCGCCACGGCTTGGCTATAGCCGCTGGTCCCCGTCGGATAGGCGCTCCAAGCAATCGTCGGTGGCAAGGTCAGGTCGCTGGCTGCGACGGGGGCGGTCATACCGACGCTCAGAATGGCGCTGGCGACACACCGCGCGAAGGCGCTGCACATTCCAGACTATCCTCCCAGGTGGTTCGAGTGCCGCCTGTGGCGGCCCTTCGCCGGCTGCTTGCGGTCACCTTCTCCAAAGGTGAGCGCCACGATTGCAGCTCTTGGGCAAATGCTTGCACAGGGGGTGAAAAGCGTCAAGAAAATCGGAAATTAATTCCGCTATGCGGATTGATCGCGAGACACAGTCTGCAGCCGCTCGCCACCACGCTGCCAACGGACGGTATCGAGGCCGTGCGCCGGAAGTTCGCCCTGTTCGGATGCGGCAGCCCGAGCGTTAGCTTGCCGCCCCGCCGCCCTGAGCCGCCTCTCCACTTAGCCCTATCGCCCCTAAGAAGCGGAGTTGACCAGAGCACCTGGCGCAGCTTGTGGGATCCGATCCGACCCTCTCTCGGTCTGCGTCGTGAGCACGATCTTGCCGATAACTCGGCGCTCGGCCAACGCCTGCAGCGCCTCGGACGCCTCGGCAAGCGGCAGCACCCGGTCGATCCGAGGCGCCAGTTGCCCTGCAGCATGCCATTCGAACAGCCGCTTGAAGTTTGCCGCATTGACCTCCGGCTCGTGAGCGCGAAAAGCGCCCCAGAATACGCCGACGATGGCGCACTCCTTAAGCAGCGGGAGGT
The DNA here is from genome assembly GCF_003572205.1 of Algihabitans albus. Lineage (NCBI taxonomy): Bacteria > Pseudomonadati > Pseudomonadota > Alphaproteobacteria > Rhodospirillales > Rhodovibrionaceae > Algihabitans > Algihabitans albus. The sequence goes on from NZ_QXNY01000003.1 coordinate 476,704, forward strand.
TGACCGGCAGGCTCGGGATATCGCCGGAAGCGAAGCCGACGACCAGCACCCGCCCGTTGCGCCCGGTCGCCCGCACCGCCTGTTCGAACAGGGCGCCGCCAACCGGATCGTAGACCACGTCGGCACCCCGCCCGTCGGTCAAATCCTTGACGCGCTGTTTCAGCGGTTCCTTTCGATAATCCAGGGTCTCATCGGCGCCGGCGGCACGAGCCGCAGCGAGTTTCTCGGAACTGCCGGCGGCGGCGATCACCCTTGCGCCCAGCCGCTTGCCCAGTTCCACCGCCGCCAGCCCGACGCCGCCGCCAGCTCCCAGCACCAGCAGGGTCTCGCCAGGTTGCAAGGCGGCGCGCTGGACCAGCGCATGAATCGTGGTGCCGTAGGTCATGCTGAAGCCGGCAGCAACGACGCCATCCATCCCCTCGGGCCGGGGCATCACACGCTCGGCAGCCACGGTCACGGATTCGGCGAAACCGCCATAGCCGGTCATCGCAATAACCGGCAGGCCGACCGACAGCCCCGGGACATCGTCACCGACCGCCGCAATTCGTCCTGCGATCTCACCGCCCGGAGCGAACGGCGGCTCGGGGCGGATCTGGTACTTGCCCTCGATGATCAAGGTGTCGGGGAAGTTGACGCCACACGCCTCGACATCGATCCGGACCTCCCCGGGCCCTGGCGGGCGGGCCTCGATCTCCTCGACAGTCAGGGTTTCGGGCGGCCCATAGGCCTTGCAGATCACCGCGCGCATCAGGGGAATCCTCTCTGCTATAGGCTGCACAACGCACGCCTTCCCATCGCATCAGACCGCCATGCTTCCATATGCAGAATTTATTTTCAAATAGCGGAATTAGAGCCGCGGTTCCCAAAGCCGACGTTGAGATCCGCCTCCGGTCGATCGCGCCAACCGGGAAGGGTCATACCGACCTGTTCACCGAGTACGGACTGCCGGATCACATCCGGCCCGACAACGGCAGCGACCTGCGCGGTCCTGCAGTTTGGGAGTACAGCTTCACCGGGACTTTGGCAGGATTGAACCCTCTGTTGCGCGGACGGGCCGGCGCCGTCTCAGTCGTCGGGACCTCCGGTACGGTGCTGGGTCTCGACGTGGACGGTGCGCCGCCGCTTGAGCCTGTGACGAGAGCTCGTTTTTCTCTGAGTTGAAGGTCCATTTTCGCGCAGCGATCCCGTTCGTTTACTGATTTTCTGCTTCGCGTGGATTCCCAGCGGCAAGATCAACGAGTGGATTGAAGAACTCTTTGAAGTGAATGAGTTTCCCATCTCGCGCCTCAACCTTGGCGATGTAGGTATTGTTGTATGGCGCGCCGCTTTGCAGGGTCATGTCGCCCTTAAATTCGACAAAAGCGAAGTTGGGATCGACGGCCTGGTAGGAGGTCACATCAAAGAAGCTCATCATCGTACGCTGAACGAAGGCGCTTGCGAGCGTCGTGCGGATCGCGTCCACGCCTTCAAAACGGCTCGGGGAACCTTCCGGCACATAGGGAAACTCCATTACGCCGTTGTCATTCCACAGCGGGATAATCTGCTCCACGTCGCGTGTTTCAAGGGCGCGAAGGAAGCGTTCGGCCAGATCTGCAGTAGTCATGTGCATCTCCATTATTTCGGGGCGGAACAACACTATCGGCGGGCCTTGATCTAGAAGCTCAGGCCCTTGGTGAAACCGCCCTCAATGAGGATGTTCTGTCCGGTGATAAAACTTGAAGCTGGCGACAGCAGAAACAGTACCAGCTCAGCAACCTCGCTGATCTCGCCAGGTCTTTTCATTGGTATGCGGGATTTCAGCACCTCAAGAAGCTCAGGCGGCACTGTCCTCAAAATGTCCGTGTTGATGACGCCAGGTGCGACCGTATTGACACGGATATTCTTCTCTGCGCCCTCGATTGCAGCGACACGCGTTAGCGCCTCGACGCCCGCTTTCGCAGCGGCGTAGGCGCCGTAACCCGGTGAGGCAAAGGTTGCCGTTTGCGAACTCATGTTGACGATGGAACCGCCTTCGGCCTTCATCACCGCCATCTGCGCTTTGAGGCCATAAAATGTCCCCGTTAGATTGACCGCGATGTCTTGGTCCCACTCTGCCGTCGTCATTTCGGTGATCGGTGTGTTCACGCCCGAACCAGCGTTGTTGAACACGAAATGTAGCTGACCAAAATGTTCCAGGGTCTGATCGACCATGGCTTTCGCTTCTGCCTCGATTGTGACGTCGGTGCGCACGAATAGCCCCTGACCGCCAACGGCCTCGACTTCCGCTACAGCCTCCGCGCCTTGCTTTTCGCGGCGCGCAGCGATGACGACTTTAGCGCCATGTTTCGCGAGCGCGAGCGCCACGGCGCGTCCCATACCGGTGGTGGCGCCGGTTATTAGGGCGGTCTTTCCTTTAAAGTGTTCAGACATGATGGTCTCCTTGCGTTAGTGCGCTTTAAAATGCGCGGTGTGATCGAGTGCGAACTTTGCAAAGCTTGTCGGTCGGCGCTGGAACAGCGCTTCGAACCGATCGGTGCGGACCTCAGCGAACGCGCCGGTCGCTGCGGCTTCATAGACGCCGCCTATTTCAAGGGGCGATCCAGTCGCTCTTGAATGATCGGCAAAAGCTTCACGGTCTTTTATCCATTTGAGCGGTCGGCCTGAGGCCCAACTGAGACGCGCGCGCATGTCTTCCCCCGATAATAACTTCGGCCCGGTCAGATAAACTGGTTCGGTGGGAAGTTTCGACGCAGGGCGCAATAAGAGATCAGAGGCTGCAAAGGCGATATCGCGACAGTCGATCATCGCCAACTTCGCATCACGAGATGGGAGATAAAACGCGTCGTCTCCCCTCTCATAAAGCCCGGGAACAATAAGGAAGTGTTGCATAAAGATGGTCGGACGCAGGGTCGCGTGTTCGACATTCATGGAGCGGAGCATTTCCCCCCGCCCAATGGGCGGCCGGCGGGGTTCCTTCAACGGACCCTTCCGATACCGGACGAGCGGCGTCATTGCTGATCTTGACGATGCGACTAACATCCTTGGCGGCTGCTAGCACCGTTTGTTGCCATTAACCATGTCGTCGGAAAGGGGCGTGATCAGGCACAGTCTGTTGACACCGTCTGCGAAGGCCCCTGCGAGCGGACTGAGAGAGAATTTCACTGGGTGGACCAACGCCGGGTCGATCGTCAAAAAAGACGTGCTTGCTCGCCATGCGGGTCGCGCGTCGCGACCCGGATTTCGCCGACGCGCGGATCCAATGAGAGCAGATGAACCAATTCGCGACCAATACCGCCTGTCACTCCGGTAACCAGAATGGTGGGCATAGTGCCAGCCTCCTGTGGTTGGGTCTCAGCCATGGCCGCTACGATAGTTCTGAGAGGGGCTGCGCAGTGATCGGCCCGTCTAAAAGCGGCGCTAGCTTCCTATTGACCTCGACGACCCAATCCGCCGCCATGTGCGCGTTGAAATCCACTTCACGGTCCCACGCTTCGAAGATTGTGAACGCCGCGTGATCGTCATGCGAGCGGAACACCCGGTAATACTGACAGCCAGGGTCTTTAGCGGCGCGAGCGCTGACTTCGCGCATCAGTGTGGCGAGTTCATCCCCAGCGCCAGGACGGGCGTTAAGACTGACCGTAACCGTGTGGGTGTCCGCATTATCTCCCGTCACCTCATCGGCTGACGGAAAGCCTGCAACTCGTTTTACGGAGTCGTAGTGTTCCTTGAATAACGCGATCTTGCCGTCACGCACCCGAACGATGGTAATGTAACTGTTTTCCTGAACGGTTGGATCATCGCCGACAGTCAGCTTGCTGTCGAACTCGATGACACAGGCGCTTGGATCAGCCAAAGGTGTGACAACGCGATTCGGATAACCAATCGGAGTGACGATCGCCAGTGCATCGCGGAAGTATTTCTCAATTGCGGGCTGCCCTTCAACACTCTCCGGAAAACCCTCTGGTGCGAACGGAAACTCCAGAAGAGCATCTTCCGTCCACATGCCGGCGATAGTGTCAGCGTCCGAAGCGGTCAAAGCATCGAGAAAGGAAGTCGCTGCAATCGTTGCATGGTTCTCATAGGGTGCGCTGATCATCGTCCACTGCTGGGAGACATCTTCCGGCGCCTTGGTCAGAAGTTCGCTTGCTTCTTCAAGGAATGAAGAGAGCTCGGGCGGGCGATGCGCTCGGTGGTATTCGTCGAAACCCGATTTCGTCGTCCAGGTTTCATACAGCAGGAACTGTGACGGGTTACTCCTATTCTGATGAAGATCGAAGCGGGTCATACTGAACTCCGGTCCAACACGACGCTCACCATCAGTAACCGCAAGTAGTTTTTTTGCGAACTTCATCCTCTTTGCCTGGCATGGCTTCAAGAAGATCTGTGATTACGAGTTCTGGATGTGTCATAGCGCGATTTCCTTATCTCCGAGCGCAACAGCCAATCAGTTGGCGACGTAGCCGCCGTCCACGGACAGCGCGATGCCAACGATGTTGGAAGCTCTAGGCGAACAGAGAAAAACGACTGCGTCTGCGACCTCGTCGGCCCTACCGGCTCTGCCAATCGGATGGGACGCATCAAAACTGGCTCTTGCGGCCTTCCGCTCATCCTCGTCCTGTATGGATTCGAAGAATTTCCGTAGCATTGGAGTGTCAACTCCGCCCGGATTAACAGCGTTTACCCGAATACCCTGCTTGGCGTAATCGATGGCCGCAACCTTTGTCAGGCCCATAACTGCATGCTTGGACGCACAGTATACTGAGGCACCTGGCACGCCGACTAAGCCGCCGCCAGAAGAAAGGTTGACGATAGCACCGCCGCCCTGCTTCAGAAGATGGGGAATGGTGTATTTCATCACGAGGAAAGTCCCGCGGACATTGGTTGCGAAGACCTCCTCAAAGCTCTCAAGACGCTGGTCGGCGACGACGTTGACTTCACCCTGAGTGCCAGCGCTGTTGATCACATAGTCAAGTCGGCCATAGGCCGCAGCGCTGTCATCGGCGAGTTTTTCAATGACGCTCGTGTCGGCAATATCTACTTGAAATACTGTCGTCTCTCCGCCGGCGGCTTTCACTTTCGATGCTGTTTCCTCAAGCCCTGCGGTGCTCCGCCCCGTGATGACGGTTTTCACGCCTTCCTTCGCGAATGCTACCGCGCTCGCCTGACCGATCCCTGAGCTTCCGCCGGTAATCAGTGCGACCTTGCCTTGCATTGAAGTCATTTCCTTGTCCTTTTTGATCAGCCCCACCTGATTGGTCCGGTTTGATTGTTAGTGCATGATTGGCCTGGGTTTCATGGGGACGATGGTTTCCGGTGCCGGCGGGCGGTAACCCAAAGCACTGTGCGGTCGTCTCATATTGTAATGTCTCCTCCATTGTTCAATCAGGATTTTGGCCTCTCTGAGGCTGAAGAAGATCTCGCCGTTGAGCAGCTCATCGCGGAACCTGGCATTGAAGCTCTCGCAGTAGCCGTTCTCCCAAGATGATCCTGGCTCGACGTAGGCCGTCTTAGCACCCACGGCAGCGATCCAGTCCTGAACCGCCTATGCTACGAACTCGGGGCCGTTGTCCGACCGGACGAAGGCCGGCACGCTGCGCAGGATGAACAGATCGCTCAAGGCGTCGATCACGCTATTGCCGTTGAGCCTCCGCTCGACTTTGATTGCCAGGCATTCCCGACTGAACTCGTCAAGGATGTTGAGCGTCCGAAACGCTTTCCCATCATCGGTCCGGCAATGCACGAAGTCATAGCTCCAGACATGGTTGCGATACTCCGGCCGGAGCCGCACGCAGGAGCCATCGTTCAGCCAGAGCCGTCCTTTCTTCGGTTGTCTCGATGGCACCTTCAACCCCTCCCGCCGCCATGGCCGTTCGGCGCGCTTGTCGTTGACCTGCCAGCCAGTGTCTCTAAGCAATGCCGCGATCCGACGGTAGCCGTAGCGACCATACTGGCGGGCAAGCTCGATCATGTCGCCAACCAGGCGCTCTTCGTCGACCCGGCCCCTCGGCAGCTTGCGCTGCGTCGAGCGGTGCTGGCGTAGCACTCGCCAGGCCCGGCGCTCTGACACTCGGAGTTGACTGCGCAGTTGTTCGATGCAGTCACGACGACGGGCGGGGCTCAGAAGTTTCCCTTTGCAGCCTCTGTCAGGATGAGCTTGTCCAGCGTCAGCTCCGACACGGCCTTCCTAAGCCGTTCGTTCTCCTTCTGCAGCCGCTTGAGTTCCTTCAGTTGGTCGGTCCCCATCCCACCATACTGCTTGCGCCAGCGTTAGTAGGTCTGCTCCGTGATGCGAACCTCGCGGATCGCGTCTACGCGGGCCATGCCTTGGCCTACAAACACCTCAACCTGGCGCAGCTTCGTGACAATTTCCTCTGGCTTGTGTCGCTTCGTAGCCATTCTGATCCTCCGTTTTCCTAAACATAACGGCAGACCAATTCAGTGGGAGAGGATCAGGTTCGTTCCGAGATCAGACGGCGCCTAAAGTAGGCGATGGCTCCAAAGACATGGAAAATCAACTCGCCTGCTGCGGATGTGGTATCGATCCGCTCTTCGATGCTGATCAATCTAATGTCACGGGCTTTCAGATCTTCGACGGTTTCAAGGAGTTCCTTGAGCGAGCGCCCCAGGCGATCCAGCCGGGTGATGGCCAAGCTATCCCCTGGGCGGGCGTGGTCGAGCAGTGACGACAGGCCGGGGCGGTCAAACTGCTTGCCTGAAACGACATCGTCGAACACGCGGATGGCCCCGGCATCTTTGAGGCGGGCGACTTGGCCGCCGAGGTCTTGATCTGCAGTCGAGACCCGCGCGTAGCCGAGCATATCGCCTGTCCTAGCTATTCATCTCAATTTTCAGATGCGGGTTTGGTTCTTTATCGACGAACTCGGCTTTCACGGCTGCTAGGACTTTTTGCTGGCCAGGGAAGCTGAGCATGGCGTCGGCCTGCTCAAAGCTTACCCATTCATAGGCGTCATGTTCGTCGTTCAACGTGACGGTGGTATCTACGGGTACTGTGCTGACGAACACGGGCACCAAGGTGATGCACTCTTTGTTCGCTTCGTAGAATTGCTCCAGGATGTCTGCTGACCAGATTTCCGTCAGCTCAATGCCGGTCTCCTCGCGAACCTCGCGTATCGCGGTTTGCCACGCTTTCTCTCCGGCTTCGATGCCACCTGCAATTTGGCACCACAGGCCCGCCAAGTACCTGGTGCGGCGGAGAAGCAGCACTTTTGTCTCATCTTCATGGGGTCTGAGGATGAAAATCGATACGCTGAGACTTTTAACTGGGAGCATAAGGCTGTCTTTTATCCGTTCGTTTTAGAGGCAGGTTTCTGAGCGCTCCGGGTGACTGGGATTCTGTCCATAAAACTGTCTCATTATTCGCCCTAATATTATGAATTGTCTCAAAATTATCAACACCATTTTGAGGACACTCTTATGCCAAGACGATCCATTCTGACTGAACGTCAGCGATCTGCGCTACTCGATCTGCCGACCGACGACGCATCAATGGTGCGTCATTACACTCTTGCCGATGATGACCTAGAACATATCAATGCACGCAGGCGGCCAGAAAACCGGATTGGTTTCGCCCTGCAACTCTGTGCTTTGCGATACCCTGGGCGTCTGTTGTCGTCAGACGAGATCATCCCGGAGAAAGTGCTGCGTTTCATTGCTGCTCAGCTGGGCCTGACCGGCGACGATATCTTGCCCTATGCCGCGCGTCGTCAAACACGCCAACAGCACCTGCACGCCCTGCGTCAGATTTATGGCTTCAAGATGTTCTCGGGCCAGGGTGCACGCTGTCTCAAGGCTTGGCTTGAGCGAAAGGCTGAAACGGCCCGCTCTAACGAAGACCTGGCGCGCCGGTTCGTTGAGGAATGCCGCCAGACGCAGACGATCCTGCCGGGTATCTCAGTCATCGAGCGCTTATATGCCAACGCACTTGTCGCGGCGGAACGCAGAATAGGAAGCCGGATCGCCAACAGGCTGGATGATCAAATGAAGGAGTGGCTTGACGCGTTACTGACCGAGATGGTCGATGGCAAGATCCCACCATACTGCTTGCGCCAGCGGTAGTAGGTTTGCTCCGTTATGCGAACCTCGCGGATCGCGTCTGCGCGGGCCATGCCTTGGCCTATAAGCACCTCAACCTGGCGCAGCTTCGTGACAATTTCCTCTGGCTTGTGTCGCTTCGTAGCCATTCTGATCCTCCGTTTTCCCAAACATAACGGCGGACCACTTCAGTGGGGGAGGATCAATCCCGTCTGCCTACATCGTCGGTCAAGCCGCCCGATTTGGCGTGCCGAAAACGACCCTCGCCCGGATGAGCGTAAACATCGGGGTGGACAGCTTGCTTGGTACCGTCCCGCTCGTGGGCGACCTTTTCGATGTCGGATTTAAGGCCAACCGTAAGAACATCGCCCTGCTCCGTCAAAGTCTGGAGCAAGCGGCCACTACGACAGAAATGCACGAAAAATGAATTTTAATCAACGACTTGCGATGGTGGGCACGGCTGGGATTGAACCAGCGACCCCTACGATGTCAACGTAGTGCTCTCCCGCTGAGCTACGCGCCCTTCGCTTTGGCGGCGCCGGTCGGCCCCGCCGTCGAGAGGCAGCGATGTAGCAAGAGCGGACGGCTTTGACAAGCCTGCCCGGTCATTGGCCAGTTCCTCGGTCAGGCCGCCAGAATGGCATCAACTTCCTGGACCAACTCCCGGAGATGAAACGGCTTGGACAGAATCCTTGCACCCGGCTGCTCGCGGTCCCGAGCCCGCAAGGCTACGGCTGCGAAACCGGTAATGAACATCACCTTCAGGCCCGGCTTCGCATCCCCGGCACGGCGCGCCAGCTCGACACCGTCCAGTCCAGGCATCACGACGTCCGCCAACAGCAGATCGAATTCCTCCGCATGCAGGCGCGTCAGAGCCGACATGCCGTCGCCATAGCTCGCCACCTCATGCCCCGCGCGCTGCAGCGCGGTGGCGAGGAAGCTGCGCATTGACTGGTCGTCCTCGGCGAGAAGGATTTTTGCCATAAAATCGAACCTAGAGCGCTATCAACGACGAGGGAAGCTTATCGAGTTTCGCGTCTGTCGTGTATCGCGCCCAGGACATATGCAAGGAGTTTTATGGTGCGGCTTCACGCGTTAAAGTTGTTCGACATCAATCGAACGGGAGTTTGCCTCGGCTCTATTCAATCTTCCGCCAAAATCGCCGGTTAAACTTGGAGTGATGGCGCGATACAGTCGGCAAACAGGCCAAGAGGCTTGCCCCTCCGGTCGTTGGCAGGCTCATGATACCGCGCTTTTTGCCTTGGCCAGACGATATCTGCGAGGCATTCTCACCAATCAATGGACGCTTTCACCGCATATCAGGCTGAGCCTCCGCCAAGCGCGCCGCTTTCCACCCATCAAATCCTGCGGCCGGTCGCGCAGAGTCTGCCCCTGGTCCTGGCCTCACCACATAGCGGACGGGACTATTCCGACGACTTCGTCGCTCGCTCGCGTTTGGACGCACGTCAGTTGCGCCGCTCGGAAGACGCCTTCGTCGACGAGCTCTTCGCACCGGCAGTGGCACTCGGTCTGCCCTTGCTGCGGGCGCTCTTCCCACGCGCCTACGTGGACCCGAATCGGGAGCCGTTCGAACTCGACCCGGCGATGTTCGTGGACCCGCTACCGGATTATGCGAACACCCGCTCGCCACGAGTTGCCGCCGGTCTCGGCACCATCGCCAGAGTGGTGGCCAACGGCGCCGAAATCTATCGCGAAAAGCTGACCGTGGCCGAAGCACTCCAGCGGATTCGCGGCTACTACTGGCCGTATCACAAAGCCTTGAGAGAGCTGGTCGACGACACTCTGGCGCGCTTCGGCGTTTGCCTCCTGCTCGACTGCCACTCCATGCCCTCAAGCGGAGTCGGCCCTCGGCCCACGAAGGGCGCGAGCAAGAGCAAGATCTCGATAAACGGCGGCCAAGCCGCGCAGCGGGTCGATATCGTGTTGGGCGATTGCCACGGCACGGCCTGCAGCCCGGTGGTCGTCGAGCGCGCAACGCAGGTGCTGAAGCGTTTAGGCTACCGGGTGTCGCGCAACCAACCCTACTCCGGCGGCTTCGTGACGCGCCACTACGGCCGACCGTCCGAGGGACTACATGCCCTGCAAATCGAGATCAATCGCTCGCTCTACATGAACGAAGGTACTTACAGGCACACCGGGGGCTTCCAAGGCGTGGCCCGGGATATGGCGACGCTCGTGGCCGACCTCGGCACGTTGGATCCCGCGGAGCTTGCGCCGCGCTAAACATCTGAAGCAGAGTCTGGCGATCCGACCGACAGATCGTGAAGAAGCCGATCCGGTCACGGTCTTCGCCAGGCGGTCAGCCGATCATTATGACGCAATCCCTCAGTTCACCATCGAGGCAGGGTGATCTGCCGATCGTGCGAGCGGCCAAGTCGCCCGACGCCGTGCAGATTGCGGAAATTTACGGTTATCATGTCCGCGAGGGCCGAGCCTCTTTTGAGTTGACGCCACCGGACAGAACCGAGATCGCAGGTCGCATCGAGGCGGTGCAGTCAGCCGGCCTACCCTATCTGGTCGCGGACGGTGGGGACGAGCTGCTGGGATTTGCTTATGCAGGTCCCTACCGGCTTCGCCCAGCCTATCGCTTTGTGGTCGAGGACAGCGTCTACGTGACCGCCGAGGCACAAGGCAGAGGCCTCGGCCGTATCCTCCTGCAAGCCGTGATCGACGAGGCCACGGCGGCCGGACGCCGCCAAATGATCGCGGTGATCGGCGACAGCGCCAACGCCGCTTCGATCCGTCTGCACCGCACCCTCGGGTTCACGGAGATCGGCCGACTGCGCAGCGTCGGCTGGAAACACGATCTCTGGCTTGACAGCGTTTTTATGCAGCGCGCACTCGGGCCCGGAGATAGTCGACCGCCAGACCGCTGATCGGCTGAAACGTCGCGTGGCACTTGGCGACAGCAGCGAGGCCATCCTCAGGAGTGTCCCCTAGCTCCTGCTCTCCGAAATCGCTGCGACGAAGCGCTCGAAGAGGTAGTGGCTGTCTTGCGGGCCCGGCGAAGCCTCGGGATGGTATTGAACTGAGAAGACCGGACGATCCTTGACCCGAATGCCCTCGTTGGAACCGTCGAAGAGACTGACGTGAGTCGGCTCCAGAGACTCGGGCAAGGTATCGTCCTGTACGACGAAACCGTGATTCTGGCTGGTGATCTCGACCCGGCCGCTGGCCAGATCCTTGACCGGGTGATTGGCGCCGCGATGGCCTTGATGCATCTTCTCGGTCTTCGCCCCCAGCGCCAGCGACAGCAACTGATGGCCCAAACAGATGCCGAAAATCGGCAACTTGCTTTCGGCGAGCAGTTTTTGCAGCGTCGGGACGGCATAGACACCGGTTGCCGCAGGGTCACCGGGCCCGTTCGACAGAAACACACCGTCGGGCTCGTGCCTCAAGATCTCTTCGGCCGTCGCCGTCGCCGGCACCACGGTCACATGACAGCCGAGATCGGCGAGACAGCGCAAGATGTTGCGCTTGGCACCATAGTCCACCGCAACCACCCGATACTTCGGAGCCGCCAAGCGACCATAGCCTTCGCCCAGGCGCCAGCGGGTTTCTTCCCAAACGTACGTCTGGGCACAGGTCACCGTCTTGGCCAGGTCCATCCCGCCGAGCCCTGGCCAGGCTTTCGCCTTGCTGCGTATGGCCGGCAGATCGAAGCGGCCGTCCGGCGCATGGACGATCACACCGCTCGGCGCACCGTTGTCGCGGATACGGTGGGTCAGTTGCCGCGTATCGACCCCGGCCAGCCCGATCAATCCGTGGCTCTCGAGCCAAGCGTTCAGGTGCTGCATGGAGCGCCAGTTCGAGGGGTCGGTGATATCGGCGCGCAGCACCAGCCCGCGCGCGGCAGGCGTCATCGTCTCGATATCCTCGGGGTTGGCCCCGACATTGCCTATGTGCGGGAAGGTGAAGGTGATGATCTGCCCGGCATAGGAGGGATCGGTCAGGATCTCCTGATATCCCGTCATCGAGGTATTGAAGCAGACCTCGCCGTCAGTAACGCCGGTCGCCCCGATGCCAGATCCCCAAAAAACCGTTCCGTCGGCCAGCACAAGCGCCGCGGTCGCCCCGGTCGGCGGTGCTGTGTCGTCGCGCGCGTCGAGGCCGCGCGCAGCAAGCTCGCGCGCCGCCGCGTCGGTCATATCTGTCATGGACGAAACCCTATCCAGCTATCCGGGAGGAGACCGCGCGGTTGCGCATGCCCCCGACTCCTCTATATAGGGGCGTCGATTGGCCCGCGCGAAGGCGATTACCGCGCAGGGCAGTAGGCGGTCAAGACCGCCTGACAGAACACTCCGCGGGGAGGCGGTCACGGCCGCCTTGCCGAACCACTCAATCCAGCAGTTGGATTACAGATCTAGAGAAATACGGCGAGAGGCGGTGATGCTGCGTACGGAGCTGAACGACGCCTTGAAACAGGCGCTCAAGGACCAAGACAAGAAGACCCTCGGCACGGTCCGCCTGATTCTGGCGGCACTCAAGGACCGGGACATCGCGGCGCGTGGCGCCGGCAACTGCGACGGCATCTCGGAAGATGAAGTGCTCGATATGTTGCAGAAGATGGTCAAGCAGCGCCGCGAGTCGATCGAACTCTACACCAAGGGCGAACGACAGGACCTGGTCGACAAGGAAGAGGCCGAGATCGAAGTCATTCAACGCTTCATGCCGCAGCAGCTCGACGATGGCGAGACGCAGGCGGCCGTCGACGGGATGATCGTCGAGCTGGAAGCCGGTTCGATCAAGGACATGGGCCGCGTTATGGCCGCCTTGAAGGAGCGCTATGCCGGCCGGATGGACTTCGCCAAGGCCAGTGCCCTCGCCAAGGGACAGCTCGCCTAGCGGAGAAGGGCGTACCGCTCCGAATTTTCCCCGGGTTCCCCGTTCACCGGCAGCTTAGATCACAAGCGTCGCGCTGTCGGCTCGGCTATGGTGGCGGACTGTCAGTCCAGCGACGTCGGGTCTCCTTACCAAATGGCCTTCCCGCCAGACTTCCTCGACGAACTGCGAAGCCGGGTCTCGCTGATCGACCTGATCGGCCGGCGGGTGCCGCTGAAGAAGCGCGGGCGCGAGTGGGTCGGACTATCGCCGTTCCAGAGCGAAAAAAGCCCTTCCTTCACTGTTGTACCGGATAAGGGCTTTTTCCATTGCTTCTCCAGCGGCGAGCACGGCGACGCGATCGGCTGGGTGATGCGCATCGAGGGTCTGTCGTTTCCTGAGGCGGTCGAGAAACTGGCCGGCGAAGCGGGACTGCAGGTCCCTAGGCCGACGCCGGAGGCCAAGGCGGAGGCGGAGAAGCGGAAGTCGATCTATGAAGTGCTGGAGCTGGCCTGTAGCTGGTTCGAGCAACAGCTAGGGCGTAGCTGGGGCGAAGAGGCCAAGAGATATCTGCAGCGCCGAGGACTGTCTGAGCCGACCATTGAACGCTTCAGACTGGGCTATGCTCCGAACGACCGCGGCATCCTCTTGAAATACCTCAAGATGAATAAGGTGGACGTTGAGCTGGCTGCCGCAGCCGGTTTGGTCAAGATCCCGGAGGGCGGCGGCGAACCCCGCGACTACTTCTTCAACCGCGTCCTCTTTCCGATCGCAGACCGCCAGGGCCGCATTATCGGTTTCGGGGGGCGCACCCTGGAGCCCGACGGGAAGCCGAAGTATCTGAACACGCCCGAAACCGCAGTCTTTCGAAAGGGCCGCTCCCTCTACAACCTGGATCGCGCACGCAAGACTGCCCATGAAACCGGCGAAGTCATCGTCGCCGAAGGCTACATGGACGTGATCGCCCTGGATCAGGCTGGCTTTTCCGCCAGCGTCGCTCCCCTCGGCACTGCCGTAACAGAGGAGCAGATCGCCGAACTCTGGCGCCTCGCGCCGGAACCCCTGATCTGCCTGGACGGCGACCAAGCGGGCCAGAAGGCCGGGATGCGCGTGGCAGAACGCGCGCTGCCGGGCCTACAACCCGGCCGCTCTCTCCGCTTCGCTCTGCTGCCGGCCGGCGACGATCCCGACAGTCTGCTCAGCGCCCAAGGCCCCAAGGCGCTGCGCCAGGTACTGGACGCCGCCAAACCCCTCAGCGATCTGGTTTGGCTGATGCTCACGGCGGGTCGCGACCTTGCCACGCCTGAGCGACGGGCCGGGCTGCGCCAGGACATTCTGCGCCTGACCGGGGGTATCGCCGACGAAGGCGTGAAAGCCGCCTACCGCGAAGAGCTGCTCGCGCGCTACGACGAAGCCTACGGTTTCGGCTCGCGCCGCCGCCAACGCTCAGACAGCCGACCGGAGGGCCGCAGCGGCCGGGCTCGAGGCGGCTACCGGGATCAGCGGGAGCCGATACGAACTGCTTTCGACCGCCCGGCGCCGGCACTGTTGCGCCGTCGTCCCGAGCAGATGCTGCTCGCCTGCGCACTCAATCATCCGGAACTGGCCGCCGAAGACTGCGAGACCCTCGCAGCGGTCCAGCTGTCCAGCGCCGACTTCGACCGATTGCGGCGGGCCATCACGGATGCGCTGGCCAATCAGCCAGATCTTGACTCGGATACGCTCCAAGGCCACTTGAGCCAATTGGGTTTTACAGGAGTTCTAGCGGCCGTTTTGAGTGAGCCCGTGTATCTCCACGCCCCCTTCGCTCGGTCCAACAGACCCCTGGCAGAGGCACGGCACGGATGGCGCGACTTGATGGAACGCTTGTGGAGCGCCCAGCAAGCCTCCGAGGAGATCGATACGGTACGCCAGTTAGCTGCGGATATGAGGGAAGATTCACTCCAACGTTTGCGCGCGCACCAACAACTTAGCCAGAAAACGGACCCGGGCCTCCGGAACAACGGGAAAGCGGAACCTGGCGAAAGCAATGCAGACGTTGAACCGACGGACCGAGGTGAATAGGTATGGGCGGCGCACTTTATCAGCGCAGGCCTGGGGGAGTAGAGCCGGCTGAGCGCCGGATCGTAAGGTCGAGAGCCGGTTACAGCCGGCCGGGGACGACCGTACGATTGATGAGCGGCTGAATATTTCGGCGAAGCGCTGGCAAAGCGGGAGCGAAGCCTACGTTTCTCAGTATGCCGTTAGGGGCAGGAAGACGAGCGAGCATGGCGAGTAAAGCAACCGAAGCGGAAGAGACGACCGAAACCCGGGACGAGGGCACAGAAGGCCCCATGGTCGACTCCTTGACCGCCGCGGTTAAAAAGATGATCGCCCGCGCCAAGGAGCGCGGATACGTCACCTACGACGAGCTCAACCAGGTTCTACCGCCGGAGCAAGTGTCCTCGGAGCAGATCGAGGACGTGATGGCTCAACTGTCGGAGATGGGCATCTCCGCAGTCGAGGCCGAAGAGCAGGACGACAACGACAAGGACGATTCCGGGGACGACGAAAGCCGCACCCGCGCCGCCGGCAACCTTGACGATGCCGATGTCGGCCGCACCGACGATCCCGTGCGTATGTACCTGCGCGAAATGGGCTCGGTCGAACTGCTGAGCCGCGAAGGCGAGATCGCGATCGCCAAGCGCATCGAGGCCGGCCGCGAGAAGATGATCGGCGGCATCTGCGAGAGCCCGCTGACTATCCGCGCCTTGCTCGCGTGGCGCCAGGCACTCCTCGACGGCCAGATCCTTCTGCGCGAGATCATCGACCTGGATGCGACCTACGGCGCCGGACCCGACGGGAACCAGGACGCCAACGGCAATCAGCAGGCGAACGGCCAGCAAACGAACGGTCAGCAGCAGGCGAACGGCCAACAGGCAGAAGCTTCGGCGGCTGAGGGCGCGCAATCCAATGGGGCCGGGAAGCCGAACGGAGCCGCCGCGCCCGAAAGCTCCGGTAACGGCAGTGCAAAGGCGGCCGAAGGAAGCGAAGCTGAGGCGGAGGAGGCCGACGACGGCGACGAAGACGACGAGGAGGAGAGCAACCTCTCCCTGGCGGCCATGGAGCTGCAGCTACTGCCCCAGGTTCTCGAAACCTTCGACAAGATCGCGGTCACCTACAAGAAACTCTACAAAGCCATGAACGAACGGCTCGCTCTGCTGCAGCAGGGAGAGACGGTGCCGGCGGCGATTGAGAAGCGGTACCAGCGCAACAGAGACCAGCTGGTCGAGTTGATGACGCTGGTGCATCTCAACAACGCCCGGATCGAGCAACTGGTCGATCAGCTCTACGGTCATAACAAGCGACTGCTCGGCCTGGAAGGCCGGCTGCTGCGCTTGGTGGAGTCCGCCGGTGTGGTCCGAACCGCCTTCCTGCAAGAATATCAGGGCCAAGAGCTCGACCCCAACTGGCTGACGAGAGTCGGCCAGCTTCCCGGTAAGGGCTGGGGCAAACTTGCCGAAAAGCACGGCGAGGAAGTCGTCGGCATTCGCGAACAGATCGGCACCATCTCCGAAGCGACAGGCCTGCCGATCGGCGAGTTCCGGCGGATCGTCTCGACGGTGCGCAGTGGCGAACGCGAGGCGAACAAGGCCAAGACGGAGATGGTCGAGGCGAATCTCCGCCTCGTCATCTCGATTGCCAAGAAATACACCAACCGTGGCCTGCAGTTCCTCGACCTGATTCAGGAAGGTAACATCGGCCTGATGAAGGCGGTGGACAAATTCGAGTATCGCCGTGGCTACAAGTTCTCGACCTACGCAACCTGGTGGATCCGGCAGGCGATCACCCGTTCGATCGCCGATCAGGCACGCACCATCCGCATTCCAGTGCACATGATCGAGACGATCAACAAGCTGGTGCGCACCAGTCGCCAGATGCTTCACGAAATCGGCCGCGAGCCGACGCCGGAAGAGTTGGCCGAGCGTCTGGTGATGCCGCTGGAGAAGGTCCGCAAGGTTCTCAAGATCGCCAAGGAACCGATCTCCCTGGAAACCCCGATCGGCGATGAGGAAGACAGCCATCTGGGCGACTTCATTGAGGACAAGAACGCAGTCATTCCGCTCGACGCGGCCATCCAGCACAATCTGCGCGACACCACGACCCGCGTTCTGGCCAGCCTGACGCCCCGCGAGGAGCGTGTTCTGCGCATGCGCTTCGGCATCGGTATGAACACCGATCATACCCTGGAAGAGGTCGGTCAGCAGTTCTCGGTCACGCGCGAGCGTATCCGTCAGATCGAGGCTAAGGCTCTGCGTAAGCTCAAGCACCCTTCGCGCAGCCGCAAGCTGCGCTCGTTCCTGGATACCTAGGGGAGAATCTGGCCAGCATCGCGCAAGGTGCCGCCTGCACAGACCTCAAGACTCCGCTCAAACGAAGTCAGCTCAGACCTATTTATGATTTGACCCCGATCGCCTAAGCGATCGGGGTCAAATCATTTGAGCTCGCGCGGAGGGACAATTGAGGCGTCGGCACGCGGTTGACCCGGCGCGGTCGTTCTTGGGAGGTCAGGCTGCCGCCCGAGTCAGACGGTCGATCAAGTAGTAGAGATCATCGCCCGGCCAGGTGCCGTCCTGATCGAATTGAGTCAGCAGTCGCTCCAGCAGACGGGTGGAGAAACGAGCACGGTCGTTGGTTCCGCCGTCATAGTCGGTTTCCTGTACGACCTGAACGGCCGCGCGGAACACCGGCAGCTTGTCTTCTGAAAGACCGGCGCGACGGTAGAGCGACGTTAGACCGAGCTTGCCTTCGTCGTAGATGAGAATGCGGGCGTTGGCCAAGGGTACGTTGGCCAGCTTCGCCATGGCAGCTTCGAAGAAAGCCAAGTCTCCGACACAGAGCGCGCGCAGGATCAAGGAGGCGTTCAAGCGACCCCGCTGAGCCAGCCCGCTGATCAGACTGTCCAGATCGCCGCCTTCACGGCTTTTGTCCGCGATCTGAAGAACCGCCCGGTCGCGCACCTGCAGCACCAGATCGGAAACGCTGTTGGAGTCGAGCTCGCCACGGGTCGTCAAGACGTCGCGCAACTGTGCGGACATACGCGCAACGAGCTGCTCTGCGATCAACGGCGGCACATGGCGGCGACGGGCGAGTTGGTCGCCAACCGCCGGTTCTTCGGCGAAATCGCGCAGCACCCGCCCAAGGTCCGCTTCCGTAATCTCTGCGCCTTCGTTTCCGACCAGGTGGGCGACGGCCTCCGATTGGCCCGTATCGATTACCGCCTCGCAAACCTCGGCAGAGACCTGATTGCGTCGAGCGATCGCGTTCAACCGCCGCGGCGCGGCTTCTTGAACGAGCCGCAACAGCTCCGCATCGCTCAGAGCCTCCGAGTGCCGCAGGATCGGCAACGCGACGGAGTCCACGTCGTGGGCCAGCGTCACGGCGATACCGTCCGGCAAATCCGGCGCGTGTTTCAGGTGCTCCGCCATCGCCTCGCGCACGATAACCGCCGTATCGCGCACCAGCACCGCGAAGATCTCTTGCGCCAGGCGGCGCTCGCCCGGACCGAGAGTGGAATCCGTGTAGTTGTCGGCTATCTTCGCCACCGTCTGGGCGCGGGTCTCCGGCGCAGGATCTTCAAGCAGACGTTTCACGTCCGCCTGCGTCAGCATCTGAGGCTTACGGGGGCGGTCTCCGTCGAACGCTACGACATCTTTGGACATGCGTGACGATCCTGTGCAGGAACTGCCAAGCGCTGCCGCCAAAACGGCTCACGCTCGCTACTGAAGTTTGGCCATAGAGGCGTTAAACAGCCCTTAATTCCTACACAACTGCGTCATCTTACTGGACGGCCTGGGATCGATACCCACATCTCCAGTCATTCGGAGATGTATGTCATGCGATTACTCGCCCTCCTCACGCTCGTTCTCCTGATCCCGACGGCCGCCGTCGCGCAGGAGTTGCCTGCCGACCAGGCGCAAACACTCGCCGTCGAAGGGCAACTTCTGCTGATCGACGTGCGCCATCCGCAAGAGTGGCGGCAAACTGGCGTTGCGTCGGCCGCAGAGACCGTCAGCATTCACGATCCAGCCGGTTTGCCGGCATTCCTGGCAAAAGTCCGGGCCTTGGCAGATCGCGTACCGGGCCGTCCAATCGCCTTGATCTGCGCAACGGGCGTTCGCTCGGACTTCGCGGCCAAGCTGTTACGTCAAGAAGGTTACGACCAGGTCTTCAACGTCCGTGAGGGGATGATGGGATCGACGGCGGGCGCGGGATGGCTCGATCGCGGCCTGCCGCTGCGGCCTTGCACACACTGCTAACCCGGAGCGTGACGCGTTCGGACCGCTCCGCAAGTCGTCGGATCTCGCAATACTTTGCCGAAGGCCTGAACTCAGGCCGGGTCAAAGTTAGCTTTTGCGCCCCAAAGCCAAAGCAACGCCTTGCATCTGATCGGTGACCGACACCTCCAACATGGATGTGATCTCCAGATTTCGGTCTTCGAAGACATCGGGCGGGTTGCGCTGCTCCTGCCACGCCTCGATGGCCCGGTCGCGCGCCCGAACCAGCTCCACAATCTCCGGACGGAACAGACGCATCATCGCGGAAACCCAGCGGTTGACCGGCCACGACGGCCGGGCGTGATCGATCTCGAAGCGGTCGAGCATGGAGATCACGTCCTCGGCAGCGTACCAAGTCTCACCGGTAACCCAGCGATTGACCGTAAAAAGCCGAAAGGGAAGGCCCTGGGGCGTCATGGCGATTGCGATCAAGTGACTCAGCCGCTCATCGGGATCGACGGGCAGATCCCCGCGTGGCACCGGTGCGGGCTTGACCCCCGCCGGCATGCCGCCCGGCCGCAGAAAAGTGTGGAAGTGCCCGTGCTCGCTCTCGAAACGCTGATCGCCAGGATGGGCATGGTAGTAATATTGCGCATGCGTTTCAGCGTCGTAGACATCGCCGGACGGATAGTGGTCCCACTCGTAAAAAGTGTCGGATTCGCGCAGCAATTCACCAACGACGTTGTCACCCGTCTTGGTGAGCACGCGATAGATCTCGAGGATCTCGCTGCCCGCCTCGGCCATCCCCTCAAGGGTACCGCGAGGAAGTGCCGCCAACTGAGGGCTGACAGGCCGGCAAGTCTCCGGAAGACTGGTTACGGCAGTTAAGCGCATACGATCAGACATAGTGTGACCAAATGCTGTTGACCAGACACGGGGTGTTGAGCGGAGCGTGAAGACATTTGGACGGGATCAGTCGCGCACGACCAGCACAGAGGTCGAAGCGTGACGCATAACTCGCGCAGCATTGGGGCCGAGCAAGTAATCCTCCAACCCCGGCCGATGCGAAGCCATAACGATCAGATCAGCCTCGACGGCTTCCGCGCATCGCAGGATCTCCTGGTAGATCGTGCCATGACCGACGATATGCTGAACCTTGAGATCCGCCGGAACGTGCTTCGCCGTGAAAGCGTGTAAGGCGTCTCGCGCCTGCTCCAACGCCTGCTGCTCGTAGTTGGCCGGAAAGAAGGATCCGACGATCGACATACCGAAGTCGGGAACCACCGTGATGACATGCAAACGGGATCCAAAAGCTTTGGTGTACTCCAAAGCCGTCGATACCGCTTTGTCCTGAGTGTCGGGATGGCCGAGATCGACGGCCAATAGAATGTCCCTGTACATCCTCCCCTCCCCTCTCAAAAGGCCGGCACGGTCGCCCGGCGGCGCTGAACCAGAATCACGAGAACCAACAACAGCAGCGCCGGAATGTAAAAGACCTCCTTCGGCAGGCGCTCGGCCGGCACCAACACCTCCGTAACGGTCACAGGCGTATCGCCGTAAAAGTCGAACTCACGCCATTGCGCCTCGTTGGGGGCGCCCGGCAGGGGTTCGTCGAGCGCGATCAACTGGCCGTCCTCCAGCGCAAGCGCAAGACCGGTCGCGGCTTCCAGCCGCGCCGCGCCACCGTCCGGCGGGCCGATATCGAAGGCCAAGGTCAAGCTGCGGATCTCGTCGAAATTCTGGAAATCGGGCCCCTCGAGTCTGAGACGAATCTGCGCCTCCTCCGGCTTACTCTCGATGGCGTCGAAAACCTGGGCGGCCGGGATGGCATCGAAAGGCGGCTGAACCTGATCGAGCCAGTAGCCGGGCCGGAACAGCGTGAAGGCGACCAGCAGGAGAACGGCGGACTCCCAGATTCGAGAGCGTGCGAAGAAGTACCCCTGCGTTGCCGCGGCAAAGATCAGCATCGCGATCGTTGCCTTTATGAAGATCAGAATCGCTCCGGTCAGATCGACGTCGATCAGCAGCAGATCCGTGTTGAAGATGAAGAGGAACGGCAGGATGACGGTGCGCAGGCTGTAGAAGAAGGCGGTGAAACCGGTTCGGATCGGATCGCCGCCCGAAACGGCGGCGGCTGCGAAAGACGCGAGACCGACCGGTGGCGTCACATCGGCCATGATGCCGTAGTAGAAGACGAAAAGATGCACTGCGATCAGCGGTACGATCAGACCGTTGGCGGCTCCCAGTTCAACCACCACCGGCGCCATCAACGAGGACACCACGATGTAATTGGCCGTCGTCGGCAGGCCCATGCCCAGGATGAGGCTGATCAAGGCCGTGAAAACCAGGATCAGCATCAAGCTGCCGCCTGAAATGAACTCGACGAATTCGGCCATGACCTGACCGATCCCGGTCAGGGTCACCGTCCCGACGATAATCCCGGCAGCGGCTGTCGCGACCGCGATGCCGATCATATTACGCGCGCCGGCGATCATGCCCGCGACCAGATCGCCGACACCCTGCAGCGACTGTTGTGCAATCTCGGAGCCGGTCCCGCGGAAGAAGGCCTTGAGCGGACGCTGGGTCAGCAGGATGACGATCATCAGCGTCGTCGCCCAAAAGGCCGAGAGGCCCGGGGACTTCAACTCGACCATCAGGAACCAGACCAGCACCACGATCGGCAACAGATAGTAGAGGCCGGTTCTCACGACCTCGCCGGCCACCGGCAGCTTGACGACCTTGGCGTCGGGATCGTCCATCTGCAGATCGGGATCGCGCGCAGCCAGCCAGATCAAGCCAAGGTAGATGGCGCCGAGGATCAATACCACCGGCAGCCAAGCAACGTCGCCGACCAATGCCTGTATGCCGCGCAGGCCGTAGTAGGTGACGCCGGCCAGGATGAAGATCGACGAGACGATGATGCCGGTGCGCAGAAGCTGCGCCTTCAAGGGATGCACCACCGACTTCGGCAAGGCCTGCATCTGCTGCTTGAGAGCCTCCAGATGCACCAGGTAGAGCAGCGCGATGTAGCTGATCGCCGCCGGCAGGAAGGCGTGTTTCACCACCTCGGCGTAGGAAATTCCGACGTATTCGACCATCAGGAAGGCGGCAGCACCCATCACGGGCGGCATGATCTGGCCGTTGACCGACGAACCGACCTCGACGGCCCCGGCTCGCTCCGGCGTGAAGCCGACCCGCCGCATCAATGGGATCGTGAACGTACCCGTGGTCACCACGTTGGCAATCGACGATCCGGAGATCAGGCCGGTCATGGCAGAGGCCAGGACCGCAGCCTTGGCCGGGCCGCCGCGCAAATGACCAAGCAAGGCGAAAGCGAGTTTGATGAAGTAATTGCCGGCGCCGCCCTTATCGAGCAGGGAGCCGAAGAGGACGAAGAGAAAAACGAAGGAGCTGGAGACACCGAGTGCGACGCCGAACACGCCTTCGGTCGTCAAGTACATGTGGCTCATGGCTCGCTCGACCGAGGCACCCTTCCACTGGATCACCTCGGGGAAAACCGGCGAATTGCCGAAGAAGACATAGGCGAGGAAGACCAACGCAACGATCATCAAGGGTGGGCCGAGGCTGCGCCGCGTTGCCTCGAGCAGCATCACCAGGCCGATCCCCGCGATTGTCAGATCGTACCAGGTCGGCAAGCCGGGACGCCCGGTAAGCGCCGCGTAGAAGAGATAGAGGTAGGCACCGCAGAAGGCGCCTCCGAGCGCCAGAACCCAGTCGAGCAGCGGCACACGGTCCCGCGCTTTCTCGGCGGTGGCGAGGCAGACCAGTAGAAGTGCGAGCGCGGGCGCGAAATAGCGCGGCTCGCTGACCAGCCCGGCCAAGGCACCGCCGATGGAAGCCTCGCTGCCGAGTAGTCCCGCCATCAGCAATCCAAGCAGGATCAGCGCCAAACCGACGATCAGGCCCGATGCGAGACGCTGCATGAGGCTGCCGGCACGCGGTTTGCCCGGAGCCGGAAAGGCGGTAAAGGCAAGGAACAACGCGAAGGCTAGGTGAATCGACCGCGTTTCGGTGTTGTTCAGAACAACCGGAAGGCCAAGGCCGCTCTGCGCCAGGAACGGCAAGGGCGAGGCGATCCAAAGTTGGAACAGAGACCAGACGAAGGCCACGGCGGCCAGCAGGACGCCGATCGATCCAGACACGCCGCGCGCACCAGTGTCGGTCGAGGCGACGAGATCCGCCAACTCCTCATCCGACAAAGCTTTACTGGCAGCATTCCCCTGACTGTCGGACATTTTCCCGATCCCCCCGGATCAAGTACGCTTCAGCGGTTTTCCGACAGTTGCTTGGGCTGGACCGCAGATGCGCTCCGTTTTCGGATGTCGCCTCCAATCCCGCTGTCGGGTCGTATCGCGAAGGTGTGACGTAAAGCCTGAAAAGACGGCTGGAACGAAAAGCGAAACGACGAAGGCTCTGGGCGGACGCCAACTCCGACGCCCGCCCAGCCAGACCAGGAAACGGCGTTACATCAAGCCGGCTTCTTTGTAATAACGCTCGGCGCCGGGATGTAGCGGTGCCGAGATTCCGTCGGAGATCATCTCTTCCTTCTCGAGATTCGCGAAGGCGGGATGCAACGCCTTGAAGTCCTCGAAGTTCTCGAACACGGCCTTGACCAGCTCGTAGACAACCTCATCGGCCACGTCGGCGCGCGTAACGAAGGTGGCGCCGACACCGAAGGTCGTGGTGTCCTCATCGCTGCCGCGATACATACCGCCCGGGATCGTCGCCGTGCGGTAGTAGCTGTTCTCTTCCACCAGTCCTTCGATGGTCGGGCCGGCAACTTCCACCAGAACCGACTCGCAAGCGGTCGTCGCTTCCTGGATCGAGCCCGAGGGGTGTCCGACGGTGTAGATCATGGCATCGATGTTGTTGTCGCAGAGTGCCTGGCTCTGCTCCGCGGCCTTCAGCTCGGAAGCCAGAGCGAAATCGCCGACCTCCCAGCCGTAGGCTTCCATCACGACTTCCATGGTGCCGCGCTGGCCGGAGCCGGGATTGCCGATATTCACGCGCTTCCCCTGCAGATCCTCGAAGGTTTCGATACCCGAGTCGGCACGTGCCACGACGGTAAAGGGCTCCGGATGTACGGAAAAGACCGCGCGAAGTTCCTCGAAGGGGCCCTGGTCCTCAAACCTCGTGGTGCCGTTGTAGGCGTGGAACTGCCAGTCGGACTGGGCCACACCGAACTCCAGCTCCCCGGCGCGAATGGTATTGATGTTGTAGACCGAACCACCGGTCGACTCGACGGAACAGCGAATGCCATGGTCCTTGCGGTTCCGGTTGACCAAGCGGCAAATCGCGCCGCCCGTCGGATAGTACACACCGGTTACACCCCCGGTGCCGATCGAGATGAACTGCTGCTCTTGGGCGGCTGCCCCGCCGGCCGAAACGGCCACGTAAGCGCCCGCAGCCAGCGCTACGGCCGCCCCGGTCAGAACGAGTTTGCGCATCGTCCTTCAGCTCCCTGAATTGCTTTGATTCGCATTTTGCGGATGTTCGGTGGGTCTTTGCCTCCCGTCGGGCCCACCCTGTCCCGACTCCGGTCCTGCCAGACTGGCGTGACCGGCAACGTCGCATCGCGCAACGCCGGAGCGTCTCCGTTCGCGTCCTATCACCTCTGCCTCCGATGGGGCCTGGCCGTTACTCGGCCTTGGATTTTTCCGGCCCCGATTGAGTGCATTGAACACTCATTCTGGTCGGCTGACTAGAGCGGGATCGCAGAGGTTGCGGCCTCATGACGGGACGAGCAGGCGGCGTACCTGCTCCGCCGTGGCCAGCGGCCGCTTCAACCGGCCCACGCTTTCTGCAACCCAAGCGACAAGCGCGGCATTGTCCTTGGCGATTCCGCCGTCTGGCAGCAGCAGGTTGTTCTCGAAACCGACGCGGGCGTGCCCGCCCAGGGCCGCAGCTGTCACCGCAGCGGCAGCCTCCTTCGGGCCGAAGGCGCAGATCGCCCAGGGATCGGCTGCCTCGTCGAGAGCCAGAAAGGGCAGCAGATCGGTCGGCTCAGAGCGTTGTCCGGCGGCATAGCGGCCTAACACGAAAAGTAGAAACTGCGGCCCCGCCGGCAGAACACCGCGCCGGCGCAGTGCGCGGAAGCGCCGCAGGTCGTCCGCGTCGTAGAGGATGAACTGGGCCTGGATCCCCGCCTCGGCGACCCAGGCGAAAAACCGCGCGGCCTCGGTCTCGCTCTCGGCGTCCGGTACAAGCTCACGCAAGGCAAAGCTGGCCGCCTCCGGCTCGAGTCGACGTACAGACTCCATCTGTTCGGCTGGATCGAACCGCCCGACAGCCTCGGTCGTAACCTGAATGACGAGATCCTGCCCGACGGCAGCCCGGATCGCCTCCGTCGCCGCGCGGTAACGGCCGACATCCAACGAGTGCTGCCCCTTTGCGTCGCGGACGTGCAGATGGATCATCGCGGCGCCAGCCGCCGCACAGGCCTTGGCGGTCTCGGCGATTTCCTCGGGCTCGATCGGCAGGGCCGGATGATCGGACTTGGTCTTGCGCGCGCCATTGGGGGCAACTGCCAGCACCAATGGCTCCCACTCCGACCTCGGGGCTCCGGTCACCATCAGGCGGCTGCAGGCAGCGCAGCCTCGATGGCTGCGCCAAGCTTCTCGCAGATTTCCTCAATCTGAGAGTCGGAGATGATAAAGGGCGGCGCCAGCAGAACGTGGTCACCACGCAAGCCATCCGCCGTGCCGCCATTGGGATAGCACATCAGACCACGGCCCATGGCTTCGCTTTTCACCCGGGCATGCAACTTCAGCTCGGGATCGAAGGGTTGTTTGCTCGCCCGGTCCTCAACCAGCTCCAAGGCCAGGAACAGGCCCCGTCCTCGGATGTCGCCGACATGGCGATGATTGCCGAAACGGTCTTCCAGACTGTCCAGCAGCCGCGCGCCTTGTGTCCGGACCCGTTCGAGCAGGCCTTCGCGCTCTATGGCCTCTTGCACGGCCAATCCGCCGGCGCAAACCGTCGGATGACCGATGTAGGTAAAACCATGCTGAAAGCTGCCGGAACCGCTCGCGATGGTCTCAACGATCTCGTCGGAGATCAAACAAGCGCCTATGGGCTGATAGCCAGCGCCCAGCCCCTTGGCGCAGGTCAGAAGGTCGGGGCTGATGCCGTCCTCGGCACAGGCAAAGAGATGGCCGGTTCGGCCCATGCCGGACATGACTTCATCCAGGATCAGCAGAATGCCGTGGCGGTCGCAGATATCCCGGATGCGCTTCAGGTAGCCGGGAACCGGCGCCAGGGCGCCGGCCGTTGCACCGACGACAGTCTCCGCGACAAAGCCGATCACCGTCTCGGGCCCGAGCCGATGGATCGCCGACTCCAACTCCCCGGCGGCACGCAGGCCATAGTCCGTCTCGCTCTCGTCCGGGCGCTTGTCCCGATAGGGATAGCAGGGGGCGATCTGGGTAACGGGCATCAAGAGCGGCTCATAAACGGCACGGCGGCCCGGATTACCGCCGATCGACAGGGTGGCCAGAGTGTTTCCATGATAGGACTGGCGGCGTGAAATGAAGTTCACGCGCTGCGGCTGCCCCTTCTCCACCCAGTAACTCCGCGCCAGCTTCAGTGCTGTTTCGTTGGCCTCGGAGCCTCCAGACAGAAAGTACACCTTGCCGAGACGTTCAGGCGCCCGGGTCACCAGATGTTCGGCGAGGGCTTCGGCCGGCCCGTTGGTGAAAAACCCGGAGTGAGCGTAGGGCAGCCGATCCAACTGTGCCTTGATCGCCTCGACCACGCCTCTATGGCTATGGCCCAGGCACGACACTGCCGCTCCGCCGGAAGCGTCCAGATAGCGGCGCCCTTTGTCGTCGATCAGGTAAGGGCCGTCACCGGCCATTGCCACCGGATAGTCGTGCGCGGCCTGTCGATGCAGAATGTAGCTCATAGCTTCGGAGCTTACCGGCACCGCCGATAGCAGCAAGCGCCAATTGCGGGCTGGCGCCATGCACGCTAGCTTGCCGCGCCGCACGTTCGCGGAGCAGCACCGCCCGCCACTCTCATCCCTTGGCTTCGAGCCCGGCCACCACCGACAGCGACAGAAAACATGGATCTCAAGACTCATATACGTAAGGTTCCGGATTTCCCCAAACCCGGCATTCTCTTCTACGACATCTCCACGCTGCTGATGCACCCGGACGCCTGGCGGCACACGGTCGAGACACTCGGCGCGGCGATTCGACCGCACAATCCCGATCTGTTGGTCGGGATCGAGTCGCGCGGCTTTTTGACCGCCGCACCCCTGGCGCTGCACCTGGGTCTCGGCTTCATCATGGTGCGCAAGAAGGGCAAGCTGCCCGGGGTCACCACCAGACACACCTACGATCTGGAATACGGAACCGATACGCTGGAAGTCCAAGCCGACGCCGTGAAACCGGGCCAACGGGTTATGGTTCTCGACGATTTGCTGGCCACCGGCGGCACCATGAGTGCAACGGTCGATCTGCTACAGAAGCAAGGTGCCGACGTCTGTGGCGTCGGCTGCATTATCGAGCTCAGCTTTCTCGAAGGCCGGAAGCGGCTCGATGTGCCGGTGACCAGCCTGGTCGCGTACGACGACTAAGAGCCACAACAGCTACGGAACTGGCGGAGCCTGCCGCAGAACAGATACGGCGACAGCACTGTAGAAATCGCCAAATGCGCGTATTTAATTTGTCATTAACACGCATCAAGGATACTCCCTGAAGAAATCGCGTCGGCATCCGGCCTGAGATTACCAGACTTGCCGGACATGTCCGGCGTGCGAGGCGGATGCATGGAGCTCTCCCTATTCACAGCTCTGACAGCGGTCGTTTTCGGCGGCCTTGGGCTGGTGCTGGGCGCGGTGGCTCGGCGCTTCCTTCGAGGTTGGGCGAAAGCCGGCTCCAAGGTTCCGGAACAACCGTCCGATGACGGCGAGGATGTGACTCGATTTCGCGATGTTCTGGAGCTTGGCTACGACTGGCTCTGGGAGACCGATAAGGACCACCGTCTCACCTTCCTTTCGAGCCGCTTCTCCGCGATCACCGGCCAGCCTGCGGAAGTCCTCGTCGGCCGCTCGCGTTTCGAGCTTGCGAAAGCCAATCTGAAAGATCCTTTCTGGGCATCGCACAGAGCTACGCTCGATCGTCGCGAGGCCTTCGCCAACTTGGTGTACCGCGCGTCCGTGAGTGGTGTGACCCGCTGGTTTCGCATCAGCGGGCGACCGTGCTTCGACACTGAAGGCCGTTTTTTCGGCTACCGAGGCCTCGGTACCGACGTAACGAACGAAGTGTTGGCCGAGCAGCAGTCAGAGCGCAATCTGCAGCAGCTTCAGCGCGCCATCGACGCCATTTCCCACGGCGTTGCGCTCTTCGATAAAGACGATCGCTTGTTGGCCGTCAACGGGGCTTACCGGACCATCCATCCAACTGTTGCCGATATGGCCAAACCCGGCGTGGGTTTCACGGATCTCGTTAGAACCGGCGCAGAGACAGGTTTATATGAGAACGCCGCCGGCTGGTCCGTCGAAGAGCTCGTCACAGAGCGCCTGAGCAAACGCGATCACGCCAACGGATTCGAACGGGATTATGCCGACGGCCGCGTTCTGCAGACCAGCGAGACGAGGCTCGAAAGCGGCGAGAGGCTCCTGCAGTGGATGGATGTAACCAACTTCCGCCGTCGCGAGCGAGCCCTGTCTCTACTCATCGAAGCGCGTGCAAGCGAACGCGACGAGATCGGCACGGCGGCCAAAGCCTTGACGGTCGCGCTCGGCTATCGCTGGGGCGCCGTGGTGCAGCGCCTCGACCGAGATCGTGCACGCGTTCTGGCGATGTGGAACGGCCAGACCATGCTGAGAGACTTCGACTACAAGTTCGCTGGAACGCCCTGCGCCACAGTCTATGAGAAGGGGAAGTGTTACTACCCGAGCGACGTTGTCGATCACTTCCCGACTGACGAGATGCTGGCGGAACTTGGCGCTCAGGCATTCGTCGGCCGGATGCTGCTCGCCAAAGACGGCTCGCCGCTCGGCCACATTCTCGCCTTCGACGACAAGCCGGACAGCCCGGAACCACGCGAAGACGATCTGATCGCCTTGATCGCAAACTGGGTCTCCATCCAACTCAAGTGGCGTGAGACAGCGCAGGCCCTCGCAGACAGCGAAGCGCGGTTCCGCGATCTTGTGGAGATCGATACCGACTGGTACTGGGAGCTGGATAGAGATCTGCGGTTCACCTTTCTGTCCGAAGAGACCCAGCAGATCACGGGCCGACCCATAGCCGACGTGCTAGGCCGCACGCCCTGGGACGCAATGGGCGGCGATCCCGCGTCGGCCGAGTGGGCTCCGATCGTCGCCGATCTACGCGCGAGGCGTGCCTTTCGCGAGGCGCACCTGCCAGCAGAACGACCTGACGGGCGCGTCCGGCATCTTCGTTTGAGTGCACGGCCGCTGTTCGACAGTCACGACAGTTTCAACGGCTACCGCGGGGTCGCGGCGGATGAGACCGCCGAAGTCGAAGCTCAGCAGGATCGCGCGGAGAGCAACCAGATCCTCAGCGCCATCGTCGACAACATGCCTGAGGGCGTAAGCATCGTGGACGGCGATCTGCGTGTTCTGCGCTACAACAAACGCTTCCTCGAAATGCTCGATCTCCCGGCGGAAGTTCTGCATAGAAATGTCTTCGAGGACGTGATCCGCTTCAATGCCGAACGCGGCGACTACGGCCCTGGCGACATAGAGGAGATGGTGAGCGAACGCATGGCGCTCGCCCTGAACTTCAAACCTCATCGCTTCGTACGCGTAAGACCGAACAACACAGCAATCGAAGTTCGGGGCAACCCGCTTCCAGGCGGCGGTTTCGTCACGACCTACGCCGATGTCACCGAGCATCAACGCGTGCAAACCGCGCTGCAGTCCTCCGAGGCGCGCTACCGTCTGATCTCCGAACTGACTTCGGATTTTCTCTATTCCTACCGGATCGGTCCCGACGGCCGAAGCGAAGCCGAGTGGTTTGCCGGCAGCCTGCCGGAAGGTTTTGCCTTGCCGGACGGAGAGGGCAATGGCGTAACGTCGTGGTATGAGCTGATCCACCCGGAAGATCACCCGATCCTCAAGCAGCGCCGCCAGCGCCTGAGTGCCGGCGAACTGTCGATCGACGAACTGCGATTGATGAACCGCGATGGCTCGGTGCGGTGGTTCAAGTCGGTGGCCCGACCGGAAAATGACCCGGAAACAGGGCAGCTAGCCAGAATTCTGGGCGCGGCTCAGGATATCACCGAACGCAAGCGAGCCGAGTTGGCACTGCGCGCGGCGAAAGAGTCAGCCGAGATCGCCAACCGCACCAAGTCCGAGTTTCTCGCCAACATGAGCCACGAACTCCGCACGCCGCTCAACGCGATCATCGGCTTCTCCGAAATCATGAAAAACGAGGTCATGGGGCCGCTCGGCGGCCGGCGTTACCGTGCCTACGCCGAGGATATCTGGGACAGTGGCACGCATCTGCTCAACATCATCAACGACATTCTCGATGTGTCCAAGGCGGAAGCCGGCATGCTCGATCTGGTGGAAGAGGAAGTGCGCCTGGCCGACGTGGCCGAGGCGGCTCATCGCCTCGTCCGCCAACGCGCCGAAAGCAGCGGCGTCAAGATCCATATCGCACTGCCGCAACCCCTGCCGTCGATTTGGGCAGATCCGCGTCGCATGAAGCAGATCCTGTTGAACCTGCTGTCCAATGCGGTGAAATTCACGCCCTGGGGCAAAAGGGTTTCGCTGCGCGCCGGAGTGGACGACGAGGGGAGTCTGGCCATCGAGGTCATCGATCAAGGTATTGGTATCTCGGAGGAGGACTTGGAGCGGGTTTTGGAACCCTTTACCCAGGCCGATTCCAGTCTCAGCCGTCGGCATGAGGGAACCGGTCTCGGCCTCCCCCTGACACGCGCGCTCATCGAAATGCACGGCGGCCGGCTGCAGTTGACGAGCGTTCAGGGCGAAGGGACGGTTGCCAGGGTCACGCTGCCGGCGAATCGCTTGGTGACCCCAAAGCCGTCCCAAATCGCCAGAGCCGAAGCCGATTGAAACAGAGGCCGACTTGATCAGCCGGGCCAGCGGCCCGAGTCCCCAATCGAAGATGACGGCGCAAACTGAGCGGCGAAGGCCAACAGCGCTCTGTCCGCGCCTCGCGGCGCAATCAGCGACAACCCCAACGGGCAGCCCTGGACTTGGGCCAAGGGCAAGCTGACCTGAGGCAGACCGGCAAGTCCAGCGATACAGGTCAGGCTAAGGACGCGGCTCCTATGATCCCGCAGCGACGCCGCGTCGCTCGACGTCAGGGGGGCAATGTCGGGTGCCGAAGGCAACACCATAAGCGTGCCGGGAGTCATCATGGCCTGGAGCCGCTCCGCGAAGGCCGCGCGTTGAACCAGTGCCGCCGCGGCCTGCGCAGAGCCAACCGTTCGCACCCAATCGAAGCGCTCCGCGATCTCGGGCCCGAAGCGCGGAGCCGTCTGCTCGATCCAAGCTCCGTGTGTCTGCCAAATCTCTTGCGCCTGGAGCGTTCGAAATCGCAGCATCCACGCCGCGAGTCCACCTCCTGGCTCCCCGACCTGAACCGCATCGATCTGGCCGAATCGTTGAACCAGACGGGCGACTTCCGGGGCAAGCGCGGCCCTGGCCTGAGTCTGCGCCAGGGCAAAGGCATCGTCGGCGACCAGCAGACGGGTGAAATCGCTTGGCTGACTGTCCGGCTCCAACAGCGCGCCACCGACTCGTGCCAAGGTCTGGGCGTCACGGGCAAACCAGCCGATCGTATCGAAGGAGGGAGCCAGCGGCATGATACCGTCGAGCGCAATCCGTCCATGGCTGGTTCGAAGCCCGCAAATCCCGCAGTAGCTTGCGGGCACTCGTACCGAACCCCCGGTATCGCTGCCGAGCGCTACGTCCGCGAGACCGCCGGCAACAGCCGCGGCAGAGCCACTGGAAGATCCGCCGGGAATACGTCCCGGCGCATTGCTGTTGGTCGGCGTCCCATAGTGGGCATTTTGACCGTTGAGGCTGTAGGCCAGCTCATCGGTTACGGTTTTGCCGATCGCCGTCGCCCCCATGGCGAGCAGCCGATCCACGGTCGGCGCGTTGACCTCAGCCGGAGTGTGGCTGGCTGCCCAGTCCGGATTACCGCAGCCGGTCACCTGGCCGGCCGTATCGATGATGTCCTTAATGGCGAAGGTCACTCCGGCCAGAGGGCCGAGCACCGTCGGTTCGATCCGCAAGCGAGGGCCGGGAACGAAGGCGCCAAGCGGATCTCGGTCGGCCTCGTCATCACGACCGGAAGGAGCGAAGCTAAAGGGGGAGGGACTCATGGCCTCGACTAGACCCGAGCAGCCGCATCCCTGTCCAGGTACAAGCGGAAACGGCCTCAGGTCTCTCTCTGCTCAGTATCCTGCTCCGGCAGATTTTCCGGCTCGTCGGGATCGCGCTTGCGGCGAATGATGATGTCGCCATCGTCCGTGATTTCAGGCGCTTCGTACTGCGGAATCGAATCGAGCAGTAGGTCCATCGCGCGCATCAGCTTCTCGATTGAGTCGAGTGCCAGCTCGCGCGCTTCGGCGCCAGGGTCGGATCCGGGATCGGAGTTCTGACTCTCCGCGTTGAAAGCAGAGACGGACGACGCCGCCAGAACGTAGAGCACGGCCGCAAGTGCAGTAGGTCGCAAGATCCTCATGAGCCCAAGTTTACCACAGTGTTGTCAGGGTTGCTGCTGCCGTGCGGAAGGGCGAGAGCGGACGCGCTTGCCCATGGCCTTTGCGGGAGGCCAAGATGCACCCTTCACATCGCTTGTATACCAAGGGAATTGCTTCGACCATGACCAGTGATCCGGCGCTCCTCAGCGCCCAAGACCTGTTGCGCGCCTACGCGGCGAAGACCCTGTCGCCGGTCGAGGCGACGCAGGCGGCCCTGGACCGCGTCGACCGGCTCAACGAGCGGCTCAACGCCTTTTGCCTCGTGGACCACGAGGGTGCCCTCGAAGCCGCACGCGCATCGGAAAAGCGATGGCACGCGGGAGCGCCACGCGGCCGCCTCGACGGCATTCCGACCACCGTGAAAGATGTAATTCAAGCCCGAAACTGGCCAACGAAACGCGGCTCTCTGGTTCTCGGCGAAGCCGGTCCGGATGCTGAGGACTCCCCGGCTACCGCCAGGCTACGCAGCCACAACGCGGTTTTCCTCGGCAAAACCACAACGCCGGAGTTCGGCTGGAAGGGCGTGACCGACAACCAACTGACCGGGATTACGCGTAACCCCTGGAACCCGGACATGACTCCGGGTGGCTCCAGCGGAGGAGCGGCGGCCGCAGCGGCCACGGGGATGGGGGCGCTTCACATCGGCACCGATGGCGGCGGGTCGATCCGCATTCCTTGCGGTTTTACGGGCATTCCCGGCTTCAAGCCCAGTTTCGGACGGGTACCGGCCTGGCCGCTCAGCCCCTTCGGCACGGTTTCCCATGTCGGTCCAATGGCGCGGACCGTCGGCGACTGCGCGCTGATGCTGACAGTCATGGCGGAGCCGGATCTGCGCGATCCCTACAGCCTGCCCTACGACGGCCCGGACTACACTCAGGGACTGGAGGCGGGAGTCGCGGGCCTGCGCATCGCCTTCAGCCCGACCTTCGGTCCACATCAGGTTCATCCCGAGATCGCCGCCGCCCTAGAGACAGCGGCACGGACCTTCGCCGAACTTGGCGCAACTGTGGAGCAACCGGACTTGGATATACCGGACACGGCCGAGATCTTTCGAACCGTCTGGTTCTCTGGGGCTGCCAATCTGTTCCGCCGCTTCACGTCGGATCAAAACCTCCGAATCGATCCGGGGCTGCAGGAGGTGGCCGCGGAAGGCGCGACCTACAGCGCCAACGATCTCTTCGATGCCGTGGCGGGACGAGAGAGCGTCTCGGTCTGGATGAACCGGTTGCATGCGGACTACGACTTGCTGCTGCTGCCCTGCCTGCCGATTCCCGCCTTCCAGGCCGGCCAAGAGGTACCATCGGGAAGTGGCATGAAACGTTGGACGGAATGGACGCCCTATTCCTACCCCTTCAACCTGACCGGCCAACCGGCGATCAGCGTGCCCTGCGGCCTGACCGCGACCGGCTTGCCCATGGCACTGCAGTTGGTCGGACCGCGCTACGCCGATGCCCTGGTGCTGCGCGCCGCCAAGGCCTTCGAGACGGCCGTCCCCGCGACTCTGCCACCGGCGGCAATGGAAACCGTACCGGCATGATCCGTGCTGGCGCCGTCGCAGCCGGCCACCCTCTGACCGCCGAAGCCGCACTGGAGGCTCTCGACGCCGGCGGTTCGGCCGCCGACGCCGCCCTGGCGGCCACGGCGGCCGCCTGCGTGGTCGAGCCGGTGTTGGCGTCGCTCGGGGGTGGCGGTTTCCTGCTTTGGGATCCAGCCGAAGGCGACGCGACGATCTACGACTTCTTCGTGGACACCCCGCGCCGGCCGAAGCCGGAGCAGGACCTGGACTTCCATGCGGCTGTCTGCGACTTCGGCACGGCCACCCAGACTTTCCACATTGGCCTCGGCGCCGTCGCCGTACCGGGAATGGTTCCCGGGCTGGTGCAGATCCAGAGAGACCTGGCACGCCTGCCGATGGCGCGCCTGCTGCAGCCCGCCGTCCGCTTTGCGCGCGAGGGTTTCCTGCTCAGCGAGCTGCAGGCCTACATCCTCCGGATCGTCGAGCCGATTCAAGCCCACAGCCCCGCACTCGACGGCCTCTTCCGAACTGAAGACGGCCGTCGCATCGACGCCGGAGATCGGCTGCGGCAAACGGAGTTGGCTGACACGCTGGAGCTGCTCGGCCGCGAGGCTCTAAGACCCTTCCTGGAGGGAGAGCCGGCGGCAGCGCTTCTGACTTTGATGCAAGACGGCGGCCATTTGGAAGCTGACGATCTGACGAGCATGCGGGTCCTGCGCCGCCGGCCGTTGCTGCGGCGGCATGCCGGGGCCGAGATCCGAACCATGCCGGCACCCTCCTCCGGCGGCTTGCTGATTTCCTTCGCGCTGGATCTGGCCGAGTTCCTGGAGGTCCAGACCTTCGGCAGCCCCGATCATCTGATCGGCCTGGCGCGGATCATGGCCTCGACCGACCAGGCCCGCCGCGATAGCGGTCTGGCTGTCGCCGCAGGCGAGGCGGAGGAAACCGCGGCCGCCCAACGCCTCGGCGATCCCGCAACGCTGCGGCGCTACGTTCAGGCGATGGCCGAGGCACCCCAGGTCGCGCGCGGAACCACCCACATCTCCGTGGTCGACGGTGAGGGAAATCTGGCGTCCGTCAGTCTGTCGAACGGCGAAGGCTGCGGTTATCTGTTGCCCGGGACAGGCATACATCTCAACAACATGCTGGGCGAAGAAGACCTCAATCCGCACGGTTTTCATCTCTGGCCGGCCGGCGTCCGCATGGGCTCGATGATGGCCCCGACCACGGCGAAACTCGCCGACGGACGGCGCATTGCCCTGGGTTCCGGTGGGTCCAACCGGTTGCGGGGCGCTATCCTGCAGGTCCTGCTCAATCTGACCGATTTCCGGCGCCCTCTGTCGGACGCCGTCGCCGCCCCTCGCCTACACGTCGAAAAGGGCATCGCCCATGTGGAGCCGGGATTCGAAGACGCAGTACTGGAGGCACTCGAGCGGGAAGTCGGAGCGCTGCAGCTTTGGGAAGCACCCAATCTCTATTTCGGTGGCGTTCACGCCGTGGCGGGTTCGGGCATAGGGCAACTGGAGGCGGTGGGCGATCCGCGGCGCGGCGGAGTTGGACGGGTCGCCGAGCAGCCGACAGGCGGGACCGGATCGTGACACCCTATCGCACCTCCTTTCGTGTTCGGGTCTATGAAGCCGGACCGGGCGGATTTGCCGGACCGGAAGTCCTGGCGAACTATCTGCAAGAGAGCGCGGCCAGCCATGCCGACCTTTTGGATGTGGGCGCCGAGCCGATGGCGGCGGAAGGTCTCGCCTGGATCCTGACCCGCTTGAGGCTCACCCTGACCCGCACCCCACGGCTGGGCGAATTACTCTCCGTCGAGACCTGGCCAGCCAGACTGGACAAGCGCCTGGCTCTGCGTGCCTGGCGACTGGCCGATGCCGAAGGTGCGATGGTTGCTGTCGCGATCGCCCATTGGGGCGTCTTCGATATCCTACGGCGGCGCTTGACCTCCTTTCCCACTTGGCTGATGGAGAGAGTCGAGGCGGGGGCTCCAGCACCGATAGACTTCACGCGACGGAGCCTGCCTGCGCTCACCTCAGCAAGCGAGGAGATGCGTCTGTTTCCGCGCCGTGCGGAACTGGATGTCAACGGCCATGTCAACAACGCCCGCTTGCTCGGCTGGTTGTTGGAGCCACTGCCCGAGATGCCGGATCGCCGTCTGATCGAGATCGATACCGCCTTTCGCGGAGAGTGCCGCCTCGGTGAAGCGGTACTGAGTCGTGCCGGCAGCGAGGCTGGCGGCCTGTGGCATCACGCCTTGGTGCGCGAGATCGATGGCACGGATCTGGTCAGAGCCATCAGCCGCTGGGCATGACGGCCTTTGCGGCTTGGCTGTTCCGGCCCTCGAAGAAATCCTACTCGCAAGAGATTATCTAGAATTCCAGACGCTGGAAGACCTCGATCTCTTCGTACATCCACTCGCCGATTACGTTCATCGAGCCGGTCACGAACAGCAGGCCGGTGACGACGAGGAAGGCACCCATCGCCTTTTCCACCTTCGGCAAGTGACGCTTGAACCTCTGGAACCAACGCATGAATCGCTCGAGAAAGAGCGCGGCCAGGAGGAAGGGAATGCCGATGCCGGCAGCATAGGTACCAAGCAGACTCGCACCATAAAAGAGACTGTCGTTGGTGGCCGCGGTGGCGAGGACGGCAGAGAGAACAGGTCCCGCGCAGGGTGTCCAGCCGAAGGCGAAGGCCAGCCCGATCACGTAGGCGCCCAGCATCCCGGCGGGCTTGTCGCCAACCTGGAAGCGGGCCTCGCGGTACAGCAGCGAGATACGGAAGACTCCCAGGAAGTGCAGCCCCAGGACGATGATGATGACACCGGCAATCGGCGCCAGAATGTGGCTATAGCGGGCGATGAAGACGGAGATGGCGCTGGCGCCCAGTCCCATCAGCACGAAAACGGTCGAGAAACCGAGGACAAAGGCGATGGCAGTGACAAAGACCTTGCGCGCCACCCCCGGCTCGACGGTGGCGGTCCCGTCACCCGAGGCCTGGAGAGTCACGCCGGACAGGAAGGCGAGATAGGCAGGCACCAGCGGCAGCACACAGGGGCTCAGGAACGACAGCGCCCCGGCGCCCAGTGCACCCAGATAGGTAACCCCGAAATCCATGAGCGTCGTTCCGCCGGAGCTAAGCGGGAGGTCAGCCGATCACCTTGATCGACTCGTTGGGTTGCAGCCGCACCGCCCCCTGCTTTTCGATCCACTGGCTGACGACATCGTAGACCGGCGGTCCTTCCGTGCCCTCGTTCACGCTGGCCCAGCCAGTCACCACGTAGCTGCGATCCGGATCTATCGGACTGCCGTCCTTTAGCAGGGTCATATTGGAAATGCGCTGTCCGATCGGCTTGTGGATGTCGATCGTGTAGCCCATACCGCCGACGCGTACCATGTCGCCGCCCTGCTGGTAGTAGGGGTCCGGATTGAAAAGATTGTCGCCCACGTCTTCCAGGATCAGCTTCAGCATGTCACCGGTCATTTCCTGGCGATAGGCGGCCGGATAGGTGATCGATGTCATCGAGTAGACGTCGTCGACCGTGATGTCCTGGCCCGGCAGCAGCGTGGCACCCCAGCGGAAGCCCGGCGAGAGCGCAATCTCTGCGTCGCGCTCGTCCAGCAGGGCCTGACAGATCAAATCGTCGAAGGTGCCGTTGAAGTTGCCGCGCCGGTAAAGCAACTGGTCGGTCGTCCCCAAAACTCGATCGATCTCTCCGGCGAAGGGGGCCCTGATGTCCTGGACCAAGGCGGCCATTTCCGGATCCGGCTGGATTGCATCGGCCAGCACGGGGATCAGGCGATAGCGAAAGTCGGCGACGTGCCCGCCCTCCACCTTGAGATCGAGTCGGGAGAGAAACTTGCCGTGGCTGCCGGAGGCGACCAGCAGGGTGCTGCCCACCTGCTCGACCTGCGGCAGCGCATCGTGGGTATGGCCGGTCAGGATCACGTCGATGCCGGGAACGCGACCGGCCATCTTGCGATCTACGTCAAAGCCGTTGTGGCTCAGAAGCACCACGACCTCGGCACCTTCGGCGCGGGCGGTGCTGACGTGCTGTGCGACTTCCTCCTCGCGGATACCGAATGACCACTGCGGAATCTTGTACCGCGGGTTGGCGACCGGCGTGTAGGGGAAGGCCTGGCCGACCACAGCCACCTTGACGCCGCCACGCTCGAAGAAGGCCGTATTCTCGAAGACCGGCTCGTCCCAGTCGGTGTCGCGCACATTGCCGCAAAGGAAGGGGAAACCGAGCTCGGGAATCAGCTCCTCCACTCGTTCCTGGCCGTAGGTGAACTCCCAGTGCGCGGTCATGGCATCGCAACCGAGTTCCTGGAACACCTTCACCATATCGCTGCCCTGGGTCATCAGCGACGTGTAGGAGCCCTGCCAGGTATCGCCTCCGTCGAGGAAAAGCGTGTTGTCCGGCCGCTCGGCGCGGATCGCCTTGATCAAGGTCGCCAGCCGGTCGACCCCACCGACCTTGCCGTAGTCGCGGGCCAGCGCCACGAAGTCCTGATCGGACATGGTGTAGGCGCCGAGGCTGCCCGGCGTCAGGCCGTAATGTGCCAGAAAGTCTTTCCCGGTCAGATGCGGCGGTAGACCGGTCACTTCGCCCACGCCCAGATTGATCGAGGGTTCCCGGAAGTAGATCGGCTTGAGTTGTGCGTGCATGTCTGTGACGTGCAGCAAGGTGACCTGCCCAAGCGGGTCGAACTGCAGAAGCTCGTCCTGGCCGATACGTTGCTGAGCCGCCAAACGGCCAAGGCCGCCCTTGTTGCCGGTCAGAATTGCCGTGGCTGCCGCCACCGTCAGGAAATCGCGCCGTGAAAACATGAGGCTCACCCGCTGCCTGTTATGGGGTTTCGCACAGCTTCATCGCTGAAACGACGCCGACCGGTGTTTCGAAAGCCCGTCTCAATCACAACGTCCGTCTCGCGTATGACCATCTCAATGGCCGGACTCACTGGCCAGACTCGCGGACCGAGAACCGCTTTGGAGAACGGAAAGTCGGTGCTCGCCGGTTAGCTCGCCCAAGCACCGCTCGTGCCATCGTGCTGAGTGACCGGTGCCCGTCTATTGCAAACCTCTACTGGCGCACCGACGGCGCTTCCACCGGCAAACCCATGCCACGCCATGCCAAGTAGAGTTCGAGATTCACGTACTCATCGGATCCATTGGCAAAAGGAACCGAACGAACCTGACGGTTGCAGCCGCGGAAACGGCGATGCAGAGAGCCGATCTTCTGCCATTTCAGCCGATAGGTCGGGAAGCCGTTGCTATGTCCCTGGCTCAGCAGATCGGCACGGATGTACATCCCGTAGTTGGTTTCATGGCAGGTCGAGCAGGCCATGTCGAGTTGGCCCCGGCGCTCGTAGTAGAATTCCTTGCCCTTCTCAAAGAAGGGGGCAGCTTCGCCCTCGATCGACACATCGACCGGCATACCGAGCGACTGGTGGCGCACATAGGCGGTCATGCCCAGAAGTTCATCGGACTCCCACTTCCAAGGCTCCGCCTGCATGTTCTCGGTACGGCAGAGATTGATCCGCTGCTCCAGATTGATCAGCTTGCCCGAAGCCTCGTGATACTTGGGATAGGTTGCACCGACACCTTGCATGGTCTCGGTGGCATCCGTATGGCAGTCGGCACAAGCCTTGCCGGCCTGCCCATCGGCTGTCGACCACAGGTCTTCGGCCTGCTCCGTCCAGATGAAGGCCGGATTCATGAACTCATCGTCCTGCAGCTCACGGGTCTCCGGCGTACGGAAGTAGTAGCCGCTGATCAATTCGGACAAGGGACTGCCCTCCGGCGGCGGCACCGAATTGTAGCTCCCATCCCGATAAGGAATGCCGCTGTCCTGCGCGCTCGCCTCGCCGACAAATGCGGAGACAGCCGTGAGACCGGCTAAGCCACCGAGGGCAAAGGCCCTGCCAAAGGATCTGAAAATCACCCGTCTCTCCCCCTACCTATCGTTCTTCTTATTGCGACCGCTTCGGGTTCTCAGGCTACAGCCCCGCTGCTCGGCCAGCCGGGACTTCGACCGGCCGAGCAGCAGAACCTGAAACGACATCACGTAACGGCCAACTCCTGGCTGTGCGTGTAGA
The DNA here is from genome assembly GCF_003572205.1 of Algihabitans albus. Taxonomy (NCBI): domain Bacteria; kingdom Pseudomonadati; phylum Pseudomonadota; class Alphaproteobacteria; order Rhodospirillales; family Rhodovibrionaceae; genus Algihabitans; species Algihabitans albus. Next base: position 517,191 of record NZ_QXNY01000003.1, read on the forward strand.
TCTCGCCGTTATCGTCGTGCCAGATGAACTCCAGCTCGCCGCTCTCCTCTGCCGTGACATAGAAAGCGACATAGGGATTGGCCGAGATGGCCGGATGCAGGTCGACGGAGAAAACGATCTCACCGTTATACTTGCATTCGAACTTGTTGATGATCTGGCGGGGGATCAACTCGCCGGTTGCACGGTCCTTGCGCTGGCCCGACTCCATCTCATGCGAGATCAGGGTCTTGATCTCCATGACCTCGCCCGCACTCGCGGACTTCGGGGCCTTGACGCGGGGCTTGGGCTTCTTTGCCATCGGAACTCTCCTCCTTACTCAGCCGCCGCAGCCGCCGATGGTGACCTTAACCTCGGCCTGGGTCCGATAGACCTTGCCGTCCGACATCTCGGCGACCGCGACGATGTTCTGGGTCTGCGCCAGACGCATGCGGGTCGAGGCCTCGGCCAGACCGGACTTCGGCGAGAAGTGGAAGCTGACCACGTCCGGACGCGGATTGCCGTCAGCGAAGACGTGCAGGTGCCGGACATAGCTGTCGGGAGTCATGGGGCTGTCGATTGAGACACCCAGCGGGACGGTGTTTCCGTTCTCCGCGATCTGCGGCAGGTCGAGGCGAATAATCTCCGCCCCATCCTCTGCGGTTGCGTCGCCGATCAGCTTGCTCAGCGATTCTTCGACCATCGCCAGATCCGCCTTGGCAGGTCCGGCGGCGATCAAGGCCGCAGCCGCGGCGCTACCGGCTCCGACGGTAACGATGAAGTGGCGTCGGGTGATACCCGCCGCCGTCATCTGCTTGCTCATGCGTTGCAACTCCTCTTGCATCTCGCTTTGGCTGCTGTCCCGTGCCGCGTCTGCATCTTGCCGGCAGACTTCGGAAGCGTTCGCTCGAGACCCCTGTCTTCCTGGTCCCAGCCGCGGCTACTCCTTCAGTGTCTTCAAATAGGCCACGACGTCCTCCACCTGCTGAGCCGTGAGGATCGGCTTGCCCTCGAATTGTTCGGACACGCGGTGCTTTTCCCCGACGTCGTAGAAGGCCGGCATCATGCTGTAAGGATTCAACTCGTGAGAGTTCACCACCTGCATGCGCAGTTGGCCTTCGTCGAGGCGATCCCCGACACCGTCGAGCGGCGGTCCGACCTCACCGTGGAAGGCCTGTTCGGGGATCGGCATGGCGTGGCACGACAAGCAGTTACCGAGCTGCCGGTTGATGACAACGGCACGCCCGCGTTCACTGTCGCCGGGCTCGCTGGTCAGCGGTTCGGCAATGCTGAAATCGACGATTTCATAGGCAACCAACTCTTCGGCCACGGTTGCCGTCGCCACTACGGACAGAGTGACCACAACCGCAGCGGCGGTCGTCAACAGCTTCCAATCCAACAGGCGTCCTCCCCTGACTGACGCGATGCCAACATTTCAATCCCGGCTGTCGACCAGATCCTCTTCGCGATCTTGGTAGCAATCACCGGGCAGAACAACCACCAGCGACTGCATGCCTGGGTCGTTCGATGTTTTGTTGCGTCAATCGTACCGTCCTGGAACATTATATCAAGATCGAATGTGACTAAGGTCCCCAATAAGGTGTATCGCATCTTAGCTATCGGTTTGGTCTGGCTGGCCTTCGGACCCGCAGCATCCGCCTGGGCGCAGTCGGCCGTGGTCGAGCTCGTGATGTTCGAATCCGACGCCTGCCCCTTCTGCCAGCAGTGGAATGCGGAGATTGGCGGCATCTACGCCGAAACGCCGGAAGGTCGGGCGGCGCCACTGCGCCGGGTCGACCTGCATGAGAAACCGCCGGACGACCTTCGAAACATCCAGCGCAGCGTGATCTACACGCCAACCTTCGTGCTGTTGCGGCAAGGCGAGGAGATCGGTCGGATCGCCGGTTATCCCGGGGAGCATTTCTTCTGGCCGCTGCTGGACAATCTGCTGGACGAAGCCGGGGGATCGAAAAACTGACGGCGAGGTCGAACAGCCGCCGGTCGCAATAAGGATCGCAACAGAGAGGGAGAGCGAATGACCCGCATGTTTCTTGCTGCAGCCTTACTGGCCGCAGTCGCCGCAGCACCAATCGGTGCTGGGGACGCAAAGGCCGAAGACGAGGCACTGGTGACTTTCGAGGTCCTGACGCCTGAACTGGCCGGCGAGCTCGCCACCAATACGCTTTTGGCCTGCCGTGAAGAGGGCTTTCAGGTCGGCGTGGCGGTGGTGGACCGCTTCGGCGTTCTACAAGCCTTCCTGCGCGACCGCTTCGCCGGCCCACACACGCCGGACACGGCTACCCGCAAGGCTTGGACGACGGTCAGTTTCCGCGAGGACACCCTGGATTTGGTGGAGGCCACCGCCAGCGGTCCGCAGAGCGGCGCCCGCGACATCACCAACGCGCTGATGCTGGGCGGCGGCGTACAGATCCTGGTTCAGGGCAGGATGGTCGGTGCCGTCGGCGTCTCAGGTGCCCCGGGTGGGGCGGAAGATCATGCTTGTGCCGTGGCCGGGATCGCGTCGATCGAGAGCCAACTGCCCTTCTGAACCAAAGCCAACTGAAGGTTTCGGCGACGGACGAGAAGGTGCTCGGCAACCGCTTCTCGTCCGTCGCTAAGACTTGCGGACAGCCTCAGGATCGTCTTCCGCCGCTTGGCCGGCGTGCAGACGGTCAAGGGCCTCGTCGTCGAAACGGAAGTCGTAGGCGCAAAACTCGCAGGTCATGACGATCTCGCCTTCAACCTTGTATTCGTCGATGGCATCGCGGCCCAGGGAGCGCAGGATGTTCTCCACCTTGCTCAGCGAGCAACGGCAACCGACCGAGAGCGGGCGCGGACGAAAGACCCGAACGCCGTCTTCGTGGAACAGGCGATAGAGCAGCGTATTGGGCGGCAGCGCGGGGTCGAGCAGTTCCGCGCGGGTGCAACTCGCGGTCAAGATCAGGGCGCGATTCCAGTCCTCGCCGGAAATCTCCGGCAGGCCGTCATTCCCGGCCCGCGAGCCGCCGGTCTCGGGCACTCGTTCGATCAGAAGCGCGCTCGCCCGCCAGCCTGCCCCACCGAGCCGAGAGTCCGGCGGAGCGGCTGCCAGAAGAATCCCGGCGTTGATCTGCTGCGACTGACGAAAGTAGTGCAGCAGGCAGTCGGCGAGGCTCGGTCCCGAAAGCTCGACAAGCCCTTGATATCTCTGGGTATGCGGACCTTGGTCGACGGTAAAGGCCATATGGCCTTTACCCAGCCAGCGTCGTACATCCAGCGGCTCTTCCGCGTCGGCCACCGGCCCGAACTCTTCCTCCTGCCGCGCCACAGCCTCCGGGTCGAAACCGGCGTAGCCGCGCAGTTCGCCCGCACTGGTCATATCCGCCACCATCGTGCGGACCGGCCCCTCGCCCTTGAGCTGCAGAGTGAAGACGCCGTCGTACTTCAAGGTCGAAGCCAGCACGCCGGTCAGGGCCAGAAGTTCCGCCAGAAGCCGCGCGACCGGGCGCGGGTAGCCCGGGCGCGTCAGGATTGTGTCGACCGGAGCCCCCAGGCGCAGCAGACGCCCACGCACTCCGGATTGCTCGATAACGAAGGGCTGGACAAGGTCATCGACCGGGCCAGCCGGCCCGGCGGGATTGGGCACTAGGATTCCAGGCACCAGAGCAGAATACCCTTTTGCGCGTGCAAGCGGTTCTCGGCCTCGTCCCACACTACGGAACGCGGGCCGTCGATCACCTCGTCGGTAACCTCCTCGCCGCGATGGGCCGGCAGGCAATGCATAAAGATGGCCTCCGGTTTCGCCTTGTCCATAAGGCGCTGGTCGACCTGATAGGGTTTGAGCAGGTTGTGTCGGCGAATCGAGTCGCCGTTGTCGTCCCCCATCGAGACCCAGGTGTCGGTGACGACGCAGTCCGCCCCCTCCACAGCCTTCTCCACATCGGACGTGACAACGACCTGGCCGCCCGACTGCGCGCCGGCCCACTCCAGGACATCAGCGGGCGGTCTGAGCGCCTCAGGTGTTGCCAAACGCAGTTCGAAGTCGAAACGAGCGGCGGCATGCACCCAGGAGGCAGCCATGTTGTTGCCGTCGCCCGACCAGGCCACCACACGGCCGGCAATCGATCCGCAGTGCTCCTCGAAAGTCATGACGTCGGCCATCAACTGGCAGGGATGGGTCCGATCGGTCAAACCGTTGATCACCGGCACGCTGGCGTGGTCCGCAAGCTCCAGCAGCTTCTCCTCCTTGGTCGTGCGGATCATGATCGCGTCGACATAGCGGGAGAGGACGCGGGCGGTATCCGCGACGGTCTCGCCACGGCCGAGCTGCGTCCCGCTCGGCTCGAGCACGATCGGCTCCCCTCCCAACTGCCGAATGCCGACCTCGAACGACACGCGGGTGCGGGTCGAGGGTTTCTCGAAAATCATTGCCAAGGCCTTGCCGGCCAGCGGCTTGTCGGCTCCGGCGTCGCCGGCCTTGATCGCACGGCCGAGATCCAGAACCTCGCGCAAGGTGGCTGCGTCGAAACGGTCGAGGTCGAGGAAGTGCCGGGGAAGTTTGGACCCCATACCGCTCATGCTGCGACTGCCTGGGCCGAGGCCACGCTATCCAGAATGCGCAAAGCCTCCTCGACCTGAGTTTCCGAAATGATCAGCGGCGGCAAGAGCCGAATGATGTTTTCGGCAGCGCCCACCGTCAGCAAACCGGCCTCGCGCAAGCGCGCGATCACCTGAGGCGCCTCGCCCTGGCAGCGCAGCCCGAGCATCAGACCGGCCCCCCGAACCTCGACGAACACATGGGGGTAGCGCGCGACCAGATCGTTTAAGCGATGCCACAGCAAACGCGCGACGCGATCGACCTCCGCCAGAAACCCGGGCGCCGTGATCACGTCCAACACGGCATTGCCGCAAGCCATCGCCAATGGATTGCCTCCGAAGGTCGTGCCGTGCGTACCGGGCGCCAAACCCTTCGATGCTTCCTCCGTCGCCAGGACGGCTCCGACCGGAAAGCCGCCGCCGAGACCCTTGGCCAACAGCATGACGTCTGGGGCCGCGGCCTCGGCCCACTCATAGGCAAAGAGCTTCCCGGTCCGGCCCATGCCGCACTGGATCTCGTCGTAGATCAGCAGCAGGCCGAACTCGTCGCAGACATCACGCAGATCTTTTAGGAATTGCAGCGCCGCCGGACGGATGCCCCCCTCGCCTTGCAGCGGCTCGACCATGATTGCGGCCGTCTCGTCGGTAACAGCGCTGCGCAACTCGTTGAGATTGTTGAAGGCAACCGTCGTGAAGCCGTCGGCATGGGGGCCGAAACCCTCCATGTACTTCGGGTTGCCGGCGGCCGCGATACCGGTCAAGGAACGGCCATGGAAAGCACCCTGGCAGGTGATGATCCGATGCCGCTGAGGCTGGCCGATCACGTCGAAGTAGCGGCGCGTCAGCTTGACCGCCGCCTCGCAGGCCTCCAGGCCGGAGTTGCAGAAGAAGACCCGGTCGGCGAAGGAGGCCTCCGCCAGGCGAGCCGCAAGCCGCTCGCCGGCGGGAATGCGGAAGACATTGGAGCAGTGCCAGAGCTTACCCGCTTGCGCGGTCAGCGCCTCGACCAGATGCGGATGGGCGTGGCCGAGAGCGGTCACTGCGATGCCGCTGGCAAAGTCCAGGTATCGTCGGCCATCGGTCCCGATCAGGTAGGCCCCCTCGCCATACTCGAAGGCGAGGTCGGCGCGGGCGTAAGTATTCATCAATGCGTCGGTCATCGCGCCCCTCCTCTCACTCGGGACCGGAGGCCCACCGCGGGCCCCTTCGGAAGGGCGGGACAGTGCGGCGCAGCGGATCGGGTGTCAACCGGAAGCCAGAGGATACGGCGGTTGCGCAGGCGACATGGCGGGATCGCGACGGAATGGGCCAGACAATAAAAACCTACGGTCTGATCTTGTAGCCGCGGACGACCAGCCGCCAGGCGATCAGCCAGAACAGCGCCGCCAATGCGGTCAGGATCGCCAGGCCCCACTCGGGCGAGGTGTAGCTGTGCCCGATGACGGCGCCCCGTATCCCGTCGACGAGGTAAAAGACCGGATTGGCCTGGATGATCTGCTGGCCGAGCGGCGGCAAAGTCTCGATCGCGAAGAAAGTCCCGGAGAGCAAGCCGAGCGGCAGGATCAGAAAGGTCTCGACTGCGCTGTAGCGGTCCCACTTCTCCGCCCAGAGACCGGTAATGAACCCCAGAAGAGCGAAGAGAAGCGACCCCAGAAGGCCGTAGGCGAGCAGAAGCAGCGGGTCGGCGATCGGCAAGGCGACGAACAGGGACATAGCCGCCAGCACGGCAGCACCCGTGATCAGTCCGCCGGCAGCGGCAGCCAGCACGTAGCCGGCCACGAGTTCCGCCGGCGTCAGCGGCGCCATCAGCATGTCGCCGATGATACCTTCCAGCTTGTCGAAGATCAGGGGAAAGGCGGCATTCCCATAGGCGTTGAGGGACAGCGAGAAGGCTACGAGACCCGGCGCGACGAAGGCCGGCAGACTGACGCCTGGAACCGGCCCGCTGTCGCCGGACCAGGCGAAGACGAAGACAGCCAGGAACAGCAGGGCAGAGACCAATGTTCCGCCGATGCCTTCGGTGGCGAAGCGCAGAAACCGGGTAAAGCCGCGCAAGAACAGAGTCCAAAGCCCCCGGCTGTTGATCCCTGCAGCGAAGCTGCGGACACGTGGCGCCGGCAAGGACATCCTTCGAAAGTCCTAGGGCTTCAGTTTGTAACCGCGCGACAGCATCAGCCAGACCAGGCCGACGAGCAGCGCGTTCGCGCCGGCCACCACCGCCATTCCGGTCAGGATATCGCCATCGTTACGGCCCAGAAAACCGAAGCGGAATCCGTCGATCAGATAGAAGAACGGGTTGAGATGGGCGACGAACTGCCAGTTCTCGGGTAAGCGCGCCACCGAATAGAAGGTCCCGGACAGGAAAGACAGCGGCACGATCACAAAGTTGGTGAGGGCGGCGACATGGTCGAATTTCTCCGCCCAGATACCGCCGACCATCCCCAGCAGCGATAGCATGAGCGCGGCCGCCACACCATAGTAGAGCACGAACCCGAGATTGTGCAGCTGCAGCGGTATGAAGACCCACATCGCCAAAGCCGTTGTGACGCCGACCAGAAGACCGCGGGTCAGACCGCCGAGCGCGAAGCCCAAGGCCAGCTCGACGGTCGACAGAGGCGGCATCAGCACGTCGACGATGTTCCCCTGAATCTTGGACATCAGGATCGATGAGGAGGTATTGGCGAAGGCGTTCTGGATCATCGCCATCATGATCAGACCCGGTGCCAGGAACTCGGCGTAAGGAATGTCGCCGAACTTGAGATTGCCCCGCCCCAGAGCGAGCGTGAAGACCGCCAAGAACAGCAGCATGGTAATAATCGGCGCCAAAACGGTCTGGGTCAGCACGTTGACGAAACGCTTCACCTCCTTGAGATAAAGCGTCCAGAGGCCGACCCAGTTCACCGCACCGATGGCGCGCGGACGAGGTGCCGGCAGACTGACGGCTGGGTTTCGAGGCATTTCGGTCATGAGCCCGTGAGATAGCCGCCGAAGCGACGGCCGGCAAGCGTGACGATCGCACAACTGTGTTTCGGACGGATTGTGACGCCCCGCGAGGATGCGCATAACCACTGTTTCGGCGGTCGAGGCGTGGCAAGCTGGGGGTAATGAGTCCGGAGTCGAATAAGAGGCCGAACCGCGAGCGCCGCGCGCCGAAGAAGGCGACGGCGGCCTATCTGGAGCGCGCCGCGCTGTTCTATCTGGAGCGCTATGCCGCTTCGGCTGACAGTTTGCGACGGGTCCTGATGCGTAAAGTACACCGCTCGACCGAGGCCCACGGCAGCGACCCGGCAGAGGGCGCGGCGGCGGTCGAAGCCTTGATCGCCCGTTTCCTCAATGCCGGACTGCTCGATGACGGCCTCTACGCCCGCGGTCAGGCCGTAAGTCTCGGACGCCGTGGCAACTCCGAGCGCGCGATCCGCCTCAAGCTCCGGCAACGCGGCGTCGCGGAACCGGATATAGCGCAGGCGCTGACCGCACGTCGTGAAGAGAGCGACGATCCGGAGCTGGCCGCAGCGCTGGCCTATGCCCGCCGTCGCCGACTCGGTCCCTATCGCACCGACCCCACTGCCCGCACTGAGGCCCGCATGAAGGACCTGGCCGCACTGGCCCGACGCGGCTTCACGCCGGCGCTCTGCAAACGGGTGATCGATACTGATGATCTCGAAGAGTTGTGGGATGAAACGCGCGGCGGAGTCTAAATCGCGATCTGTAGCTCAGCCTCGGGACAACCATCAGGAGGAAGGCGCTAAGCGCCCAGTTGCAGCGCCCGAAACCGCTGCCGCTCGCCCGTTCTCTTCAACGAGAGGGCGGAAACATCCCTGTTTGCTGAACTCATTGACGATCCGCATAGTCCGGATTTGGCAACACCATGTCGGCAAAGCCCTCGAAACGCGCGAGTTGGAAGTGAACTCCCCGAATGTTTTCCTCAACCCAAGCGTCGAACTGCTTGAGAGCGCGGAACTCCGGGACGGCGGCCAATTTGCTTCGGACGACAGCCACTGCCTGGTCCATCGGCGTTCCATCAACGATCTGCTCCATCGTCGCATCGCGCAGAGTTTCGAGGTAATGGCGCAGAATCCGGGCGCCGTCCTTGCCGCCTAGATCGGCGTGACCGGGAGAGGCCAAACGCCAGTCCAAGGTGTCCAGTTCGTACAGTGATCGGATCGTTCCCTCGACGTCGTAGCGATTGAGTTCGCGAAACGGGAGCCGGCCGATCACCAGCCAATCGATAGCACTCAGGACTCCTTGATCCGGCACCATGAGAGAGATCGAGCCGTGCCCGTCGTTCGGGCCGTGATATCGAAGCTGTATGTCTCGTTCGCCGAGCCGAAGATTATAGCCCTCCTTGAAAGTCACGTCCGCGAGCCGCGTCGCAACCCGCGCCCTAACATGGCTCTCTCGAGCCAGTTCATGACTAACGTACTGTGGATCGTGATGCGCGAAGACCTCGCCGCCCGATGTGTGATCGGCATGATTGTGGCTGTAAATGACGAAGGCCACGCGCTTGCTGAACCTCCGGGCGATTTCCGCATCCAGCCAGCCGGAGAAGTCGGCGTTCAAGGTGTCAAAGACGATCAGACCGTCGTCGGTGTCCACGAGCAAGCCGTAATGCGTGCCGTTCTGCGTTCGGTAGATGCCTTCGGCGATTTCGATGATCTGCCGATCCTGCATCTGTGCCCGCGCCATCGCGGGCAGCATCGGCGCGACGGCAAGAGCCGCACCTCCGACAATGGCGGTTCGGCGGGAAACAATTCGCTCTGCTGACGCCTTTGTCATGACCATCCTGTTCCTTCGTATTCGTCTAACGGTCTCGCCCACGCGAGCTAAAGCCAGCGGCCAGCACCCTAGATGGTATGCGGCATGGCATTTGGCAGCATCGCGTTGGGTGTTTCCGGCAGGGTTAGGGACACGATACCGTGATGATCGCCGCGACCGATATCCGTTCACGGCGTCACTTCGGCGATGCGCTCTTTCGTAGGAGTATCTCGGCCGGCTTCGATCGACAGCACGATGGAAAAAATCGTACAGCCGGTGTTCCTTCTGCGGCATGTCGGCAAAGCATGACGCAACCATCTGCGGGTTTGTCGGCAAAGCGAAGCGACCGCAATTTCGATGAATTGCCTTTTACTGCCTGGCGTTCAGCTATTCCCGTCTTGCCGTTTGCAAAGCATAGACGGTTCCCGGCTGACGGTTAGACCAGCAACCTACGCCGCTTAATTGCAACGACCGACGGAACCTTCGCCGCAAACGCGCTGACCGTCGGTCCAGGTGGCGCCCGAAAGGTCGGCGCGAAAGAAGTCCGTGCCACCGGTTTGGGCGCCCGTGAGGTTCGCACCACGCAGAATGGTGCGCGTCAGACGGGTATTGCGCAAGTCGGCGTTCGAAAGATCGGCCCCACTGAGATCGGACTTGGTCAGATCTGCCTGCTGCAGATCGGCACCGGAGAAAACGGTATCGATCAAGCTCGCGTTGATAAACTTCGCACGATAACCATCGCTGCCCGAGAGGTCGGCATTGTCGAGCGTCGTGCGGAAGAAGCTACCGTCCCGCAAGCGGGCGCCCGCAAGATCGACCTCAGAGAGATCCAGGCCGTCGAAGTTGCAACGCTGCCAATTCACGCCCGGCGCCGGTGGGTCGGTGCAGCCGGCCAGAGCCGGCTCTGCGGGGAGAGCGGTGGCAAGAACGAAAGCAGCGGGGAGAACGGCGAGCAGGAAGCGAGACGTCATGGTCTGCAAGATGGGAGAGAATGTCCTCTAGGGCAATGCCTTAGAGTGCAGTCTGCGTGCGAGCCTCGCACGACCGGGCAATTGCGCTCGGGAGCCGTGATCAGCTGCGCCATGCCAGAAGACGCTGCTCCAGACGCCCAATCAACCAGCTGACCGTGACCCCCAAGACCGAAAGGATCGTCACACCTGCGAAAAGGCGCTCCAAGTCGTAGAGGGCGCCAGCCTCCAAGATGTAGGCGCCAACACCGAATTCGGCGCCGAGCATCTCGGCGGCCACCAACAGGATGATTGCGATCGCCAGCGAGACGCGCAGGCCCGAAAGAATTGCCGGCAAAGCCGCCGGCAGCACGATCTTTCGCACGATCGACCACCAGGTCAATCCAAAGCTTTGGCCCATGCGGATCAGGCTGCGGTCCACGTTGTCGACGCCACCGTAAGTGGCGACCACGGTTGGCGTGAAGGTGCCGAAGGCGATCAAGGCATACTTCGACGCCTCGTCGATACCGAACCAGATGACGAAGAGCGGCAGCAGCGCAATCTTGGGAATCGGGAAGATTGCGGCGACCAGAGGCACGAGCCCGGCGCGTGCCAGGCTGAACAGTCCGATCATGACGCCGACCGCGATGCCAGCGGCCGCACCCATCGCCCCGCCGACGATCAAGCGCTCCACCGACGGCAGAAGGTGTCTCCACAGAAGACCGCTCTGATAGAGCTCCACGAAGGTCCAGAAAACCGCCGAAGGGCTCGGCAGAACGAGGTTGGAGATCGCACCCGTGCGCGTTCCCACCTCGATTAGCGCGATCAGGACGACGAAGACGATCGGACCGACATAAAGTACGCGGCGCGGCGCGAAACCGCCGCCGCGAAAGGTCACGGGCCGGGCAGCCTCGAACTCGACCGCGGCGCGGCGCGTGGGATCGGCTTGAGCCTCGCCCGGATGTCCCGCATCAGGCATCGACCAGCTCCCGGTCTGCAGCCACCGCTTCGTCGCGCATCAACTGCCAGAGGTGGCGTTGGGTCTGCTCAAGCGCGGTATCGCCCGGGCTGCGTTCGCCGAGTGGCTGCTCGATCTCGACCACTTCGCGAATCCGGCCGGGACGACGCGACAGCACGACGACGCAATGGCCCAGCCGAACCGCCTCAGCAAGATTGTGAGTGACGTAGACGGCCGTGAAGGGTTGGCGTGTCCAGAGGCCGACCAGGTCGTCCATCAGCAGTTCTCGGGTTTGACTGTCGAGGGCGGAGAGTGGTTCGTCCATCAGCATCGCGGCCGGGTTGACCGCCAGCGCTCGGGCCAGGGCCACGCGCTGCTTCATGCCTCCCGAAAGCTGCTTCGGCAAGGCTTCTGCGAAATCCGACAGCCGGGTACGCGCCAGGACATCGGAGACGATCTCCCGCATCTGCGCGCCCGGCAGTCCATGGTCCTCCAGCACCAGACTCACGTTGCCTTCGACGCTGCGCCAGGGCAGCAGAGCGAAGTGCTGGAAGACATAGGTCAAGGGATTGAGCGACGCCGCCGGCGGTTCGCCGAATTGCAGCACCGCGCCATGATTGGGCCGCTCCAGCCCGCCGATAAAGCGCAGCAGCGTGGACTTGCCGCAACCGGAGGGGCCGACGAGACAGACCACGCGGCCCTGCGGGATCTGCAGCGTGATGTCCCGCAGGACCTCGGTCTCGCCGTAACTGTGGCTGATCCGGTCGAGATGCAGATCCATGTACAGCCTCTTGTTGCGCGCTCAGGCCAGGGGCTGGGCGGAATTTCCTCAGATCGAGGCGACGTAGGAGGGATCGACCAACTGGTCTATGGAGATATCGTCGCGCACCAAACCCTCGGCCTTGAACCAATCGAGCTGGTCGGTGACGGAGCCCATTTTCAAGGCCGCCCCGGGCGTCGTCCGCATGGCGCCGTTGCGGATCGACGGCGCCGCTTTCTCGTAAGGGCGATCCGTGTAGACGTAAGTGTGGATCAGCTTCACCATCTCTTCGGCTGCGGCCTCGTCGCCGCCCCGATCGACCAAGGCGGCGTTGAAATCGGCCGCCCCCCTCGAGAAAGCGGCCAGGAAAGCTTCGGTCTTCGCGCGCTCTTCGGCAGCGTTGTTGGCCGAGGTAAAGACCGTCGTGACCTGATAGTCGGGGAGGTAGTCCGCAACCCGGCCGATGGTCTGCACCGCCCCCGCGCCGGTTAGGGCCTTGGCGATATGGGGCACGATCGCCCAAGCATCGATCTGTCCGGACTTCAGAGCCCCAATGATGGCCGAAACCTTCTGTAAGGGTCTGAAACCGATCTCACCCGGGAACCCCTCGGCCACGGCGATCTTCGAGGCCATGTAATGGAACGAAGATCCGGCAGTGCTGATTCCGAAGGTCTTGCCCTTCAGGGCCGCGGGCGAGGTCAGGCCGGCATCGTGCGCTGCATTCGACGCCAGAATCATCTGACCGTCGATGCCGGCCTCTTCCTGCAACGCGCCGCCCACCACCTTGATGGCCCCTTTTTCCGCCAGGCTGATCAGCCCGCCCGTGATCGCCGTCACGCCGAAGTCGACATCGCCCGAGGCAATGGCCACGGCCATGGGCTGAGCGGCCTGAAAGAACTCGAACTCCACGTCGAGTCCGACGTCGGCGAAGTAACCGCGCTCGTAGGCGACGAAGCTGGGTGCATGGCTGGTGAAGCGCAGTGCCCCGACTTTCACCGTTTCACGCGCGAGAGCCGGTGCTCCGAAGCTGCCGACGGCCGCGGCAGCGGCCAGAGTTCCGAGTGCCTGGCGGCGGGTCAGGGCGATCGTCATCTCATGTCCTCCCATGGGTGCGCGCATTTCTTCTCGACCCGATCCGACCGGGCGAGTTTGCGTGAGCGGCTTTCCTTCCCCATCGCTGGCCCAGGTCGAGGAGTCAAGCCCAAGCAGCTCTTGGTGCTCCTTGTCCGGCGGGAAAGGTGCGCCTTCACCTCTCACCGCGCTCCTCGGCGCGGGCCTGAGCCAGGGTACGTTGGTAGGCAGCCATCACCTCGTGTTCATGCACGAGGCCGAGCAGACGCCGATCCTGGCGGCTATCGACCACGGCAATGTGCGCCTCGCCGGACCCGACGAAGACACGAACGGCCGTCTGCAGGTCCTCCTCGGCCGTAAGCAGCGGTGCGTTGCGGGCCAGCTTGGCCGCGGTCAGTTCAGCATGCGCCTCGCCGTCGAAAACCACGGCCGCAATATCGGTGAAGGTGATCACGCCGAGCAGCGCGCCCTCGCCGTCCACCACCAGCAGTTCGCTACAAGGTGCACGCGCCAGTTCCCTTTTGATCTCCTCCAAGGGAGCGTCCGGAGCCACGGCGGCATAGGAGCGGTCGAGCAGAGAGCGAACCTTGGTCTGAGCCAGAAGGGTCGCCTCTTGACCTTGGCCGATGTCGATGCCGCGTTGAGCCAGCTGCCACTGGAAGAAGGAGCACCCGAAGGCGCCCTTGACCACCACGCTTGCGATCGCCGTCGCGACCATTAGCGCAATAGTGATCTCGTAGTCGCCGGTCAGCTCGAAGGCCATCAGAATGGTCGAGATCGGGGCCCCCAGCACAGCACCGGCCACCGCCCCCATGCCGACGATGGTGTAGGCGCCGTGATCGCTCGCCAAATGGGGAAAGACACCGGCCGCGATCAGGCCGAAGGCGCCGCCCGTCATCGCACCGACGAACAGCGAGGGCGAGAAGACGCCGCCGCCGAACCCTCCGCCGAGGGAAATCGCGGTGGCCGCTATTTTCGCGACGGCTAGGGCGATGAGCAGCTCCAGCGCGTACTGCTGGCCAAGGGCCTTGTCGGTCGCCTCGTAGCCCACGCCCAGCACTTGCGGGAAGATCAGCGCCATCAGGCCGACCAACAGACCCGCCACGGCCGGGCGGATCCAGACCGGCCCCGGCAGACGCGCGAAGCCCTTCTGACTGACCGCCACGGATTGGATGAAGACGATTGCCACCACCGCGGCCACGGCCCCCAGGAGAGCGAAGGCCGGAAACTCCCAGAAGGACACGATCTGAAACTGCTCATCGAGCACGAAGGCCGGGTAGTCACCGAAGTGCATGCGACTGACGAGCGTGCCGACCACACCGGCAATGACGATCGGGGCGAAGGCCGAGAGCGCGTAGTGGCCGACCACCACCTCCAGGGCGAAGAAAACCCCGGCGATCGGTGCGTTGAACGAGGCAGCCACCGCGGCGGCGACGCCACAGCCGAGCAGCGTGCGTGTCAGGCGACGACCGAGATGAAAGCGCAGAGCCAGCCAGGATCCCAGGGCGGCGCCCAGATGCACCACCGGCCCTTCCCGGCCGACCGAGGCACCGCATCCAATCGAGGCAGCCGAAGCGGCCGCGGCCCGCAGCCCCGTGCCAAGGGACATACGCCCACCATAGAGCGCCGTCGCCTCCATCACGTTTGCAACGCCCTGGGGCTGGCCGTTCGGCAGAAAACGGTGGAGGAAGAAACCGACCAGCAAACCGCCGAGACTTGGAACCAAGAGCAGCAGCCACCAGTCCAGATCTTCGGCATGGCTGGCCAGAGCTTCGCCTGCATAGCCGAAACCCAACCACTGCACGGCGTCAATGGCATAGCGAAATCCGATAGCCGCACCGCCACCGGCGGCGCCGATCAGCACCGCCATGATCGAGAGCACGACCTGGTCGCTCCGACCGAACCGACGGAGCGATGCCAGCATACGACGGCGATCGGATAAAACACGCGCGAGGGTCATAGCGTTTCGGCGCCGGCGAAAGGCTCTTGCCACCCGACGCCCCTACTGAGGATCGACTCCGCACCACTGTAGTCGCGACGCTTGGCCGAAGTCCAAAATCACAGCACGGACCCGGTCTGGCCTGCTGCCCTAGCTCGTCGCGATCCCGGCGATCGCCGCCACCGCCGCGGCGGTATGCTCAAGGAAGAGCTGCAACCGGCGTGTCTGCCGGCGCATCGGCCGATAGGCCGCGTTGATCGTCAAGGCGGGCGCCCGCCAAGCGGGCAGCAGGTCGAGCAATGCCCCGCTCTCCAGATCCGCTTCGACGAGCCATCGCGGCAGGACCGCATAGCCAAGCCCCATGCGCACCGCACTGTAGGCCGCAAAAATGTTGTCGGTGGACAGGGCGATACGCGCGGCAAGCGTTACGGTTTCGCCGTCCCGGCTCGAAAGGGGAATGCGCCCTGCTTCGAAGGGCTCGAGGGCGGCGCAGGGTAGTTCGCTCAAGTCCGACGGCCTTTGGAGCCTGAGGCCGCCAGCCAAGCTTGGCGAGGCGACGAGCATCCGCTCGACCTGACCCAGGGGGCGCACAACCAGGCTCTCGTCCGGAACCCGGCCGATCTTGATCCAGAGGTCGCATCCGATCTCGGCGAAGCGGATCGGGCCGTCCTGCAGAAGCCAGGTAATGGAAAGTCCGAGATTGGCCTGCTGGAATCGTAGCATGGCTTCGGCAAGATGGAGCTGACCGAGCGCGACGGGAGCGACGACCTTGAGCCTTCCGTGGAGCCCCGTCCCGGTCTCCGTGTAGCGCTCCGCCAGCGCGTCCCATCCGTCCAACAGACCACGGGCCTCGATCAGGCAGTCCTCGCCAACCTCGGTGAGAGACAGGGCATGGGTGGTGCGATGGATCAGAGTTGCACCCAGCCGGCGTTCCAATTCGGCGAGTTGGCGGCTTGCAGAGGCTTGCGAGAGGCTCAGGTCCCGCGCCGCGGCGCTGATCGAACCGCGCTCGGCGATACGCGTGAAGGTCGCCAGCAACGCGAGTCGGTCGAGACTCTTACTCATACGTCACGCGTATAACTAAAAGTCATATTACCTGTCTACAGAAAGAACTGCGCTTCGATCATCTTGCTCCCCACAGACAGTGCACGCCGCAAGGCGCGGCACAGAACGAGAGGAGACAGGCCATGTCACACCCCATCGAAACCCAACGCCGTTTCGTCCTCGGTGGCGACCTTGCCGTCCACCGCCTCGGCTACGGCGCCATGCGGTTAACGGGACAGCCCGGCAACTACGGCCCCTATGAGGACTGGGAGGCCGGTCTCGAACTGCTGCGCCATGCCGCCGATCTCGGCGTCGACTTCTTCGATAGCGCTTGGGCCTACGGCCCCGAGACCGCCGACCGAATCCTCGGCGAGGCCCTGGACGGGCGAGACCTTTTGCTGGCCACGAAAGGCGGGGTCGACAAGCCGGAGCCGGGTCGCATCCTGATCGACGGCTCGCGCGATAGGCTTCTGCGACAGATCGACAGAGCGCTGATCAATCTTCGCCGCGACTCGATCGATCTGTTCCAGCTCCATCGGGTCGATCCGCAGACACCGATCGAGGTCTCGGTTGCGGCACTGGCAGAGGCCCGGACCGACGGCCGTATCCGCCACATCGGCCTTTCCAACGTGACACGTGAGGAGTTGGATCGTGCGCTGGCCGTTACACCCATCGCCAGCGTGCAAAATCGTCTCAACATGGCCGAGACGGCGCAGTCCGATCTGGTCGACTACACGGCCGAGAAAGGGATCGCCTTCATCCCCTATGGTCCACTCGGCGCAAATCCGATGCAACAGGGCGCCAAGCTCGAGCCTGGCGCCGCCCTCGCCTGGCTTCTGAAGCGCTCACCCAACATCATCGTCATCCCCGGCACGACCTCCATTGCGCATCTGGAGGAGAACCTCCGTGCCTGGGATCGGGTCTAGCATACGGCGCCGCACGAACGAGGAGAAACGGGCATGTTCACGACGTCCCAAAGGGCTACCGCGACAACGGATCTGGAGCCCAGCCGCGCAACCCGCCCAGACCTGCGCATTACCCGCCGAACCTTCTTGACAACGGCCGCAGCGGCCACAGCGGCTGGAAGTCTTTCCTCCAAAAACTCTGTTTCGGCAGTACGGGCGGACACGGTTTCCAGGAGATTCTCGCTGCATTTCGCGCCGCATCTCGGGCTTCTTTCGCCGGACACCGGTCTATTCCGTCACCATGCCGGCCCGGATCCCGTCGACCAGATAAAGTTCATGGCAGACCAGGGTTTCACTGCCATGGAAGACAACTGGATGAAGGCCCGCGACCTTGACATGCAAATGCGCATCGGCGCCGAACTGCGACGTCTCGACATGAGAACGGGCGTCATCGTCAATACGATGCGATACGCAGAACCCACCTTCGTTTTGGACGATGCAAACGAGCGCGAGCGACTCATGCAGGAAGTGCGGGAGACGGCCAAGGTCGCGCGGCGCGTCGGAGCGACCTACGTGACCACCCTTTCGGGTACGGCGCACCCCTGGCTTCCCCGCGACTACCAGACGGTCAATATGATCGAAAATCTGAAGTGGGCCGGCGACGTGGCAGCCCAAGAGGGCCTCATACTTGCCGTCGAACCTATCAATCTCAAGGGTTGGCCCGGCACATTCCTCACCGACGTTCCACACGGCAACCTCATCGTGAAGGCCGTCGATATGCCGTCGGTCAAGCTGCTCTTCGACTTCTGGCATCAGCAGATTCATGGCGGAGATCTGATCGAAAATCTCGAACAGTCTTGGGATCAGATCGGTTACTTTCAGCTTGCCGACAATCCCGGGCGCGTCGAACCCGGCCTCGGCGAGATTAACTACACCCCGATTATCAAGCGTATCGCCGACAAGGGTTTCGACGGAGTCATCGGTATGGAATTCGACAGCTCCAAACCTGGCCGCGACGGCGAACGATCCGTTATCGACGCCATGCTTGCGATTGACCCAGCCAACGGGGCAGGTTGAATTCAACCTGCCACAACTCAAACCGGAGAGCCGATCAGCGGTTCGCCTCCAGGCAGCACCGCCGCTCTGACGGAGAGTCGCCCTTCGCTTGACGGTTTCTCTCACTTCATCTTTCGGCGAGAGCAGATCTGCGTAATGGTGCGGAACCGAGGTGGTTCCGTACCACCGTAATCCGGTCTAGCCTCGGGCCGACCGCTCCCGACGGGTGCATTCGCATCCTGCCAAGGGTTCCCGCCACGCCTATGCTCGATCTACGCCCGGTTCTCTTCGTCGTCGGACTGCTGCTGTCGGTGTTGGCAGTCGCCATGATCGTGCCGGCCCTGGTCGACCTGGTTGCCGGACATCCCGACTGGCAGGTCTTCGCGGCCAGCTTCGCCGTGACGCTGTTCGTCGGCGTCGCACTGATGCTGACCACGCGCGCCGGCTGGAGCCGTTTCACCCTGCGCCAAGGCTTTCTGATGACCACCTTGGCCTGGCTGGTTACGGCGACCTTCGGCGCGCTTCCCTTCGCCTTTTCCGAGCTTCAGCTTGGCTTCACCGATGCCTTCTTCGAATCGATGTCCGGGGTGACCACCACAGGCGCGACGGTGATCGTCGGCCTGGACCAGGCACCGCCGGGCATTCTGCTATGGCGCGCCATTCTGCAGTGGCTCGGCGGCATCGGTATCATCGTCATGGCAGTCGCGGTGCTGCCGATGCTGCAGGTCGGCGGTATGCAGCTCTTTCGCGTCGAGGCCTTCGATACCGACAAGGTCATGCCGCGTGCCGCCGCGATCGCCGGCGGCATCGGGCTGGTCTACATCGCCATGACCGCGATTGCCGCCATGATTCTGGCCTATCTGGGGATGGGAGCCTTCGACGCGGTCGCGCATGCCATGACATCGATCGCAACCGGCGGCTACTCGACGCGCGACGGATCCATCGGTCATTTCGACTCGGTGGCGATCGACTATGCCATCTGCGTCTTCATGATCCTCGGCAGTGTGCCCTTCGTGCTCTATCTGCGGGCTGTGCGCGGCGATCTTCTCGCTTTGTTGCGCGACACTCAGGTCCGCTGGATGCTGGCGATCCTGGCGGCCGCCATCACGATCCTCGTTATCGAACTGACGCGCAACGAGATCATGAACGCCGGCGACAGCCTGCGCTACGCGACCTTTAACGCCATTTCGATCATGACCGGTACCGGCTATGCGACGACCGCCTTCGATACCTGGGGCGGTTTCGCCATGAGCATGTTCTTCATGCTGATGTTCATCGGCGGCTGCGCCGGCTCCACCACCTGCGGCATCAAGATCTTTCGATTTCAGGTTTTGGGTGCGATCGCAGGAGCGCAGCTCAAGCGTTTGATGCAGCCGAACGGCGTCTTCATTCCCTACTACAACGGGCGGCCGATCCCCGAGGGCGTATCGATCTCAGTGATGAGCTTCTTCTTCTTCTTCGCCGCCACCTTCGGCCTGCTCTCCGTCGGACTGGGGTTGATCGGTTTGGATTTCGTGACGGCTCTGTCGGGCGCCGCTTCGGCCATCGCAAACGTCGGCCCTGGGCTGGGCGAGATCATCGGCCCGGCAGGCACCTACGCGCCCTTACCCGATGCCGCCAAGTGGCTGCTCTCGGCCGGCATGCTGCTCGGCCGCCTGGAGCTTTTCACCGTACTGGTGCTCTTCATGCCGCACTTCTGGCGCAGCTAGGCGGGACGGCGAAGACCGGCGTCATGCCGGCCTTCGCCCCGTCACCGCCTCGTCCGGGCCGCACCATCGGTTCAGGTGAACATGTCGGCCGTGATGGAGTCGTACCAGCCGTCGGCATAGACGGACTCCAACTTACGCGAAGCCTCCCCAGCCTCCATCGGACTGACACCGCCGGACCCGTCAACCGAAATGATTCCTTCATCGGTCGCCTTGTAGACCCCGGCCACAGAGATGGCGTAGTCGGGCGCTATGTGGCTATAGCAGGTGTTGACCCAGGCCGGATTGGCGAGCTCGTTCCCCTCGAGCAGAGCGATGGCCGCAGCTGCCGCAGTCTTGCCCTGACTGTTGGCGGCGAAGCCGGACTTGGGCATGGGCGACGCGATCGCCGCATCACCGACCACGTGAACTCCGGGAAGCAGCGTCGACTCGAAGGTGCGGCCATCGACCGGGCACCAGCCGGACGCATCGGCCAGACCGCTGTTCCGAGCAATCGCCTTGGCGTACTGAGGTGGCACGACGTTCGCGACATCCGCCTGGTGTTCCATGCCGAAATCCGTAATGAGCGTCCGCGTCGCCGGATCGACCTCGACCACCATCCCGTCGTTCGGAAGGTTCACCCACTCGATCATGTCGCCGTAGAAGAGATCCCAACCTTGTTGGAACAGGCCCTGTTTGGAGAACTTTTCCTTGGAATCGAGGATCAGAATTTTCGCATTCGGCTTCGTCTTCTTAAAATAGTCGGCAATCATCGAGACCCGCTCGTAAGGGCCAGGCGGACAGCGGAAGGGGTTTGGCGGCGCGGTCAAAACGAACAGGCCACCATCCTCCATGGCTTCTAGCTGACTGCGCAGGAGAAGCGTTTGTGCCCCCGGCTTCCAGGCGTGCGGCATGATCTCGTGCGCCGCCTCGTCGTAGCCGGCGATGCCGCCGTCCTCGGGCGGGCGCAGGTCGATACCCGGGGAAACGATCAAACGGTCGTAAGTCAGAGTGGCTCCACTGGCCAGCATCACGCTTCGACTGTCCGCGTCGATGCCGGTTGCCGCTTCCCTTGCGTGCTCGATCCCCCAGCGGTCGCGCAGCTGGTCGTAGCTATGGGTGATCGACGCAAGGTCGCGCCAGCCACCCAGCACCAGGTTGCTATAAGGGCAAGTGATGAAACTGTCATTCGGCTCGACCAGCGTCACCTTCAGATCTGGCGCCCCCTTTTTTAGGTACTTGGCCGCCGTTGCGCCGCCGAAGCCACCACCGATCACAACCACATGGGCGGCCGCCTGCCCACGGGCGATCCGCGGTGCACCGATCAACGGCGTTACCGCCGCCGCGGCAGCAAGCTGTGTGAAACGCCGCCGCGTCACTGCAGCCTGAGTTTTCTCGGCCTGAGTTTTCTTCGTCATCTCAAAAGCCCCCTCTACTGCAGCTGGCTAAGGTAAACGGCCAGCGCTTCGATCTCGGTCTCGGAGTAACCGGCGGCGAGACGGTTCATCACCGTTGCCTGCCGCTCACCATCCTTGAAGGCCGTGAGGGTGAAACGGATGTAATCGGCGCTGTGCCCGCGTAAGGTCGGAATGGCACCCGAACCACCCAGCTCGGCACCGTGACAACCGGCGCAAGTGCCGGCCAGTATCGCGGTGTCCGCAGCCGTATCGGCGGTAGCCGATGTCGACAGCCCGACCGCAAGCGCCGCGGCAAGAGCAACGGCGAACAGACCTCTCCTCATGACGTTTCCTCTTCCCGATTTTTTTTTCGTTTACGGATTATCGAATATGGGAAGGGTGACCCTGCCGCCTGCCACTGTCAATTGCGCACACACACATGGGCAAGCAATAGCCAGAGAAGAATTCCATCTGCAGTGGAGGGTTGGACTTTCGGCGCGTTCACACCAGCCGCGACACGGCAGTTCGACTTCGATCGGTCCGGCTGATTCAACGCCTGCTCAGGCGCATGGACTCAATGGCCACGCAATCACTCGCGGAGACCGAACGGTCTCCGCGTTTTCAGGTGAACGCCGGCTAGCTAGGAGTAGGATCGCTTTCGGCGGAACCGCTTTGACGATCGCGCTCTAGCCGCGCGCGAAAACCGGTGCAAAGGGAATTCCGGCATCGTCCATCGCCTGCTGCACGACCGGCTCCGGCTTTCCATCGAACAACTGACGTAAAAGCTCGTCGACGGCAGGATCTTCGTTGGCGCTGTTGGCGCCGAATACTCGAGAGAGTGCCCGGACCTGAAAAGCGTGGCGATGGGAGTCGTCACCTTCCGTATCGCCCAGCTCGTTGACCACTTCGATGGCTGAACTGAAAGGCGGCATGAGCGCGGTAGGTATCCCAGCTTTCTCAAAAGCGGCACGCAGCCCCAAGGCACCGCCCTGGAGCGCAAGGCAGCGAGCGTTGTCCGGTGCGATCCGGCAGAGTTTCGCCAAGGCAACGATGAAAAAGCCGACGTCACCCGCACAGAGCGCGCGAAGCATGAGACTCGGCGACAGACGGTTGTTGACAAGCAGATGTTCGACGAATACGTCGAGATCGCCCTGCCGCCCCGCCACCGGTTGGAGCATCAAAGCCGTAACGGACTCGCGCGCATGATCGACGAACCCGCGCAATAGAACCGGAGACAGATTGTAGCGGGCGACGAGCGTCCGGCGCATCTCTTCGGCCACGCGATGAACAAGCTTCTCTGCGATGTGCGCCGGCAGTTCGTTTCGACCGGCAACGGCGTGAGCGACGGCAGGCGCACTTTCGAAACGATCAAGGGCACGGTCGTAGGCTGGATCGGGGATGGTCGCGCCGCTGTTTCCCATGAGCGCGACCACGGCATCTTCACTGCCTTGATCCACCAGCGCATCCGACACCCTGGCGGAGACTTCGTCACGCATGGCGACCGCCACCTGCTTGCGGCCATCGCCCTCGGCGATCACCTCCAGCAAGAGTGCGTCGTCGAGTTCCTGACTGTAGCGCAATACAGGGAAGGCTACGGAGGCAACATCACGAGACAGGCGCTCCGCAAGATCCCTATCCAGTATTGAGGAGTGAGCGATTTGCCAGGCCAGGGCTTCGCGCACCGACTGCTCGGCCGTGCGGCTATAAGCCTGCACCACCCCTTCCGCCATGCGACGAGCCTCGTAGGAAAGTCCCTCGCTCTGCAACTCGCTGATGACATTCTGCAGAGTTTCGATCTGAGCACCCGCCGAGCGATCCGCTAGCAAGCGTTCTACGTCGCGATACGACAGCGAGCGGCGGGTCATTTCCATGTGTCAGACACTCCCAATCGACGGCGAGACAAAACTCAGGGCCGCCCCTCCATTCGAAGTCTATACTCGTAACAGTAAGCGAAAAGTGAAATTGCTCATGCAAACCAGCGATGGATGAACAGATGAATTTGGTATTTGCATCAAATTCTATATTATAAAACTAGAAGATTACAGGAATTGGCGGTCTCCGTACCTAATTGCATCCGACCAGGCCATCTCCAAGTTGCGTAACATCCGATAGGTGTTCTCGAAAGCCTCGCGATCGGAGTCGTTCGTCACCAGTCTCTGAGCATGGAGAGTCTCCAGTTCCCCCAAGGCGACGCAGAGCTGGAGACCCTTTTCGGAGAGCTTGATCCGCGCAGCCCGCTTATCGCGCAACGCCGTGCTGCGGTCGATGTATCCGCCCTCGTGAAGCGCCTTGAGATTGTAGGACGCGTTCGAGGCTAGATAGTAGCCGCGCTCGATCAAGTCCCGCACCGAGACTTCTTCGCTGCCGATGTTGAGCAACATCAAGACTTGAGATGGACTCACATCGTCGATGCCTTGGCGATTCAGTTCGATACGGACAACATCCAACAACCGGCGGTGCATGCGCTCCACCAAACGGGTAATCTCTCGATAGAGTTGTGCCTCGGAGTCCTGGGAACCAGCAGCATCCGAATCACCCCGTGCCGTCATTGCCGGCTGATCCCGACCGCCCTCGGTCTTGGCGGCCTGACGTAACTGTTCTTGCCCGAGCGCCATAACCTCTTCCCTTTGATTGTAACCACCGCGGTCAAAGTCCGTGCGGTCGAGACACTCCTAGTCTGCGCCGAACGGATACATTCATTCGTCCGAGTCAAGCCATCGAAGCCTTAACATCTCTTAAAGGGGCACCGGGTAATTTATACGGAATTGAGGAATCTACGGAAACGACGAGAGGTCGTGACCGGAAACGGAATCCACAGTGATGGATGCAACGTCGGACGATACCCATCGCGGAGCCTCGCGCCGTCGGCGAATTGCCAGCGGCGTTTCGGGCGTCGCACTGATTCTTCTTACCTTGGGTTGTGCTACAAACGACACTGCGACCGATCCGACAGCAACAAACTCCATGTCGGCAGCCGAGGCTTGGTCCAAACTGGTCGAACTGGGGGACACGAGCCGCGCAAACGGCGAACCGACAACGGCGCTTCAGTTCTATCGCCAGGCCCATATGCAGGCGCCCGAAGAACCTCTGCCCTTGATCCTGCTCGGCGAAACACTGGTCGAGATCGACGATCCGCGCGGAGCCGCCCGTGCCTTCCGCAGCGCCCTCGACCTACAACCGGGCAACACGCGCGCGCTTCTGGGTCTCGGCGGCACCTTGATCCGTCTCGACCAGCCCTTGGCGGCCTTGCAGCAGTATGAAATCGCGTTGAACCAGAATCCCGACAACACCGCTGCTCTGAGCGGCGCCGGCATAGCGGCCGATCTAGCCGGCGAGCGCGACCGCGCCCAGACCTACTTGCGGCGCGGTCTGGAGCAACAGCCCGATAACGTCACGCTCCTGAATAATCTCGGCTATTCGCTGATCCTCTCCGGCGACTATCGAGAGGCGATCGCTCTGTTGGAAATGGCGACGTCTCTGCCAGACTCCTCGGCGCAGCACAGACAGAATCTGGCACTGGCTTATGGATTGGCCGGACGTGACTCGGAAGCGGCCCGAATGATCCGCATGGACTTTGGCGACGATGACGTCGAGCGCAACCTGACCTACTATCGGACCCGGCGCAACGGTCAGCCCGCCGCACCAGCAGAAAGCCAAGCACCACTGCCGTTACGCAAACCTCTGGCCCAAGCCGCACCGACCGAAACTGTCGAAACCGAACGGGCAGAGGCCGTTGCGCAGCCTGTTGAAACAGAAGAGACGACGCTCGACCTCGACGGCCTGCTCGCCGACTAAGTCGCCTAACTCATACTCACGAACTGATCGAAGATCCGCAAAGCAGCCGGCCCGATCAGTACGATGAACAGCGGCGGCAGAATGAACAGGATCATCGGTACGGTCATGATCGCCGGCAAGCGGGCTGCCCGTTCTTCGGCGCGCATCAGCCGTTCATGCCGCAGCTCGGCCGCCAGAACCCGCAAGGAGTCGGCCAAGGGCGTTCCGTAGCGCTCCGTTTGCACCAACGTACTGACCAGGGCTCTCACTTGAGAGAGCGGCACGCGCTCGGCCAAGCCTTCCAGGGCCTTATGCCGATCGGGCAGAAAACTCAGTTCGAGCGATGCCAGCCCCAACTCATCGGTCAACTCGGGGCAGGAACGCCCAACTTCCCGAGCGACCCGGTCGAGGGTCGCATCGAGACTGAGGCCGGCTTCCGCGCAGATTACCATGAGGTCGAAAGCATCCGGCAGTGCCTTACGAATGGTTTCGATGCGCTTCTGCGCAGCGTTCTTGACGAAAATCTCCGGTGCGAAGGCTCCCAGTATCACTGACGCCAAACTGGCCGACAGAGCCCCCAACTTCGGCAGATCGAACAGTCCCAATCCCTGGAATAGCAGAAGACCCAGGGCGCCGCAGACCAGCGGCAAGGTGACCTTTGCGAAGAGGTAGATGACCAGAGCATCGCGCGATCGGTATCCCGCACGTGCCAGATTGAGAGACAGCTTGGCAGTACTCTGACCCTTCATGAGCTTGAGACGCTGCACGATCTCGCGCATCCAGGACCGCCCAGTCGGCAGGGGCTTACGCCGTGTCGGACGGACAATACCGGCCTTCAGAGCTTTACGGCGTGCCTCCAAGGCTTTCAGACGCGACGGCAGCGGGTCGCGCTCGATAAGCGAGTACCAGACCAGAAGCACCATCGAGATTGCGGAGACTGCGGCGGTCACGGAGATAACGTCGGTCGCGGTAAAACCGAATGGCAGCTCGGTCGTCATATTTCGAACCTCACCATCTTCCACATCACGCCGGCACCTGTCGCAACGAAACCGAGCGCGACACCCAGAAGAAGATTCCCCCTCGGGTCCTCGATCAGCGTGATCATGTAGCTGCCGTTCAGCATGAAGAGCAGACCGAACATGATGAAGGGCAGGCTGCCGATGATCCAGGCACTCGCCCGGGCCTCCGAACTCATCGACCTGACCTTGAGCTTCATCTGACGTCGCTTGCGGAGAAGATCGGAAAGATTCGACAGAGTCTCGGCGAGATTGCCGCCAGTCTCACGCTGAATCGACAAGGTGATAATCAGATATTTGAATTCGGGAACGTCGATGCGGCGAGCGACGGACCACATCGCCTCTTCCAGGTTGGCGCCGACACGAACTGCATCGGAGATACGGCGAAACTCGATCCCAACCGGATCTCGCATTTCCTGTCCGACGGTCGTGATCGATTCCGTGACCGGCAGACCTGAGCGGAGACCACGCACGATCAGATCGATGGCATCGGGGAAAAGTTCGACAAATCTCGTGAGCCGGCGCTGGGCCAGAAAGCCGACGACAAGATGTGGCAGGATCGCACCGGAGGAGACGCCTTGAGCCGCTGCGACCCAGGGCGGAAGGCGCAAGGCGAAGTAAGCAGCAAGACCCACCGCTAAGGCGACAAGGAGCGACGCCACCAGATATTGACTTATGGCGATGTCACGCCCCGTACGTTGCAGTCGAGCCCGCAGCTTGTCAGGTGCCGGCAGAAGCGACTTGATCAGGCGGTCGATCAGGGGGTTGGAGCTGTCATGGTTCGATCGCCGCAGAGAACTGACAGACGCCGCCGCGGTCCTGACGGTGCCCGGTGAAACGCGGGCGAGCCGGCGCTTCGCGGCGCGGCCTCCCGCCAGATCGTCGCTGGCAAGGCCGAGACCGAGCAGAAGAATCGTGAAAAGGGCTCCCGCTCCCAACAGCCAAATCATCTGATCGGGCGAGACCGACATCAGGTCGCCTCCAACAACGCGCGCTCGAGACCAAAGTAGGAAGCCTTCTCCGTGAAGTGGGGACGAATTCCGTGGGACTTGAAAGTACCCTGTAGTTTTCCGTCGGGCCCCTCTCCCGCGTATGCAAAGCTGAAGAGGTCCTGCATGGTGATGACTTCACCCTCCATACCGACGACTTCCGAGATGTAGGTAACCCGGCGCACGCCGTCGCGCATGCGGCTGATTTGAATGATGACGTCGATGGCCGACGCGATCAGCGATCGCACTGCGCTTGACGGCAGCTTGAAGCCCGACATGGAGACCATGTTCTCGAGGCGCATCAGCGCCTCGCGCGGGCGGTTAGCGTGGATCGTCGAGAGAGAACCGTCATGACCCGTGTTCATTGCCTGCAGCATGTCGATCGCCTCGGCGCTGCGGATCTCGCCGAGTATGATCCGGTCGGGACGCATCCGAAGGGAATTCTTGACGAGATCACGCATCGAAATCTCGCCCTTGCCCTCGAGGTTGGCGGGGCGCGTCTCCAAACGAACAACGTGGGGCTGCTGCAACTGAAGCTCGGCCGCGTCTTCGATAGTCACAACGCGTTCGCCGGGATCGATCATCTGCGAAAGTGCGTTGAGCAACGTCGTCTTGCCCGAACCCGTGCCGCCCGAGATCAAGATGTTGAGTCGCGCGCGCGCCGCTATGCGCAATACGGTTGCCATGTCAGGCGAGATATTGGCCTGGCGCGCCATCACATCGAGCGTGATCCCCTTCTTGGCGAACTTACGGATCGAAATCGAGGGACCGTCGATCGCCAGCGGCGGAACGATGATGTTCACGCGACTGCCATCGGCCAGGCGTGCGTCGACCAAGGGGACTGACTCATCGATGCGTCGGCCGACGGCGGTCACGATTCGCGTCGCGACCTGCATCACATGTGAGTCGTCGCGGAAGGTCACATCGGCCAGTTGCAGCTTACCTTTGCGTTCGATGTAAATCTGCTTCGGTCCGTTGACCATGATGTCGTTAATCGACTCGTCGGCCAGCAGCGGCTCAAGCGGGCCGAGCCCCAACATGTCGTCGAGCAGCTCCTCGATCAGCCCGGCACGCTCCTGCATGTTGAGCTGAAGCTTCTCTTCCGCCAGCAGTTCGGCGACGATCGGCGTCATCTCCCGAACCAGGTCTTCGCGTGTCATGCTCGCGGCAGTCGCAGCATCGATCCGATCGAGCAGATGCGACTGAACCCTTTGCTTGGCTGCGGCGATGCGCGACTTGGCACCGGCGTTCAGAAGCTGACGATCGACGGGGGCAGCGAAGGTATCGGGACTATTGGATGAGGAGACGGATGTCGGCGGCTCAGGGAAAACACTGGGCACTACGTCCAACGCTGATCGACTGGGCTCGTCAGCCGGTGCCGTCGGCTCGGGGCTGGATGCCGCCGGCCCCGGAGCCGGACCGGAATCGGCCTTCGGGACCAGGGTCAGGAAGCGGTTGATCATCTGCGTGACCAGATCCCGCTGTTCCAGGAGATTGAAACCCGCCCACTCTCGAGCCAGCAGTTCGGGCAGTTCGGTCTTGATTCGCTTCGCCAGTTCGCCGCGCGTCATCGCGCCGGCCTCGCCGGGGTCGATCCGCTCGATCAGCAGGGGCTCCACACGAGCGGCAACGCCGGAAAGATCGCTTCCGCTCCGCCCTTCGCCAAGCGCCGTGCCGCCGTCGGCACGGCGAAGCGGCGGCTGGTCCTTCACCTCGCCGACCACCGATCCGCCACGTCCGTTTAGCCAACCCATGGGGTCACCCTTTCAAGCCGCACACCGCTAGAACGACGCGGCCATGCGCCGTACCTTACCGAACAGGCCGGGCTTGGTTTGCGGCGCACGTCCCGTCAGGTCATTGGCGAGATCTCGGAGAACCTGAGCGACCGGCTGCTTGCCCGCGATGGCACCGATGGCCTTGCCGGCGTTGGCACAGGCCGCGAGAGTCTTGACGTCCTCCGGGACCGTGCTGGCGAGCTTGCCGCCGAGCGAACGCTCGAAATTGCTTTCGTCGATTTGGCAAGGCCGGTCTTTACCGACACGGCTCGCGACCGTCATCAGCCTGGCTTGACTCCCGGCCGCTTCGACGGCGCTCCTAATACGGCCACAGTCCCGGATGCCGGCGAGCGACAGGTCGGTCACCATCAGCAGATCGTCGGCCCGGCCGAGCAGCTCGGTCTGACTCGCCAGAAGACCCCGCGGCAGATCCACCACCACAGCCTCGAAGGTCCCGGTCAGTTCGTCGATCAACTGCGCCACGGCGACCGGGTCCAGGCGAATACTGTTCTCGATCGGCTCTTCCGCACCGAGTACGGAGAGAGTCTCGCTCTCCTTGACCATGGATGAAACCAGCATCAGGGAGTCCATGCGCTCCGGACTTTCCAGCGCCTCGCGCAGGCCATAGCCAGGTTCCAAGTCCAGCGCCAGGGCTGAGATTCCAAAATGCAGGTCAAGGTCGAGCAGACAGGTCTTCATGCCCAACTCATGTGCCATGATCCAGGCGAGGTTGACCGCAATCGTGCTGGCGCCGACACCACCGCGAACCCCGCTGATCAGCGACAAGCGACCCTGGGCCGAGGAAGCCCCGGCAGGTCCGGCCGATCCGCGAATCTGTCCGGCCATGCGGGAGACGTCGGCCGCGGCAGCGATCAGCGTTTCCGGATCGAGCGGCTTGAGCAAGTAGTCGGCGGCTCCTGCTGTCAGCAGATGCCGATAGAGCGTGACATCGTTCATTGAACCGATCGCAACCAGCGCGCCGCCCTGTGCGACCCGCTGAGCCAGAGCCGGCAGCAGCGACGCGGTCTCCGCCGCACCATCCAGATCGACCACCAACAGCTTCGGCAGCTTTGACGCGTCCAACAGAGGCTGGATCGAATCGATGTTGCCGTAACAGATCGCGCGGCGCGGCCAACCGTTTGCATCGGCCAGCTTTTGACAGGCTGCCAGACTGACGTCATCGGTAACCAGCGCAGCAAAATGCGGGTTCAGCTCCAGGGTCTCTATACCGGAGAGGTTTGACTTCACCGGAGCGGACATCTCACCGGTCTGCCCCGCCGGCGCCACCGGAATAGGTTCGGCCATCACTCGTCTCCCTCGCTGTAGGGCAAGGGCTCGAACGGCAGGTTCTTTCCGACACGATAGGCGCGCAACCCGAGCGTAACCCGCTCGACATCGGCTCGGCTGAGGGCGCGGCCTTCGACGGCATCGCGCGGATTGGCCAGCATGACCGCGAAGTTGTTGGCGCTCGCACAGCCAAAGTTGGGTAAAGCGTCGTTCACGAAAGCTCCGAAATCACGCGCTTCCGGCCAGTCCGGACAGTCGGCCGACGCATTGACGGCCACCCGCTCGACACCCACCCTCAGCACCTGTCCACCCGGCTCGGTCAGGGCGAAGGGCTCGGCGACGATGCCCTGACGGGCCAGGAGCTGCATCACCGCCAAAGCACGGCGCCCGGCCAGATCGCGTCCGTCGGAGGTCATCGGCAACTCGACCATGATCCTATCGCCTTCGCGCAACCGAAGATCGAGAAGGAAGTCGACCAGTCGGTCCCACTCCGCCGGCGAAACCTGGAAGCCTTCCGGCGCAAAACGCACTGCATGCAAGCTTGTGACTTGCGTGATTTGCGGCTCCTTGGTCATGCGCGGCTCGGGCAGCACCTCGCTGCAAGCAACCAAGGCCGCGACGGCGGCGGCGGCGAGCAGCGGGGAGAAAGTTTTACGAAGCATCACGCGACTCTTTTCTGAACGTCCGGGCCAAGCGAGCCGGGTCAATCGAGAATGAAACCGACCGGACCGATCGGGCCGGCTTCGGAGCCAGGTTGTACGGCTCCCTGGCGGGTCGCCTCGGCCGGCCTACGTTCGGGACCGGTCTGACTCCAGAGGCGCCCACTGAGAATTCGCTCCTCGTCGGTGGGGGCGACGAAGCCGTCCACCGGCGTCGTCATCCGATTGGCGGAGACGGGTTCGACGAGGTAGGGCGTCACGATGATGACCAGCTCGCTTTCTTCCTGTTGGAACGTCGTCGAGCGAAACAACGCTCCAAGCACGGGGATATCGCCTAGGAAGGGGTACTTCGAGATACCCTGGTTCACCGAGCTTTCGAGCAATCCTGCGATGGCGAAAGACTGACCGCTGCCCAGTTCGACCGTGGTTTCGGCCCGTCGAGTGACGATTGCGGGAATCTCGACAGTTCCGGTGCGCAAGGCGCCGGCCGAGGACAGCTCGCTGACCTCCGGTCGAACCCGCAAATTGATGCGGCCACCGCTGAGGACGGTGGGATTGAAGGAAAGACTGACGCCGAAGCTCCGGTAATCCACCGTAAAGGCGCCACCCTCGTCCTCCTGCGGAACGAAGATCGGAAACTCACCGCCGGCCAGGAAGGTCGCGGTCTCGCCGGATAAGGCCGTGAGATTCGGCTCGGCAAGCAGGGTGATCAGACCGTCGTCGGCGAGCGCATCGATCAGCCCGTTGAGATTCAGGCGGTCGCTGCGCCAGGATCCGAACAGCGCCTGGCTCTCTCCCGGCACCAGAATCTGGCCGGCATCGTTCTGAGTGATGCCGTCGCCGAGCGTAAAGAGGAAGTCGAAGTTGCCGAAACGGGCCGCACCTTCCCAATTGAAGCCGAGTTCCTTATTGACCGAACGTGAAACTTCGGCGACCCGGACCTGCAGCATGACCTGCGACGGTGCGGTGATGGACAGGCGGTTGATGACCTCGCCGTTCTCGCCGATGAAACGGGCAGCCAGTCGCGCGGCGTCCTCGGCCTCGGTCACGTCGGCCACTTCCCCGGTCAGAAGGATACCACCGTTGACGGTCCGCACCTCGAGCAGCCGGTCCGGCAGCAACTGCGACAACCCGGACTCCAGGGTTGTCAGGTCGTGGCTCACGGTCACGCGCCGGTCGATCAGGAGCCGCTCCCTCTCGTCGATGGCGAAGAGCCGGGTTGCCCCCGTCTGGCGGCCGTAGACATAAACCAGCGTCGGCGACATCACCTGGACATCGGCGATTCCCGGATTGGCGACGAAGATCGAAGCCGCCGGTGACGGAAGCCGCACCACCTCGCCTTGATCGACCTCCAGCGCCAGAATCGAACCGGTCGCGGCCCAAGCCGAGATGGTCGGCAGCCACATACCAGCGAGAATCAGCAGGACGGAAATAGGTCGCAAGACAATGAGAAACGGATTTGCGGGGGCCATGGAATGAGCGTCCGATCAGCGCTGGAACGGAATGACGGCGGCTTCCGGACCGCGCAACACCTGCACCTTCCGCACCGAAGAGGTAGCATCCGACGGGTTTGGTAAAAGAAGGCTTACATCGCTGTCCCAGGAGTAAGGTCGGTCGTTGAGACTCCGCAGCGCGGCCGCCCGCTCCGTCGGCGTGAGACCGGCGAGTAGCGCGGCAAGGTCCGAAGACAATTCCGGATCGGTAGCACCCTGCCCACGGGCCGATAAACCGGTCTTAAGCGGTGCCGCCAGCGGACCAGTCAGCGGCAGACCGCCGGCGAGACCTGCGACGGCACCGCTGGATTGAGACGCGACGACCCCATACCCGAGTGCCGAGTGCAGTTCGACACCTTGGCTCTCGCCGGTTGGCAGTGCGGCGACCAGTTGATCCGGTTCGCCCTGCAGGGACCGAAGCGATAGGGAGAGCTGACCGAGTTCCGAAATCAGGATAACCAGTTCGGCCTGCTTGGGAGTCACCTCCAGTGTCACGATCTCGGCCTGCTTAGGCGTTGCCGTCTGATCGTCGGTCGACTGGTCGATGGCAAGGACGCGCAGGTCGGTCAGCACCGTTTCGCTGGCGTAGCGCTCCGAGCGCCGCGGGTCGTTCGGCCGGCTTACGGACTGGGTCAGCAGCAGGTCGACCCGGTCGCCCGGAAACACCAGGCCGGCGATCCCAGTGACGGGATTGATCCGGACGGACACAGCACGTTTCCCAGGCTCCATCACCGCGGCGAGAAAGCCCTGTTCCCCTGGTTTGACCACCAATCCTTGGATCAACGGATCGCCACTGCCGATACCGCGACGAACGACGGCGCCGTGCAGATCGCCCGGCTTCTCTCCGCCCTCGACGAAATAGCTCGGCAGGCGCTCGTCTTCGCGATCCCAGACGCGCCAAACCAAATCGTCCGGCTGAATCAAACGCCCGGCCGGCAGATTGGCACTGGCGATCAGAATTCGCAGATCCGGTTCCGGAGCTGGCCGAACCACTTGTTGCGGCGCGGCAGGCGGCGGCGGAGGTGGCGGCTGCAGAATACTGCGCGCCATGAAGACGGTCCCGAGGCCGGCAACCAGGGCGATGCCGAACAGTAGAAGTTTCTTGGGCGACATGGCGAAGCCTCCCGCGGATCAGGGATTAGCCGAGCAACCCGGCATAACGGGCAAGCACGAAAAGGCCGCCGCTAGCGATGGCGACCCCGTAAGGAATCGGCTGTTGTGCGATCGAAGCGCCGAGGTGCTCGCGCAGATCGGCTGGGGCCAGGCGGCGGAGCCACCAGATCCGTGTCAGAACGATTACGGCGAGCAGCCCACCGGCCAGCGACATGATCACCACCAGACCGGCCAGGAG
Organism: Algihabitans albus; assembly: GCF_003572205.1. NCBI lineage: Bacteria > Pseudomonadati > Pseudomonadota > Alphaproteobacteria > Rhodospirillales > Rhodovibrionaceae > Algihabitans > Algihabitans albus. The sequence goes on from NZ_QXNY01000003.1 coordinate 550,603, forward strand.
CGCGGGTCCTGCCCAAAGGGCCGTCGCGGCAAGGAGCTTGACGTCGCCGCCACCGGCCAGGCCGGCGGCAAAGAGCCCGAGCCCGATCAAGAAGACCAGCGCGAAGATCGCCAGATGCAGCGGCCAGGCACCTTGCGTGGCACCTGTCAGAGCATAGAGAGCGAAGCTGGCGAGCAGAATAAGGCTGCAGGTATCGGGAATGAGATAACGCCGCAGATCGCTGCCAGCCGCGACCAGAAGTGCCGAAGCGGCGGCCAGGAGGCTGAGCTGAATCACGTACGGCGTCATGACAGATCTGCCCTATCGAAAAGGTTATCGGTCCGAAAAATCACCGCCGGATTGCAGTTCTTCGTCTCAAATCCAACGATCTCGGCAGACGAAAAACCGTCCGACGGCCGAGGGCTGTTGCTGCAACCCTCGACCGTCGACGCGGATTTGGTGTTTCTCTCTCGAAGGGGACACCAACAACTTAGCCGCCTTCACCTTCACCTTCACCTTCGCCTTCACCACCACCCAAAGCGGCCGGCGTGTTGGCTTCCAGCGTGCCACCGACGCCGCTGAAAATGGTGTCGAGGGCGCCACCCAGCTGGGTCATACCCGCAATGGCGGCGACCGCGACCAGGGCGGCGATCAGGCCGTACTCGATGGCCGTCGCTCCGGTTTTGCTCTTCATCAACAAAGTAACGAGGCGTCGCATGATGACCTCCATCTAGCTGCGTTGCGGCGCGTTTCTGATGGAGCCATTTGAAACCAGAAACATGAACGAGCAGTTAATTCACTGAGCTATTATTTAATCACGAGAAGTGATTATTTTTGAAGCTAGTTTGTTTTGTTTATACTCGCAAAAATTGATCAGATTGACTTGATTTTCGAATTAATCTTCTTGCAAAATTCGTTCGAGATTGACTTCAAATAAAACCAAGAAGATCCATTCTGTTTATTTCATTTATACATTTTTTACCCGCAATACATACAATCGAATCCGGTAGTCACAGCGGCTTTACACTGTACCCCCAGGGATCAAGCACCATGCCGAGCCCACATCCTTGCCTGCAACGTCGACTTACACACGTCAAAGACGTTATCGATCGCGTCTCTCGACGCCTCTCGCTACATGGGCTGCGCTCCAACCAATCCGGCATCATGGCCGTGTTCCTGGCAATCGGTCTCATTCCCCTGGTCGGCGCCGCCGGCTTGGCGATCGATACGACACGCGGCTATCTCGTGAAGGCCCGTCTCAATCAAGCGCTCGACGCCGCGGCGTTGGCAGGCGGCCGCGTTTTCTATGAGGAAGACCGAAACGACGATATCCGCGCCTTTTTCGATGCCAACTTTCCGCCTGGTTTCCTGGGCGCCGACGTCAGCGAGCTGACCATCACCGACGACCCGGAAAACGGAAAACTGACCGTGGCGGCCTCGGCACAGATCCCGACGTCGCTGGTCAGCGTGCTCGGCTTCGAGGAGCTGAACGTCAGCGCCCGTTCGGTCGTTCTGCGCGCGGACCGCGGCATGGAACTGGTGCTGGTGATGGATAACACCGGCTCCATGCGCGGCAGCAAGATGTCGCAGATGCGCGACGCGGCCCACGAGCTGGTCGACATCCTTTATGCCGACCGCACGGTGGTTCCGAACTTCTGGATCAGCCTGGTGCCCTACACCGCAGCGGTGAACGTTGGTGCCGGCAACACGGGCTGGCTGGTACCGGGGTCTTTGGATCGCGCCGTCTATGAACTGGATGCCAGCGAAGTGGACCTGGAAGACTGCCGCGGCACCAACGTCAATTGGGATTTGATCCGCAACGTCTGTACGATCGGGACTCCGGTTGTGCACGGCGACTGGACCGAAGCTGCCTGCAGCGGCGTCGGTGTCTGGGTCGGACTGACCAGCGAGTGCGTCGTCTCCTACGCCTGGAAAGGCTGCGTCGAGGCGCGCTACGGCTCCGGAGACGACGTCACCGACGCGCCACCTGCAACGGCTCCCTTCCAGCCCTACTACTGGCCGCGCTGGCGCAACGGCAACGATATCGAGAGCCGCTATAACTCCTGGCTGTTCGATAACGAGCTTCTTCTTCAAAACGAGAACACGGCGGTCGACGAAACGGAAGCCACCAACACAGACAGCAACAACGGCCTCGGTCCGAACCTCGGGTGCGGCCCTCCAATCACTCCCTGGACCGACCAGCGCGGCACCGTCGAGGCGGCGATCGACGATATGAACTCCTGGCATCGCGGCGGCACGACCACCAACCTGGGCCTGGTCTGGGGATGGCGTCTGCTGTCACCCCGGTGGCAGGGCCTGTGGGGCGACCCGAACCTGCCTCTGCCCTACGACGAACCGTTGATGCAGAAGGTCGCGGTCATCCTGACCGACGGCGATAATCTGTTTTACGATGGTCATGCCCCCTCCGGAGACACGGACTACACCGGCTATCAGCGCATTTCGGACGGACGTATCGGCACCACGAACAAAAATACCGCCCGGCGCGAACTGAACGACCGCACGCTACAGATCTGCAATGCCATGAAGGCGGAGCAGATCATCATCTACACCATCACCTTCGACGTGCGCACCGACAGCCGAGGACAGGACATCCGCGACACCTTCCGCAACTGCGCCACGACGCCCGGGCATTTTTTCGACTCCTACGGTGGCTCCGGGCTCAGCCAAACGTTCCGCGTGATCGCAGCTCAGCTCTCCAACCTCCGCATTGCCGAATAGCCGTCATGCATCCGAGGCATTGCAACGGCATACTCGACAGGTTGCAACCTGTCAGGGGGTTGCGCCCTGTCGGGCAATCCGATAGCTGAAAGTCGGCTGCTCAACGACCCTTCTTCGCGGCCACCTTCCCATCAGCCAGCAGTCGGGATGCGTCACCTTCGTCATGAGCAAAGCCATTCAGGAAGAAAGCGTCGTTTCAGTCCGCCACTGGACGGACGATCTCTTCAGCTTCAGCACCACGCGGGATCCGGCCTTTCGCTTCCTGAATGGCCAGTTCACGATGATCGGCCTGAAGGTCGAGAACAAACCCCTGCTGCGCGCCTATTCTATGACCAGCGCCAACTACGAGGATCACCTGGAGTTTTTCTCGATCAAGGTGCAGAACGGACCGCTCACCTCACGCCTGCAGCACGTCCAGGAGGGCGATAAGCTGCTTGTCAGTCAAAAGCCGACCGGGACGCTGGTGCAGGACAGCTTGATCCCGGGCCGTCATCTCTATCTCTTCAGCACCGGCACGGGTATCGCGCCCTTCTGTAGCATCATCAAAGACCCCGAGGTCTACGAACGCTTCGAGAAGATCGTGCTGATCCACGGCTGCCGGCGCGTGGCCGACCTGGCCTATGGCGGGTTGGTCGTTCAGCAGACCCTTGAGCACGAGCTGATCGGCGAAATTGTCCGCCCGAAGCTGCTTTACTACCCGACCACGACTCGCGAGGCTTCCCGGTACACGGGGCGCATCACCGACCTGGTGCAAAGCGCCAAGCTGTTCGAAGATCTCGATATCTCGCCGCTCGACAAAGAGCGGGACCGGGTCATGCTCTGCGGCAGCCCCATGATGCTGGCCGATTGCGTCGCGCTCTTGGAGCAGTCCGGCTTCCAGGAGGGAAGCCAGTCGAAACCGGGACAGTTCGTCATCGAGAAAGCTTTCGTCGAGAAGTAGACGGACGATGGCCTCGACGGACGGCTAGTTGATCGTGATCACCTGGTCCGACAGACGAGCTCGAAAAACCGACCAGTGATAGAGCGTCGACTGCTGAACGAACCTGTCGAAAATCAGCGGCGCGTAGCTGTAGTAGACCTCCGCCACGTACAGGCTTTCGTTCTCGCGCGGTTGCAGGTTCTGCGGCAACACGGCCTCGTCCCCCGGCAGACCGACCCGGCTCGCCCGCACCAAATCACCGGCGCCGATCTGCTGCCAGACGACTTCGGGCGGCGTGTCCGCAACACGGGTCACGGCGGAGATCAGCACGACGCCCTCCTGCGGGAAGCTGAAGGGCTGCATCAGGTGCTCGACGGAATCGAAGATGTTGACCAAATCCTGCGGCGTCACCTGAGCTCCGCGGGAAACGAGATCGCCGACGGACATGGCAGCCCGATCCAGCTTCTGCATGATCAAGACGTAACGGGCGAATTCGACCGCGCCCAGCAACAGGATCAGCAGGAGAGGCGTAACAACAGCCATCTCGACCAGAACCGTACCTTTGCGGTTCCAGCGCAAGAGCCGAAACAGCGACGTCCGCTTGCTCGTCAGGGCGCGTACCTCTGACCAAAGCGCAATCAAGGCGAACCTGCCGCGCCGCCGGCAGAGCCGTCGCCTGCACTGCCGAAAGGCTCGTTGCGGACCACAATCGAAGCACTCAGCCGCATCAGACCGTTTTCGTCGCCCATCAGCGGGTCCAGCATGCCCGTGAGCAAATCCCACTGGTAGCGCAGCGTGTAGAGCACGATATCGCCCGGCCCGCCGAGACCAGCAGCCCCCATATCGGCGTCCCACTGACCGTTTCCGTTGACGTCTGTGTAGGATTCGCCGCCGTCGAAACTGCCGTTTCCGTTGTCGTCGGCGAAAGGCTCCGGCTCCCCGATGTCGTTGAAACTGGGATAGACGAAGAAGGTGATGTCCACCTCATCCATCTCAACCAGACCCTGAGTATGTTCATCGACAATCTGCAGGATCCGTTCTATGCGGGTCTGCCCGTCCGGTGCGAAACCGGTGATACCGAAGCGCGCGGCTTCACGCAGCCCCCCTTCCATCAGGGAGGTGACGAAAAGCACCATGGCGACCTCGATCAGCCCGATCGCCAGCAGGATGAAGGCGGGGAAGACGATCGCGAATTCCACCAGGGTGGCGCCCGCGCGCGCGCGCCAGAAACGACGGCCGAGCGTGGCCAGCGCCAAGACGAGCGGCAGGGGCAGTCGGACAGATGGGTGACAGGCAACCATAGCCGGGATGCTACGCCCAAGGCGGTAAACAAGCCCTTACCAATGCTCACTTAACACTCTGAATTTTATATGTATTTTCAAATCAACAGAGCTTCCTGGGCGGAGGGCGATCCGTGCCTTGACATCCCCCCCCGGCTGCACGATCTATGAGCGAGTTGGCACTCATCGACAGAGAGTGCTAGTTTGGCGAATAGCCAAATCTCCAACGGTCATTGAACAGGATGGAGGAAAGTCCGATGAAGTTTCGGCCGTTGCACGACCGCGTGGTCATCCGCCGCCTCGGCGAGGACGAAAAGACCAGCGGCGGCATCATCATTCCCGACACCGCCAAGGAAAAGCCTATGCAGGGCGAGGTCGTGTCGGTTGGACAGGGCGCACGCGACGAGAAGACCGGCAAGGTCCAGGCGCTTGACGTGAAGCCGGGTGACCGGGTGCTCTTCGGCAAATGGTCGGGCACCGAGGTCAAGATCGACGGCGAAGAGCTGTTGATCATGCGTGAGTCGGACATCATGGGCGTGCTTGAGGGCATCAAGTCCTCCAAGAAAGCCGCCTGAGGCGAGAGGGCTAGACAAAATGGCTGCCAAAGACGTCAAATTTTCCTCCGATGCGCGCGAACGGATGCTGCGCGGCATCGACGTTCTGGCCGATGCGGTCAAGATCACACTCGGGCCCAAGGGCCGCAACGTGGTGCTCGACAAGTCCTTCGGTGCGCCGCGGATCACCAAGGACGGCGTGACGGTCGCCAAGGAGATCGAACTTTCCGACAAGTTCGAGAACATGGGCGCCCAGATGGTGCGCGAAGTTGCCAGCAAGACCAACGATATAGCCGGCGACGGCACCACCACGGCGACCGTGCTGGCGCAGTCGATCGTGCGCGAGGGCTCCAAGGCGGTTGCCGCCGGCATGAACCCGATGGACCTCAAGCGCGGTGTCGATCTGGCGGTGGAGGCCGTGGTTGCGGACCTTAAGAAGCGCTCCAAGAAGATCTCGAATAACAGTGAGATCGCCCAGGTCGGCACGATCTCGGCGAACGGCGACCGCGAGGTTGGCGAGATGATCGCCAAGGCGATGCAGACGGTCGGCAACGACGGCGTCATCACCGTCGAGGAGGCCAAGAGCCTGGAAACCGAGTTGGACGTGGTCGAGGGCATGCAGTTCGACCGTGGCTACCTCAGCCCCTATTTCGTAACCGACGCTGACAAGATGCAGGCTGTCCTGGAGGACCCCTACATCCTGATCCATGAGTCCAAACTGTCGAACCTGCAATCCCTGCTGCCGGTGTTGGAGGCAGTAGTGCAATCCGGCAAGCCTTTGCTGATCGTCGCGGAGGACGTCGAGGGCGAGGCCTTGGCGACCTTGGTGGTCAACAAGCTGCGCGGCGGCCTCAAGATCGCAGCCGTCAAGGCCCCGGGCTTCGGCGACCGCCGCAAGGCCATGCTGCAGGATGTCGCCATCCTGACCGCCGGCACCGCGATCAGCGAGGACCTCGGGATCAAGCTGGAGAATGTGACCCTCGACATGCTGGGCCGCGCCAAGAAGGTGGTCATTACGAAAGAGGAGACCACCCTCGTCGAGGGCGCCGGCAAGAAGAAGGATATCGAGGCTCGCTGCGGTCAGATCCGTGCCCAGATCGAGGAGACCAGCTCGGACTACGACCGAGAGAAGCTGCAGGAACGGCTGGCGAAACTGGCCGGCGGCGTTGCGGTGATCCGGGTCGGTGGCTCCACCGAGATCGAGGTCACGGAGAAGAAGGACCGCGTCGACGACGCCCTGCACGCAACCCGTGCGGCGGTCGAGGAAGGCGTTCTACCTGGTGGCGGCGCCGCTCTGCTCTACGCGACCAGAGTTCTGACCAAGCTGCAGCCGGTCAACGACGACCAACGGGTCGGCATCGACATCGTCCGCAAGGCTCTGCAGACGCCGGTGCGTCAGATCGCCGGCAACGCCGGTCACGACGGCTCGGTGATCGCCAGCAAGCTGCTGGAGCAGAAGGATGCCAACTACGGCTTCGACGCCCAGAGCGGTCAGTTCTGCGATCTGGTGAAGTCCGGTATCATCGACCCGACCAAGGTGGTGCGCGCGGCGCTGCAAGACGCGGCTTCGGTCGCCGGCCTGCTGATCACGACGGAAGCCATGGTCGCGGAACAGCCGGAGAAGAAGTCAGCCGCAGGTGCCGGCATGCCGGGTGGTATGGGCGACATGGACTTCTAAGCTCACGTTTCTCGGTGAACTTGGTAGGTTGGAGGAGGGGTCGCGGCTATGGCTGCGGCCCCTCGTCGATTCGCACTGTCGAATTCACCCCGCCCCATGCCGATCGGGGATCGGCTTCGACTCGGCGTATTCTGAGAGGCCAATCCTTCGACTCGAATTGAGTCTCCAAGTCCTACCGATCATCGAAGAAGGGAGAAAAGCCTATGCAGGAGATTAGCAGCGTGGCGGTACTCGGTACCGGTCTGATGGGCCGCCCCATGGCCGAGCGGCTATTGGGGGCCCGCTTCTCCCTGCGTGTCTGGAATCGGACTCGCGCCAAGGCCGAGCCGCTGACCGAACTGGGTGCAAGATTATGTGAGACACCGGGCGAGGCTGTCGAGGACGCCGACGTCATCATTACCATGCTCGAAAACGGCCCTGTGGTGACCGACGTCCTTTTCGCCAGCGACCTGCTCTCCAAATCTGCGCCTGGAGCGCTGGTGATCGATATGTCTTCGATCCCGCCGTCCCTCGCCCGCGATCACGCAACCAGGCTGGCGGAGCGAGACCTGAGCCACTTGGACGCACCGGTCTCCGGCGGCACGGCCGGCGCCGCGGCAGGGACCCTGGCGATCATGGCTGGGGGCTCGCCCGAAGACTTCGCGAAGGCCGCACCACTGTTCGAGGCCATGGGACGAGCCACCCACGTGGGCCCTACTGGAGCCGGCCAGATGACGAAGCTCGCCAATCAAGCGATCGTTGCCGTCACCATCGCAGCCGTCTCCGAAGGCTTGCTGCTGGCCGCCGCAGGCGGTGCCGATCCAGCCGCGGTCCGCGACGCGATCTCCGGCGGCTTTTGCGATAGTCGCATTTTGGAGCTGCACGGCAAACGGATGATCGACCGTGACTGGATCCCGGGCGGCAAGTCCAGCACCCATCTCAAGGATATGAACACAGTTCTTGAGACGGCCGAAACGCTGAAACTCGACTTGCCATTGACCAAGGCGGTTCGAGATCAGTTGGCCGAACTGGTTGCGACGGACAAGGCCGAGACGGATCACGCGGCCTTGCTGCTTTGGCTCGAAGCACGCAATGCACCTCACAGGGTGGGTAACCTACCGGATCGTTTGCCTGCCTAGAGCCGAATCGACTGAAGTCCGAACGCTTGGCTGAGCGCACTACGCTCGCGACTCCGTCTCTATTGGGTCGGTCGGAACGGATCGCACTCCAACGACGTGTCGAGCTTGCGAAGATCCGCGTCGCGGCTTCCTCGATTGGGTCTTTCGAAACGATCTAATACGACCTCAGGGCGCAGGAGACGGGGCGGAGTGGAAAAGGTTAGCCGCATCCCAAGCGTGCGCGCCAGCGACGCCGTTCATGTTCGGCACGAGATATTACACAGTATTTACATAGAATGGTTTGAGCGGTTACGCAAAGCAGCTAGCTTCCAAAACATGCTCGCAGGCCGCGAAGAAAGAGCCGACGCGAACACGGGCGATCAAGGACCTGTAACCAGAGATTCTACCGTGGAAGGCACTTAACCGCGCCTGCTGCAGGAGAAAAAGCCAAGTTCAAAAGTTCCAGATTCGAGAGTTCAAGGAGGAACCAGTCATGTATCATAAGACCGACGTTCACATCGGTCGCCGCGTTCGCGAGCGCCGGGTTGCCATGGGCCTGAGCCAGTCGGAGTTGGCCGAAGGTCTCGGTATCAGCTTCCAGCAGGTTCAGAAGTACGAGAGCGGTGCCAACCGGATCAGCGGTAGCCGCATCTGGGATATCGCAACACTTCTGCGGGTGCCGGTCGGATTCTTTTTCGACGGCCTCGAGGTCAGTCTCGACCAGATGTCCGAAGACCAGGGCGAGCAACCGATCGATCGACAAACCCTGGAAATCGCACGTGCCGTTAATAAGATCGAAGACGATACGCTGAAGAGCCAGCTCGTCCGTCTGGTCAAAGCCTGCGCGAAAAGCGCCTAGGACAGACCGCAAGCTGCGGTCCAAAAGGGCCCGCTGGCATTCACCGGCGGGCCCCTTTTCGATCTGCACGCTCTGCGTTTAATGAGAACGGCCGGCTCTTGAAAGCGCAAGTCGGTTCAGAAGACCTGCAGGACAGCATCGGGGCAATTCGAATAGCCTGCGCTTCCTGTGTTATTTAGCGATTCCGCTGATAAAAACCCTGCGCCGGCCATTGGCAGCAATGCTCGACGCACCTGTCGAAGCCTTCCTTGAATTCTCCACACCGCAAGAACTGGACCTTGAGTCATGAACGCCCGAACACCGCTTGACCGTGTCACAGGCTAACCTCTAAGGTCACAGAAAAACATATAATTTGTCTTAAATATTTTGTTTATTTGTTTGTCGAAATGGTACGGTGGAGGTGGAGACCGCCACCACCAGAGGGGGAGCTTCCATAGATGGCGGTATTCGGATGAAGGGGACGCTCTACGGCTTGGGCGTCGGGCCGGGCGATCCGGAGTTGATGACACTGAAGGCCCATCGCCTGCTGCAACAAGTGCCGGTGATCGCTTACTCGGCGCCGGAGCAAGGTGAGTCGCCGGCACGCGCGATCGCCGCCCCGTACATTCCGGCGGATTGCACAGAGATCCTGGTCAGGACGACGAAGGACGGCACTTCACCAACATCGGAAAGCGCCAGCGACGATGTAGTGAAGGAGATCGCCGAGATCCTCTTGAAGGGTCACGACATCGTATTGCTCTGCGAAGGCGATCCCCTCTTCTACAACGACTCCCAACCTCTGTTGGTCGGTTTGGCCGAACACTTTTCGATCCAGATAGTACCCGGGGTTTCCTCATTGTCTGCCTGCGCTGCCGCCTTGGGCTCCCCGCTTGCGGCGCGCGACGAGCAGTTGCTGGTCATTCCTGCGGGACTCGCCGCCCGCACACTCACAATCAAGCTCTCCGAGACGGATGCAGCTGCGGTGATCGATTTGAACGGCCATTTTGCCAAGGTCCGCGACTGTCTGGCTGTGACCGGACTGCTGCCCCGGTCGCGTTACATCGAACATGCGACACACGACCGACAGCGTGTCCTATCGCTTGATCAAGTTGACTCCGAGCAGGTACCCAGGTGCTCCATGGTTCTCATGCGTCGCTAAAGCTCGGAAGAACACTGCGCGATCGCACGGCTTGCGAAGCGAGCCCGCCGTGCCGCGGTCGACCTTGGCCGCGCCGCTCGCAAGAAAGCGGTTGAGCGGCGAGGCGGCTCCTGCCATCCATGCTTGGTGATTTGTCTTCTGGGAGACATGCCGGAGTGGACGACGCCATGACAAAGGGACTGACGGGCCATCTTGAACGGGCTTCGGCACTGCTGCGGAAGAGCAACACCCCGGAGCTGGCAAAAAAACTGGACGAGGCGGTCGCCCGGATCTCGGAAGCATTGCAGGGCGACTGTCCGCTGCTGGTCTGCGGCAACGGCGGTTCGGCCGCCGACGCCATGCATATTGCCGGCGAACTGGTTGGCCGTTTTCTGAAGGAGCGGCGCGCGCTGAACGTGCTCTGCCTGGCAGACAGCCCCACAGTGCTCACGGCCTGGTCGAACGACTACAGCTACGAGACTGTCTTTGCGCGCCAAGTGGAGGCCTATGGCCGGCCGGGCGGTGTTCTGCTGGGCATCAGCACCTCAGGAAACTCTCAGAACGTAGTCGCCGCCATGGAAGCTGCGAAGGCGAAGAACATGCTGACGATCGCTCTGACCGGCCAGGGCGGCGGGCAGTTGGCACCGCTCTGCGACCTGCTGATCGACGTGCCCTCCCGGCACACGCCTGACGTTCAGCAGGTGCATGTCTGTCTCTATCACTACCTCTGCGAGGAAGTCGAAAAGCTCTGCGCCTAAGAAACCACTCAATAGACGCCATTGCGTAGACAGTCGTGCAGATGCAGAAAGCCGCTGGGCTGGGCCACACCCGGCTCATGCACGAAGAGCGCATTGATCCGCGTTTCGTGCATCACGCTCAGCGCTTCCGCAGCCAAGGCGTCGGGCGTGATCGACTTCGGAGCATGCGTCATCACGGTCTCCACGGGTTGATCGAGGATCGCCGGGGACAGGCGGCGGCGCAGATCGCCGTCGGTAACGATTCCCGTCAGCGCATCTTCGCCGTCGACCACGCCAACACAGCCGAACCCCCGTGCCGACATCTCGATCAGGACCTTCGACATCGACGTTCCGGCAGCAACCAAAGGCATGGCCTCCCCGCGGTGCATGATATCGCGGACGCGGCGGAGAACATTACCGAGTCGACCGCCGGGATGGAACTCGCGGAAGTCCTCTCGGCTGAAGCCCTTCAGACGCAGCAGTGCGACCGCCAAGGCATCACCGAGAACCAGGGTCAAGGTGGTCGAGGTGGTGGGAGCCAAACCGAGCGGACAGGCTTCTTCGGCTGCCGGCAGAACCAGCGCGACATCGGCTTCACGTGCCAGTGTGCTCTGCGGTACGGAGGTCACGGCAAGCAAAGGAATGCGAAAACGCCGCGTGTACATCAGAAGGTCGGAAAGCTCCGACGTTTCTCCGGAATTGGAAATCGCCAGGACCACGTTGGCTGGAGTGATCATCCCAAGATCGCCATGACTCGCCTCGCCCGGGTGGACGAAGAAAGCCGGCGTGCCGGTGGAAGCGAGAGTCGCGGCAATCTTGCGGCCGATATGACCGCTCTTGCCCATTCCCGTGACCACAACATGGCCGGCCGAGCGCGCGATGAGATGCGTCGCCGCAACGAAAGGCTCGCTCAGGCCGTTCTCGAAGCTCTTGCCCAAGGCATTGACCGCGACGCCCTCCAAACGGGTCACGCTGCGCGCCGCCTCCAGAATGTCGGCTTCCCGAACCTTGGCGACCTCGGGCTCCGGTGCGGTTTCCAGTTCCGCTGCCTTTAGAGTATTTCCTACCATGTCAGAACTCCGATGGAGGAACCGACAAAAACCGCCGGCACCAGCCCGACTCCAGGCTGTTTGAGCCTAACATAGCCACGCTGCGCCGTGGCGGCCAAGTCTTGGTGGAGCTTAAAGGGCCTGCAGGCTTCCGTGCGGAAGACGATTCGCCGACGCCGCCTGCCAACCAATAGGCGCCGTGATCTGCTGCGCTTCCAGGGACCTCAGGCAGGCAGGTTCCGTCTTTGGTCGAACAGAAGCACCGCCGGGCTTTGGACAGCTAGTCGGTTATGGCCTCGAACACTGAAGACAAACGCTCACGAAAAGCCTGATCCAACAGGAAGTAGCGGTCTCGGGCGGCCTCGCCGAGTTTCCGTTTCGCTTCGACCGGCATGGCGACGAGTTCCGCCACGGTATGTTCCAACGCCTCGAGATCAACGATGAAGTCGGTGCCCAATTGGCGCGGTGCCGTTTCCTTATAGGGGACCAACCTGCCAGTCGCAGGCGTGACGATCTCATTCATCGGAGGCGCATCTGTCGTTACAACCAAGGCGCCGCTGGACATCGCCTCAACCAAGGTGTGCCCCCAGCCTTCGCTGCGCGACGGGCAGAGGTGGAGTCCGTAGCGATTTTGCAGTTCCGTCACCTGTTCGTACGGCAGGTAGCCATCAATGACAGTCACGTTTGGTCCGACAGCTCCCAGGTATTCGCGCCGCGTCGCCTTGATAACAAGCTGAGGCCATTCAGGATGACGCGCCCAGAGCTGTAGAAGCTCTCGAGTCCCCTTCCGGATAGAATCCGTCGAGACGTGAAAGAACGAAACCCAGTCTTTTTCAATATTTTCATTGAATATATCATTTGATGTAAAGCCTGTGTAAATTACATTTGAATGTTTTTCGCTGAAACGGTCTCGAGAGTGCTGGCTCTTGACGAGAATTTTATCGAAAAATCTTAGTGCCCACCCTCGCTCTTGTCTAAAGGACTCTTGATTTGGAATCAAAATATGCTTCTCACCTGCATTTAACCAACGTCTTTGAATTTGCGCAACATGCACAACAATATTGGAGGTTCGTTTAAAGCTCAAAATATCCCAAAAATTCCTATCTTTATTTTCAAAAGATCGGACAGAATAACCAATTTTCTCAAAATATGTCTTAAGAATTCTGATATCTTGCAGAAGCCCATAAGGATAGTGTGTGCTTACCAAGTCGATAATTGGCTTTTTCATTTTTCAATTTCGATTTTCGATTGGACCTATTCTACTGAACATTCAATACGCTAAAATTTTTTGCCATCTCTCTTGTTGGATCGTGATGTCATCTTACATAAGATGCAACTAAAAAGTTTTCAAAAATACCTACAGCAACCTTGAGCTTGCACATCTATCTTCAGCAATCAAACCTGGAACCAGTGCTCGACACCGTTGTTTGCACTAGAGAAGCCCTGCTACCAAATCACGGCAGGTCCCTGGATACACATGCCCACCCTACAAGGAGCCCAAGGCTTACGATGAAAAGGTAATATTTATTTGAGAAATAAAAGATAAATCGAAAACACATCAGTATCAAGTTTATTTAGAGGATCCTTCAACTATGGAGATTTACCATTGGAACGACAGGGTTTCGAATTTTGGAGATGAGATCAATACATGGCTTTGGCACGAGCTCGCCGACCGACGATGGCCGCAACAACCCGGCACGTTGTTCGTCGGCATCGGGACGGTGTTGGATCACCAGATTCCATCGAGCACAAAAGTTTACGTTTTCGGGGCAGGAGCCGGCTACGGTCCGCCGAAAGACATCGTCGGTCTGGGTTGGCAGGTCTACGGCGTGCGCGGCCCCATCACGGCGCGTCTTTGCGGACTTACCGAGGAGGCCGTGATCGGCGACCCGGCGATGCTGTTGCCCGACGTCTTTCCCGTCGCGCGACCGTCGCAAGCCGCAAAACGTAAAGTGATCTATGTACCGCATGTTCATTCGGTAGCGAACGCTCCTTGGCAGGAGGTCTGCGACGCCGCCGATGTCGCATTCATAGACCCGCGACGGCCGTCGAAAACAGTGGTTCAAGAGATTGCGTCGGCCGACCTGGTGCTCGCAGAGGCCATGCACGCAGCCATTATCGCAGATGCTTATCGCGTACCGTGGATTCCTGTTTGGACATCCAACAGAATCAATGCGTTAAAATGGTCGGACTGGTCCTCTTCTTTGAACATGACGATCGAGCCGCGCCGAATCGACCCGCCCTCCCTGCTCATGCTGTCCGACAACTTCGCCTCGAAAGCCGCTGGTTTCGACATGACGACCCCCTTCTTCGATCTCAAAACGAGAACGTTTATGGATGTCGACCAGATGGTGAAAGCTCAGCACCGGGTCTCAAAATTGGAGAAATTTAAAAAGCCCCTGCGGATCAATTACTTGAGGCTGCGCTCGATCGTGCTGGAGTCTTCATTTGAGAGAGTCTGGAAGCAGAAGACCCGCGACTTGACCGCACGCGCGTCGGAGCAGATGGCAAATCTCTCTAAAGAGGCTGGCGTATTGAGCAAGCAGGAAGATTTCGACACCCAAACAGCGAAACAACGTCTGCGGTTGGACCAATTTCTGGACGAGCTGTCAGATTATCGGCCGTTGGATCGCACTGCGGCTACCATTTCGGAATAGTCACAAACTGCGAGAGCGAATTGAGCATCGTGGCGACATAACAGCGCCAATTGTAACGGTCATAGCGGAGCGCGTACTTCATCACTGTATTTGCCGACCTGTATTTCTTCAGTCGCGACAAGATACGTGCGATTCCGTAGAAATGCTGCGCTAGCGCCCGAGGATGTGCCATCAGCAAGGCTCGATGTTTTCTGACGATGTACAACGTCGTCCAGGCGTTGCGGCCCAGACCGCGCGATATGCTGTCGGCAGAAACCGCCGCGACACAGTGGGGCTGAGGATCGAAGGCGATTTTGCCCAGCCGTGCCAGGAGCAGGGTGAACTCCCAATCCTCATTCGCGCGCAGCCGGGCGTCGAAGCGAAGATCTCCATCGAAGACCTCTCGCCTGACCATGAGTGTTTGCATGGTGACGTGGTTTTTGTACGCAGTTGTTTCGAAGATTTGGTCGGACGGCGCGTGATCTTCGGGATGAGGTACAAAGCTGCAATCGCCTGGCCCATACTTTCCGTAGCGGATTTTGCCGCTGTAGAGACCGATGTAAGTGTCGGGAAGAGACAGGATTTTTGTGACCTGGTCTTCGATTTTGTGAGGGACCCAATAATCGTCGGAGTCCTGGAAAGCGATCAAATCGCCAGTCGCGGCCTCCACTCCTAGGTTGCGCGCGGAAGCTGCCCCTCCGTTTCGGTCCGCCTTTATGACCCGCAGTCGCGGATCCTCGCAGAGCGCTATCGCGGCCAAGGTCTCATCCGTGGAACAGTCGTCAACAACGATAATTTCGGTGTTCCGGTAGGTTTGACCGCAAATACTGAGCAAGCAGTTGGAAATCTGCTCCGCCCGATTGAAGACCGGAACCACGATACTCACAAGCGGAGTTCTTCCAAGTTGCTTCAACTTGATCGGACGCACGTCGTCCATAGTCAACCTTGTCCTTCTGCGAACCGCAGACCAAAGATCTCGACCTGCGAAGACACCGTGGGCAGCAAGCTTCGTCCAGGCCGCCATGGGGATCTGGGGGGTGGGCACGAGAGGATCATACCTGGAGGACTGCTCACCGCGTCACCGCGCCGGGCTATGCATGGAGGAGCTGGCGCAACGCTTGCCGAGGCTCCACCACTGAGCCGTTCGATCGAATGATACGTCCTCTTTTCCTCCGGCCGCACGACCAATAACGGCCAATACCTTCGCTCACCTCCGGCTGCGTCTCACCGCACCGTCCCCCCTCCGGCTGGCGCGTGACAACGGCCACGTCGCCGATCACCTTTCTACTGCTTCTTTCACGGCGTCCAAGCCTACCGCCTCCCGACCTGCCAGCGCCCTGAACTCGGGGCTGTCCTGCAGTAGATCGTGATAGCTGCCCTCGGCGATGACACGCCCTTCGCCCAGCATGAAAATCTTGTCGCAGCGCTCGACCGTGCTCAGACGATGCGCAATCAGCACGATCGTCTTCTGCGTCGACAAGCCATAGATCGCCTCCATGACGGCTCTTTCAGTGAGGTTATCCAGCGCGCTGGTCGCCTCGTCGAAGATCAGAACCGAAGGATTTCTGTAGAGCGCCCGCGCGATGCCGATCCTTTGCCGCTGCCCACCCGACAAACGAATACCGCGTTCGCCAAGCACCGTGTCGTAACCATCGGGCAGTTCCTCGATGACGAACTGATGGAGCGCCGCCATCCGGGCGGCCTGCTCCACCGCCGCCATATCGACCTGGTCGGGCGACATCCCGAAAGCAATGTTACCGACCACTGTGTCGTTCGTGATGAAGATGTGCTGAGGCACGTAACCGATCGCACGCTGCCAGCTGCCTATGGACTCCTCGTCGATCTCGACACCGTCCACGCAAAGCGCGCCGGTTTCCGGATGCAGTAGGCCGAGCAGCACATCCACCAGGGTGGTCTTGCCAGCCCCGGTGCCACCGACCAGGCCGACCGTGGTGTTCGCCCGGATCGCTATATCGATCCCTCTCAACGAGGGCTGATCGGCACCGGGATAGCGATAGACGGCATCCTTGAGCTGAACGTCGCTCTTAACGGTCAGAGGTAATACGTCCAACCTTCGTGCATCGAAGACGGATTGGTCCGCGCCGATGTCCCGCAGATCACGGTGGATCGAGTCGAGGGCCGCCGCCCCGTACCGGATACTGCTCAGGTTCTGATAGATTTGCTGAAATGCCGGAAGCAGACGAAACCCCGCGATCGCGTAAAATCCAAGGATCGGCAGTACGTCGGCCAATACACCTTGGTGAATATTCAACAGCACGAGAATAAGGATGATCATACCGCCGAAAGCTATGGCTTCGAAGACCCAGCGCGGCAGCTCACGGACCATCTGGCTGGTGCCAGTCAGATGCGCACAAGCGCGGGCAGCGGGATGAAAGGCGTTGCTGAAGTGGCGCTCCAGGCCAAGCAGTTTGACGTCCTTGACACTCCCGAAAGCCTCGCTTGCGACCTGGAACCGCCGGCCGTTGGCAATGACGCGCTCTTGGCCGATCTTCGTCAGATACTTCCGGGTAAAGGCAAACAACGCCCCATAGACAGTCACGAGAGCCACAGTGAGAATCAAAGAGATCACCGGGTTGACGATGATAATCACAACGATCATCGCCAGGGAAAGAGCGATATGCGCGACGACCTTCAAAGCGGGCAGAAGAACGATCGCGAGAAGCTGGTCGACTTCCGAAAGAATCGCCTTCGACAGCTGAGAACTGTCACGCAGCAAAAACCAAACATACGGCTGAGACAGGTAAGACCGTAGAAGCCTCATGCTAATGCTGTAGACCCGACGTGTTCCAAATCTAATCAAGAAATACAGAGAAAATAATTTTAACGATATTCCAAAAACAATAATAACGAAGACCAAACCACCGAGAGCGACAAGAAACTCAAAATCTGATGTAAATCCAAAATAATTATACAGAAAACTGAGATATTCGTTTCGCTCGATAATAGTCGGATCGGCCAGAACAGCCAAAAACGGCATAATCGATGCCAAACCGAAGGCCTCGAAAAAACTGACGACAACAAGAAGTATAGACAGTATCGCGAAGTTACGCCGCTCCCGCCCCGTCATAACGCCGAATATTTTTTTGTACAACGACAGCATCGTCTATCTTTCGTTCTTGTACAGAGGTGTAGTGCAGCAAGGGACGAACCCGGAAAGGCACCATACCTCGTGTCGACAGCCTCTTCGCCAAGCTTTCCGGTTTCGTCGAGTCAGCCGCGACGTTCCAGAGGACCGTACGCTTTCAGATATTGCTGATCATCGGCTTAACGCGGTTCGCTTTGTCAGACTCCGTCTAAGCATTCCAGCAAAACTTCTGAAATGAGCCAGAGCGCCGCTGCGCCGTGCTGCCTGAAACAGCTTGAGGCCGCGATATCTGGGATAGATGCGACCGATCAAGGCCAACGCGGCGATGCGTGACAGAACGAGGCGGCGACGACGCGCCTGATAGGGCTGCATAAGCCCGACATCCTGGACGGTTGCCGGCTGAGTTGCGACGAACTGCGAACTGCGCGCGGCCTCCAACAGGTTTTGCCCCAATTCGGTGCGGGCTATGATCAGACTGCGGCCGTCGGCCTCATCGAACAGCGGGTAGCCGCGCTCGTCGCCGTACCAGGCATCGGCGCAAACGATATCGGCCGTCATACCGGTGGCATCCGGGCAAATCTTGCAGCGCAGTTGCACCCGGCTGCTGAGAAAGTCCCCCCAAGCTTCGGCGTAAGTCATCTCCTGAACTTCGCCGCTGCGCGTGACTGCGCGCGCCTTGCCGGGCCATCCCTGACCGCGATAGCGAAAGTCGGAGAGGTCTTCGGACCCCACCCCCATCTTGTCCAGAATCGCAAGGGCACCCTTCCGGCTCGGAATACCTCCGCACATGAAGGAGAGGACAACCGGGAACTTCTCGGCGACCTCCGGGCGATGCCGCGCATAGGCGCGCAGCGCCGCCACGTCGCAGGGCTTGCCGACAAAGGCCAAACGCTCCGGCGTCTCCATCAGCTCGAACAAGCGTTCCAGAGGCGCCGAGGGCGCATAACGCGAACCGGCAGCGCGCAGGATGTCGTCCCGAGTCCGACTGAGTTGGCTGGTGTTGGCAACAGGATCGCCAGGATCGATCACGGTCTGCGCGACTCCCTCGACGGTTCCGCTCTCCATCAAGTATTGCAGAAGCGCAGATAGCGCCCCTCCCGATGACCCCTGATAGCGCATCTCGGGGTCGCAGGCATGTCCCGTCGCAAGCTCCCGGATCGGCCCCCAGTCGGCATCGAAAGGGCCGTCATGCCGGTCGATCTGCACGACCGCACCTGGACAGACCTGAGCGATCAGGTCGTCCGTCTCCGAGGCTACCTCTGCCTGCGCCACCGGGCGCAGAAACCCCTCATCGCTCATCTTCATGCGCAGGCTTGTATTGCCTGTCGCAGCGGCGCAAAGGCCGCAGCCGGTGCAAAGACCGCCGTCGACAATGGCTTTCAGCTTAGGCGGAAGGCTTGTCATGCCGGTCTTTCACCTCGCCTAGTAAAGTGATCAGGAAGCTCTTGTAACCGTCGAGGCGCTGCAGCGCCCGCTCCTTTACGTGACCAGCTTCGACCGCCAGAACGGCGCGCTGCTCCAAGGCCTCTAGAACCTTGCTATAGGCGCTGTCCGTCGTTTCCGTCTTAAGATCGATCGTCGCGTCATACCCCAAGCTTCCGAACAGCCCTCCGAACTTACGGCTGTAGGCCAACGGCGCGACGGGAACGCCACTGGAAAGGGCGGCGATACAGGCGTGCATACGCGCTCCGGCGAAGAAGTCCAACGCGGCGATATAGCCTTTCGCTTCACTCGGATTCGCAAAGCTGGGGGCGACGATGACGCCCGGGTGAGACTCGGCGAGCTTGCGACAGAGAGTGCCGTCGTCCTCAACTTCGGAGTCACTGGGCCGAACGTGTGGAACGAGATGAACTTCCAGGTCCTCGCGGCCCGCCAGCTCGCTCAGAAGCCGGTCGACGAGCTCTGCGAAATCGACGGTCAATCCGAACATGTTCGAGCGGTTGTAGCCACCGAAGTACAACAGTGCCGACACGTTCAGGCCGAACTTGGTCTTGGATGGGTCGAAGGTCATCGACGGCGCCGTCGGCGGCAACCGAAAAGCCACGTCCGAAGCCTCACTCAGACGCTTGATGCCCAAGTCCTTGGCATAGGCGAGGGAAAGCGCGTCCCGCGCGAAGGTCATGCGCGCCCGGTTCATCAAAAAGGTCGCAATGGCCCTGAAAACCGGTTTGTTGAAGGGTCCGATGGTCTGCGGCGCCAAGACCAGCGGACGTCCGGCGGCCAGCACATAGCTCTTGGAAACGCAGAAGTAGGCAAAGCGCCGCCAGCCGTAGATGTCGGCAAAGCTGTCGCCGCCGCCGATATCCAGTACCAAGTCGCAAGCCTTGATCGCCCGCTGAAGTCGGCCGAAGGGCAAGAAAGCCCGGCTCGTCAGACCGACCACCTCGACATCCTCAGCCTTGACGTAGATCGGGCTTCCGGCATCGAGCCAACCGAGAATCACGAAACGGGCCCGTACACCCGCGGCGGCGGCGGCCTCTCGCAGGATCGCAAGGTGCGACACGGTCAAGGCGCCAACCCCGAGATTGCCGGAGTTGGCGCTATGCCAAAGCAGACCGATGGTGATCTCGCTGCGGGCCACTACAAATCGCCTCCCCTCTCGTCGGCCCCTGCCGAAACTCGCGGTCGCGCGCCGCCCAAGGCGAGCTCCCAGTCCGCCGGAGGCAAGCGCCGGCGAACCGCTTGCGGCGGCCCGAGACCATGCACACCCCATATCCCGGCGATCAGTTGCTGCGGGTGCCGCCAATAGCGACGGATCAGCATGGCCCAGGACCAACCATAGACACTCGGAAGAAACGCGGGCGTCCAGCGCCAGGCGAAACGAATGCGATTGCGATACATGAAATAGACGGAAAAGGCAGAGTCAACTCGGTGCCCGCTGCCCGAACCGATCGAAGCCCCGGCACGATGATGCACGATCGCATCGGGCGCAATGCTCAGCGTCAAGCCTTTACGGCGAAAGGCCCAGTCGATCTCCTCAAAGTAAAGAAACCAGCTCTCGTCCATAAGGCCAGCGGTGGCCAGGAAGGCCTTGGATACCAGCATGCTGGCACCCGACACATAGTCCAGCTTCGCATCGCCAGGAGGCCGACAATCCTCGACCTTGCGTCCGAGATTGAAACTCTTGGCGAAGCCCATCCAGCGACGGTAGACCCCACCGTCGGTGTGAACCCGGTCAGGCCGCGCGTGATAGAGAACGCGAGCGCCGATGATACCCCAGCCTTCGCGCGCCTGTGCCCAAGCGACCAAAGCACCCGGCGCCTCCGGATCGACGACGGTGTCGGGGTTGAGGATCCAATAGAGATCCACTGTCTTCGCGTCGATCAGGAAGGAAAGGCCACTGTTGACGCCACCGGCAAACCCCAGATTTGCGCCGTTCCGCAGCAAGCTGAAGGTCAAGCTGTGTCGACCGCTCGACCGCCAGCTCTCAGTTCGCCGGCTGTCCGACAAATCACCATCGGATTGCTCGGGCCCGACAGTCTCCCGGCACCATTGCCTGACTGCCTCCACCGTACCGTCCCGACTTCCATTGTCGGCTACGATCACATGCAAGGCCGGGTATCCACTCGCCAGAAGACTGGCGAGACACTCCTCTATGAAGTCTTCGGCGTCGTAGGTGACGACCACAACCCCGATGCAGGGAAGTCGATCGTCCTCTCTTCCCAAGTCCGCCAAGGCCGTCATGGAGCTATCCGTTTTGCGGGACACTATCGGTCCCGTCGTCTTGCGAATTCGCCTGTTCAGTCGCCGGCGACAGAGACGCGACGGCACGGCTATACACCTGCGCGATGGCATCGCGTCTTAGAAAGTCGAGCCCACCCCTCTCCTGCAGATCGCGCAGCTCCGCCTTGATCTGATCCTGCCCAGCGACGAGCCGCAGCACTGCCTCGGCGAGGGCTTCAGGATCGCGTGGATCAACGCCGACAACGGCCGGACTGTCGAGGTAACCGGAAATGCCGTTGGTAGCGGAATGTACGACCGGCGTCCCTGCAAGCAGAGATTCGGCGTAGACCATTCCATAGCTCTCGCGGAAGGAAGCCATCACGAAGGCGCAACTGTCGTTCAAGACCTCCTGCATGCTCCCGTGAGCCACCGGACCGACCAAACCTGCGCGACCATCACCCTCCCGAGCGACGATGCGGTTCAGTGTCGCGAAAGCCTGGGGGTCGCCGCCACCGATGATCTCAAGGCGGATATCGGGTATCCGCCGGGCAGCGATCGCAACGGCGCGAATCAACGTCTCGGCATTCTTGTTTCTATAGTCGCGCAGATGAAAGGCCGTGCGGATCAGCGGTCCGGTGATGCGGGGCGGGAGAATGCGGTCCTGAAGAGTCGGACAAGGCAGATAGACGGTCGGCTTGTCCCTAGGTCCGAGAAGCTGGGTCAGGCGCGCCGCGGTCCAGGGTGCAAAAGGTAAGATCAAGGCCGCATCCCGCCAGATCCGCTGCCAAGTCTGACGCAGGTCGCGCTTGGTCCCGATGATCTTCAGATCGGAATTGCCTTGAGACGAGACGACGAGTGGTACAGCGAGAGCCTCGGCCACCTCCGCTCCGACGAGAGCGTCGGTCGAAAGCTTGTGCGCATGAACGAAAGCGACATCTAGCCGACGTTTCTCCAGATCCTTCAGGATCCAGGCGGCGACGCGGGAGAGGTATCTCTGTAGAAAGATCCCGCGCGGAAACCCCTCGTAGGCGACTGCCCGCCAGCCTGCGCCGAACTCCACCGCCGAGATACCACCGCCCCGGGCGACCCGGTTCAGCGAGTAAACCTGATGCCGAAAGGTATCCTGCGTCAGCTCCAGCAGAGTGGAGACGGCCTTCGTTTTGTTCGGCTGCAACGGATCCGGAAAGTCCGCCGAGATATGCAAAATGCTCTGATCGGCCTGCGCTGGCATACTCGGCTACTCCAGAGTCACAAGGCCGAGGACTCCCTCTCAGGCCTTGCAAAGCGGGCGAAGCCCGTCACGGCCAACATCTTCGGGCCAATCTGATTCCAACCTATTCAAAGCAGCTCGACGCCCTTAAGCCTCGCTTCAGCGCTCGCGGAAGGCCCGCTCGAAACTGCCCATCAAAGGCTTCATAGTGTATTGCAACAGCGTTTGCGAGCCCTCGTGAATGAAGACTTGCGCAGGCATGCCGGATGTCAGGTCGATGTTTTCGGGCAGCCCCGCCACCGCTCCCTCGGCCAAGGCCACACGCGCCTGATAGCTTTGCAGGCCCGTGCGCTGGTCTTCCATGCTGTCCGCCGCGACCCAGATCACCTGGCCGTCGAGCCGTTGCATGTCTCGGGCCGGCAGACCGGTAAACATGACGGTCGCCGCCTGACCGACTTGCACGGAATCGATGTCGTTGGGTTGCAACTCTATATTGATGACCAGGTCGTCATCGTCCGGAACGAGCTCCAGAATGGTGTCGCCCTGACGAACGACGGCGCCCGGCCCGGTAACCGACAGGTTGATCACAACACCGCTGCTCGGCGCCCGCAGGATGGTCCGCTCGAGCGTGTCCTGGCTTTTCGTCAAAGTCGCTTCGACCTCGGCCAGGCTGGCCTCGACTTCCGCCAAGCGATCCTCAACCTCGGCCTCCCGCCGGCGCTGGAGCCCGAGGATCTGCAATTCGTATTCGCTGATGCGGGACTCCGAGGCCGCGATCGCGGCCTCGAGACGGCTCAACTCACTGCCAAGCTCCGACCGCGCACGCTTGAGCGCCAGATAGCGGCTGACCGGGACAAGCTTCTTCTCGTAGAGTTCGGCGACACCTGCAACTTCTTGAGAAATCAATCCCATCTGTTCGAGCGTCTGGGCGATCTGATTGCGGAGTCCCTGGATCTCAACGCCGGTCTGCTCGATCTGGCGTTCGCGGATCATAATCTCGTTTGCCAAGGCCTTGCGGCGAGCCTCGAAACGCTTGAGTTCGGCCTGTTTCAATGCGGGTACCGAGCGATCGGCATCGTCACGCAGAGCCTCGTGCGTAAAGGAGATCTGCGCGAGGTCGTCGCGCTCCGCCGTCAGGCGCGCTGCCTCGACCAGCAGGGCCCGCTGGCGCGCCTGCAGGGCGGTCAGGTCCGACTGTGCGGATACGGCACGTAGAACCACAAGTTCGTCTCCAGGTGAGACCGCGTCGCCGTTCGAGACATTGATCTGCTCGACGATGCCGCCTTCCAGGTGCTGGATCACCTGCCGCTCGCTGACGGGCCCGACCTCACCATTGGCGATAATTGCGCTCGAGATGGGGGCCAGGGCGGCCCAACCTCCGCCCACGACGAAAAACAAGCTTGCCACGGTCAAGCCGAAGACGATCGTGCCCCGCCTCGCGTAGTTGATCTTCTCACTCATGCGGACGACTCCCTGCGCCGGGTCCGCAGGCGCTCCAAGGTGCGGTTTCGATTCTTCTGGGAGGCATCGGCGCGGGCAAGCACCCCAGGCGCGCCGTTCTGAAATTTCTCGGGCTTGGCCACATTGCCATTGTCCGTCCGATCCTCCGGCAGCTCCGAGGGCGAAGCGCTGTCAGACTCGCCAGGAGCGGCGGCCGTCTCCGTAGACACCGCCTCCTCGAGCGAAGCCGAAGCCCCTGCCGGCAAGGCGGCAGCTCCGGGCGGGAGGCTTGGCTGCGCAACGGCGGCTGGCTCCTGCAAGCGGCGCAGAATCTCGCTGCGTTCACCAGCCATCACCACACGCCCATCGTGAATGACGACCAAGCGGTCGGCCGGCCGCAAAATGGCAGGCCGATGGGCGACCAGCACGACCGTGGCACCCCATGCCTTGGCCGCTTCGACGGCCTTCATCAGATCGGCCTCTCCCTGGCCGTCCAGACTGGCATGCGGTTCGTCGAGGACCAGCAGTTTCGGGCGCCCATAGATCGCCCGGGCCAGGCCGAGTCTTTGGCGCTGCCCTCCCGAAAGCGAGGAGCCGCCATCGCCGATCTGCGTGTCGTAAGCGTTCGGCAAAGACAGGATGAACTCGTGGACGCCCGCGGTCTTCGCCGCCCAGATGATATCTTCGGACTCGGCGTCGCCGTCCATCCGCGCGATGTTCTCGCGAACGGTTCCATCGAACAGTTCGACATCCTGCGGCAGATACCCCAGGTACCTTCCGAGTTGTGCGGGATTCCAATGCCGGATTTCAGCGCCGTCCAAACGCACAGTGCCACGTGTTGGCGTCCAAACACCGATCAGAAGCTTGCAGAGAGTCGACTTGCCGGCTCCCGACGGACCGATGATTCCGACCACCTCGCCAGGTGACAGATCGAGCGAGACCGCCGCGACAGTGGGTTCGCTGCGACCTTGCGGCACCAACCAGACATCATCGAAAACGACCTTGCCCTTGGGCTCGGGCAGGTCCATGCGCTCGATTTCCTGCGGGAAGCGATCCAACAGCACGGTCAAGCGGCGCCAGGAGTCTCGTGCACCGATGAAGGTCCGCCAACTTCCCATCGACTGCTCGACCGGCGCGAGAGCCCGCCCGAGCAAGATGGAAGCAGCAATCATTGCACCGGCACTCATCTCGTTCTTCAACACCAGGTAGGCACCGAGCGCGAGAACGAGAGTCTGAGCCAGAAGCCTGAGGAATCGCGATGCGCCGGTTATGGCCGCGCCAGCATCGGAAGCGTTCAACTGTCCTAGGATCGCAGTGGCGTTGTCGCCAGACCAGCGCGCCCGTAACGCGTCGAACATGCCCATCGACTTGATCGCCTCGGCATTGCGCAGCGCGAATTCGAGGCGCTGGTTACCGGCCAGCGCCGCACCCGATGAAGCCGCCAACGGTTTGCGCGTCAGCCTGTCATTGAGGACGGCCAACGCGAAGAGCACAATGGCCGAGCCGAGACCGAGCAGCCCAAGCAACGGATGCAGGAAAGCGAGAGCGGCAACGAAAAAGGGTACCCAGGGCGCATCGAGCAGAGCCGTTACCTGACTGCTGCCCAAGAACCCACGCACACTGCCGAGATCGCGCATCGGCTGAGCGGACGTGGGCATCCCGTTCAAGGTGCTCTCAACCGTCGTACGCAAGAGTTCGGGCGACAGGGAGTGTTCGACCTCGGCTCCGACCCGGCCCAGCAAGCGCAGGCGCACCGTCTCCAGAAGTCCCAACACCAGCAGAGCCAGAGCGGCGATCATCGTGAGGTAAAGCAGCGTGGCGGATTGACCGCTCGAAAGAACCTTGTCGTACACCAGCAGCATGTAGATCGGCGAGGTCAGCATCAGGAGGTTGGTGAGAGTGCTGAAGCCCGTAACTGTGAACAGGCCGCTCCAGACAACTCGCTTGACCGCCTGCAGAGCCGGATTCTGTCGTTCTCGCTTCGCCGATGCCATCAAGATAACCCGTTCCTTGAGGGCAGAACCCTTGCCCGATCCGGATGTTTTTATACGTTCTGAAAGTTAATACCGTATTTTCGGCATTCTCCTAGCACCGGCATTTGACGAACATTCTGTGACAAACTTAGGCAGAGGAGACTCCAATACGGTAGAAATGATGCATCCATTGCTTCACCTAACCGTCCCAGAGTGACGTTCTTGCGAAGATATTCCGGACTGTTAGCGAGAGCAGTCGTGACAAATAAAACAAAAAATCTGCACGCTCTGGCTTACGAAGCTGAGACGGTGAGATGAAAATTCGTAGAGCACCACAATACAATAAACGTCTAGGAGAGAAATTTAGCCAATTTAGCGATATAAATTATCCAAAACCCCGGCACCAACAGAATTTATATTTAACGATATTTATAGTGACACGTGATCAAAAAACTTCACTTCGGGAACTTTCGATTTTGAGAAATTAGAATCCAAGACTCCCGCCGAAGAAAATCGTGTTCTCCGTATACTCATCTTCAGCTTGCCCGCTGAAACGCTGAGTTCGAGAAACACCTGTGAACACCCGAGCGTTCTCGGCCAGGCTATAGGAAAGCCGGGCCGTTCCGGAAAAAGTCCTCTCGCGCTCCTCGTCGTCCTCGTCAACTTGGCTGGCATCGAAAATCAAGCTGGACGAAAGATCGCGACTCAAGGAGCGCGACCAGTTCGCAACGAGCGTCAAAGTATTTTCTTCCCGCGTTTCGAACTCGCGATCCGTGTAACCGGCTGTAAGCCCGAAGCTATTGCGGCCATAGTTTCCGACAAGTCCCAGTTCACCGCTGGTGACCAGCGAGGCGCCCTCATCCAGATCTTCACCGAGGTCGCTCGGACTCAGCCCTATCGTCGGCTCCAAGGGATCCCCGCGGCGGTCGTTTGCGATACTGCCGAGCGAGGTATCGAGCGTTCTGTCCAGCGAACCGAACACCCTTAAACGCGGCGTGATCTCATAGTCGAGCTGGGCCTCGATCCGGTCGTCGTTATAGCGCCGCCCATAGGTCAGCAAGAGGCTGCCGCGGGTTCCGGTAAGCTCGAACCCGACATCCCAAAGCTCACCGCTAAGATCGCGCGTTCCGCCATCGTCGACATCGACGTAGCCGAAGCGGGCAATTCCCGTGAAAAACCGCGTGAACGCATAGTTGGTCGTGAGACTGCCCAGTCGCTCCTCGATATCGCTACCCGGGCCGTCGCGATCCAGGAGAATGGTCTTCTGGCGATCCAGTTCGAGCTCGAGTTCAAGACGATTCAGCACACTGCCACTGGTCACCGTCAGTGTCTGCTGCATGTCCCGCTCATTGGAGGTGTCGTCCTCGTCTTCCTCGCCCGTCACCCGCGTCTCGGTATGGCGAACGCGGAATTCCCCGTCCGCCCAACGGCCGAACCGCTGTTGGATATAGGGACTGGCCTCCAAGATATGGACCGACGCCGTATCGTCGTCGTCCGCGCCACGTTCGCCGGACACGGCACTGCCGCTGTCGATGACCGTTTGTGTCGACGACGCGCTGGCCTCGAGAAAGAAGAAATCCTCGAAGACCTCCATGGACCCGAATGCACGAACATCCTGGTCGAGACTGAGATTCTCGGCGTTTTCGCTTTCGACCGCCAAGTCCGACAGCAAACTAAGATTGAGGCGTCGGCCCTCGGCCGAGAACTCTGTTCCATAGCTTAGCGTATTGACGACACCTGCGGTCTTCTCGCCATCCGGGTCCAGATCGATGTTGTCGGTGACACTGACCTCCGTGCCGACCGACTGCTCAAGACGATACTCGGCGGCGTCGGTAGCTGCGGGCAGAATGACAGCCGTCGTCGCAAAAAGAGTCGCGATCCCCAAACCGGCCGCACGCCACGCGCTCTGGCGACCGCGAACCGTTGCCGGAGGGATGGCTCTTGAGGACGGGGGTGCGGTCCGCATAATCGCGAGAACAGCCAGCTTGAGCGAGCGCTACAGGAAGCTTTCGGGGATCAAAACGATATCACCCGGCAGCACCGCCACATTCGCGTCAACCTCTCCGTCACGCAGCAGCTCTTCCAGGCGCAAACGATAGGTGACGCGGTTGTCGCCGCGCCCGCGGATCAAAACGGCCCGATTACCATCCGCGAACTCGGTCAAACCGCCCACCTCGATCATAACATCCAGCAGTGTCATGTTCGCCCGATAGGGAATGGCCACCGGCGTCTGCGCTTCGCCGACGACACGAATCTGGTCGTCGAGAGGCCCGCCGAAACTCCGCACGATGACGGTAACGATCGGCTCCTGCACGAAGGGCCGCAGTGCTTCGGCGATGTCCGTGGAGAGCTGGGATGAGGTTTTCCCGGCCGCCAGCATGTCGGGATTGAGCGGCGTGGAGATACGTCCGTCGGGGCGCACCGGAATCTCACGAGACAATTCGGGGCTGCGCCAAACGAATACTTCCAGGGTATCCAATGGGCCGATGACGTATTCGGGCACCTCATCGGCGATATCCAAGGGCGCATCGCGCGCATCGGGATAGCTCGGCCCACAGGCCGCGAGCACCACGGCAAGGCAGGCGAGAATACAAAGGTGTAGATGGCTTCGACCGATCGACTTCATCGCAGATCTTCCCCCAACGATCTCGCACGCCTGGCCTGCCCATGCCATATCGAGATCACGCAGTAGCTGTGGATTCGCACCAACCGGCGCAGCGGTTCGATTTAGTACCCCGACCGCGAGAGCAGATCAAGCAAGCGTCAGGACGGGATATTGCCATTATCTAGAGTGTATAACGACTTAAAATCTTTTCGGTCATGCACAGGAAAACTATCGGATCCACCGACTGAGCTTGATCCGGATGTTGCAGCACTTGGCGCTTTGGAGCGGACCAGCTCCTTCGCGTTTAGATCTGCGCAACGTCAAGCGATGCGCTTTTGAATGCCGTTGCTCCCTATGCCTGCACGCAAAATTCCCGCCCCTCAATGCCTGAATCCTGGACCTGGATCCACTTTCAGACCCGGGTCCCGCTTTCAGGAAAGACGCGCCCGCCGGGAACAACATGCCTATAGGAGACTGTCGCGGTGGCCGTACCGAAGGTGGCCTGCAGATGGCGTCCTCCTCCAGCACATAGGTAAGCCGCCAGTCGAGACGCCCTCGAAAGCCCATTCTCTCAAAAAAAAGGGGGGCTCAGAGCCCCCCTTTCCAGTCGTCGGCAGTCACGTCACCGCCTTCGATTTCTCCGTTGATACGGATTAGGCCTCGTTACGGCCACGTAGCCAGCGCATCCCGAACAGGCCGCTGAGCGCGGTGATCAGGAACCAAGCCGCAGCCGGCAGCGGAGTCACGGCAATCTCGACAGCGAAGTCGTCGTGGTTGTCGTCGTCGCCGGCACCGTTGTCGTCGAACAGCAAGACCAAGCGGTTACCGGTCGGGCCGGCATCGCCCCAGGTGTTGGACGGGCCGAAAGAGCTGAAAAAGTTCACGGGGGAACCATCAGCATTGGTCACGTTGGAGCCGTTTTCGGCAAGATCGCCGCCGTCGATCGGATCGCCGGGACCGCCAACGGTCTTCCAAGTGGCGAAAGCGAAGGGCAGCAGATAACCACCGACGCCAGCGTCAAAGGCCAGCGGAATCGACGAGAAGTCGACGGTGATGCTGGCGCCGTTGATGAGGCCCGTATCGTTGTTGGGCGCCACGACTTCCGAGAACAGAACCGTCGACGGATCGTTGAAGTAGTCGCCGTCGCCATCCAGATCGAGGCCGAAGGCGTTGCGGAACCCGGCTTCGAGACCGCGGAAGGTGAACGTGAGCGGGCGGCTGCGATCCGTGATGTAGATCTGGGCACCGAACACGCCGACCGTGTTGTCATCGATCAGATCGTTGGTAGCTCCACCAGTCGCGACCGGACCAGCGGTACCACCATCGGCGAGCAAAGCAGCATGAGCGTCATGGGGCGTTAACGTGGCCGCAGCCAGCGCCATCACGCCAGCAGCTCCCCATACCTTGAGACTTTCCATTAGACCCCTCCCCTGGGTGGCCATGTGACAAAGATCGGATGCCCGACAAAATTTACGAAAATTTAAGTTATGTCAAGCTGGCAATTTCGAGGTATCGCGATATCGAACAAAGGAACGTGCCCTAACGAATCTCATGGTGGCCTGAACGATGGCAGGATCCGTCCGGGACCTTTCAGAAACCGGATGACGACCGGCTGAACCTAGATAACATTTTGTATTTAAATGCAAAAATCTAAAATGACCTTGGCGGTGCAACCCCTTACGATCGCCTTTTCGAGCCTCGCCTGGCACCATCCGAGGCCCTTCGCGTGGAGACAGATTTAAGCACCAATGTATTAAAATTTTATACAAATTCGACAAAAATGAATAAGAAAAAATTTACTCCTGCGATGTTTTTCGGACATTCAGGATGGGAAAATCAATTTCAGCGAGGGTTTTCCGCAGGAAAATACCCTCGAAAAGATGGTCCAAGGCATCTAGCCGAGACATCAGCCGATCGGAGCGCCCTGGCTGCAGTCCGCACGCCATGGGCCTTTGACTGAGCACAAGCAGCACCCGTCAGGTGACTTGCTCAGCCACCGGCTCGAGAGAGATCCAGAAAGCGTGGCCGCGAACTGACCAGGCTTCCGGTACAGCGGCGAAGAGTTTCCTGGCAACGCCTCACAGTGCAATGAGCCAGGAGGCCGATACCGGCTGACTGATCGCGACGCCCCTAACTCCTCCTATTGAGCGCTGCTGGTAGCTGGCGGCGCCTCGGCTTCTTCCCGCGCGGCGTCCTCAGCGGCAGCGAGCGTCGCGACAGCCTCGTCATAGCCGAGGAACTGGCGCTCGGCAGCCAAGGCGGTTTGCAGATGCTGAACCGCAGCCTGGTGCTCCCCCAGTTCGAAATGCACCAAACCTAGATGATAGTGAGCTTCGGGCAGACTGTCGGTGAGCCCTATGGCACGTTCGAGATAGGCTTGCGCTTGGCGGTAATCGCCAAGTCTCAGCATCACCGCCCCAATGGTATCGAGCACGAAGGGGTTGCTGCTGCGGCGAAACTCGGTGAGCAACTCATCTGCACGCTCGAGCGCTTCTCTGTTCTCCGGCTGCAGCCCGGCGAGCAGGGATGCGAAGTTGTTGACCGCCACCAGATTCTGGGGCTGTACCTCGACAAGCTGCTGGAAAACCTCGAGCGCCTGTTCGTTCTGGTCGGCACTGGCGAGGGTCGTACCCAACTGCAGCAGCAGCATGGGATTGTCGGGCAACGCACGCAAACCGTCGCGGTACACGGCGACAGCCGCTTCGGCCTCGCCTTGGCTTTGAAGCGCCGAGGCGAGCCCGAGATAGGGCGGCACGGCCTTGGCCTCAAGGTCGATGGCCTGCCTGAAATGCTCGGCGGCTTCAGGGAAGCGCCCGGCCGCCAGCAAGACTTCACCTTGCATCGTGGCGACATCGGCAGAGTTCGGCTGGTTTGCGCGGATCTCATCGAGATAGGCGACGGCACGGTCGGGCTGCTCCGCAGCGAGCAGCGCCCGAACACCGCCGGCCATCGCGATGTAGGCATCGGGGTTTTCGGCGCGGATCGCCTCGAACGCCTCGAAAGCATCCTCATATCGGCCCTGCTGGTGATAGAGCCGGCCAAGCAGCAGATTGCCCAGACCGGCCTGGTCCGGCAGTGCGATCAAGGCACCGATCGCGTCTTCCGCATCGCTCCAACGGCCCTCGCTGGTCGAGAGCTGCGCCTTCGCACCGAGCAGACCCGGTGACTGAGGATCGATGCCCAGCGCTCGATCGAGGGTGGTCAAAGCCGTCGACGAACTGCCTTGTTGCGCCTGTAATGTCGCCAAGGTTCCAAGAGCGTCGGTGTCCCGAGGGGCAGCGCGCACCAGGCGACTGAGGGTCTGCGTGGCCAGCGCAACTTCGCCTTCGGCCAACTCCGCCCGCGCGAGCAAACGAAGTGCCTCCACCGAATCGGGGTTTGCGCGCAACGCCGTCCGGAAGTCCGAAATCGCCGTCTGGGAATCGCCGTCGATCAGGTTGAGTCTGCCGTTCAGAAGACGAGAGCCGGCGTGGTCCTCATCGACTTCCAGCACTTCGGCAATCAGCTCCTCTGCGACCGCCCGATTGTTCTCACTGAGTTCGAGACGCGCCAACGCCGTACGTGCGCTCAAGCCTTCTTCTTCGGTTCCCGACCGCTCGATCTGATCTTCGAGTGCGGCTCTCGCTTCGTCGGGACGCTCGGCCTGGAACAGGAGGTTGGCCAAGGCGAAGCGATACTCGAAGATATCCGGATTTGCTTCGATACCGGCTCTCAGCTCGGCAACCGCAGCGTCGGTTCCTTCCGTTTGAGCAAGGAAACTGGCGAGCACGAGCCGCGGCTGCGCATCGTCCGTGTCATCGCGAACGGCGTCGCGCAAGAGATCGGATGTCGCCTGGGTATCACCTTGAGCGAAGAGGAACTGAGAAAACTCGACCCGCAACGCGAAGTCGTCGGGGTCCCGTGTCATCAGGTCACGGTAAAGCGCGATGGCTTGATCGTCCCGACCTGCCGCAGCAAGCAGCCGCAACATCAACTGATTCAAGGAGGTATCGTCGGGCACCCGCTGCAGAGTGCTGCTCACGGCCGCGATGGCCGTATCGAGATCGCCGCGCTCGGCATGGACTCCAGCCAAAACCGATGTCGCTTCGGGAGATTCCGGACGCTCGGCCAACACCTTCGTCGCCAGGCGTTCGGCCTCGCCGAAGTTATCCTCCCGCAGGGCGATGGCGGCGCTGAGAACCTCGACATCGAGGTTGTCCGGCGCCAGTTGCAGCAACTCCTGCTGCTTCTCCTTGGCTTGATCCAACTGGGCGCCGAGCAGCAGATAGCGGGCGAGCCGCAGTCGGGACTCGACGTGCTCCGCATCCATCTGCGCAACGGCTTCAAAGGTTCGATAGGCGGACTCGAATTCGCTCTGCGCCTCTGCGATCAATCCGAGGTAATATCTACTCTCGACGTGCCGAGGCTCTATTTGGAGAACGTTGCGGAACTCGACGCTTGCCCTTACATAGTCGCCCGATTCGTATAGCTCTTTGCCACGCTCGAGAAATTCTGCCTGCCGACTTTCTGCGCCGTCGCATGAAGCCAAGAGCAAGGCCAGCACGAGAACAGCAATGACTTTTGTGCTTTTCTGGATGCAGGCAAGGAATCGGTAACCGAAACTATGCATAGTCGGGATCTCGCCTATTGCTATATGGATCTTTGATCCGACAGTAGCTATACCAAAATGGTTAGCTCAAGTTAAATGTTCGCCATGAAATTCGTGAAATGTCGCGACATCTGGTGAAGCAGGGAAGCCACTAAAGCAATGACTGCCAGCACCTACGAAGAGCAGGATCAGCCACTCCAGCTTGATTTCGGTGCCATCTGGAGGATGGTCAAACGCCGCTTTTGGCTCTTTCTCGTTCCGGCGGTGCTGATCAGCGCACTCGCTCTGGTCGTGGCCAAGGCTCTGCCGCCCGTCTACATGTCGACGGGCACGATATTGGTCGAACAGCCGAACGTGCCGCGGGATCTGATCGATTCCACCGTCACCAGTTTGGCTGCCGAGCGGATTGAGATCATCCGCCGGCGTTTTATCGCCACCGATAACCTGATCGCCCTGATCCGCCAGCACAATCTCTACCCGCAGCGGCAAGCCGAGTTGCCGATGACCCAGGTGGCCGCAGCCATGCGAGGCGACATCACCGTCTCCTTGATCGAGCAGCGTCGCGGCCGCGAATCCTTCACCGTCGCCTTTACGGTTGCGTTTGCCTACGAAAATGGCGCGAAGGCAAAAGCCGTGACGGATGAATTGGTCTCCTGGTACCTCAGCGAAAACGCTCGAACGCGGCAGGAGCGCGCTCAGGAAACGGCGAATTTCCTGCTGCAGGAAACGGCCGCGGCAGAGCGCGACGTCACACGCCTGGAAGAAGAAATCGCTGCGATCAAGAGCGAGTATGCCGGCGCTTTGCCGGAACAGCAGGACCGAAATCAAGCGGAACTCGAGCAGCTACGCCGGAACCTGCGCGACGTGAATTTCCGCTTGGAGGCGCTGCGGGACGAACGGACGACATTGACCGCGCGGCTGGAAAGCCTGCCGCGATCGGGCGGCGGTACCGGTTCGAGCGAAGCTGCGACAGTCGCGAGGATGCTCGAGCAACTCCGCAACGAGAGGGTCAGCCTCTCGACCACCTTTACGGAACAGCATCCCGACATCATTCAGATCGATCGGCAGATCGCTCAGCTCGAAGAGCGGCTCGAAGAGCTTCCGCCAGCAACGGATCCGTCGGCTGCCGGTGCTTTCGTCGCGAACAATGCGAGCCGGGCCGAGGTCGAACGCGTTCTGGCCGAGTTGGAGCGCGAGTTCGGTGCGGCCGAACGCAGCCGGGAAGCGATTCAAGCGGACATCGAGGCGGTTGAGGCCTCGCTCGACCAGACGGCCATCATCTCCGAAGACTATCAGGCCCTGATACGCGAGTACCGGAACTCTGTGCAGGACTTCAATACGCTGCGGCGCAAGGTTTTGGAGGCGGAAATGGGCGCCTCGCTGGAACTGAATCAAAAAGCCGAACGTTTTACGCTGATCGACGCGCCTCAAGTGCCTTCAGCGCCAGAGAGTCCCAATCGTCCGCTCGTCGCGCTCGGCGGTATCGTGGTGGCCTTCGGTCTCGGCCTTGCCAGCATGCTGGCCGTGGAGTTCGTCGACAGCAGGATCCGCAGTGCGCGTAAGTTGGAACAGTTGACCGGCATCCCGCCATTGGTTCTGATCCCGGAGATCACGACGCGTCGTGACACTCTCCGGCGATGGTTCGTGCGCGGATTCCTCATCTGCGCTGTCACAGCGGCCTGCGCCGCCAGCCTGTGGTACGTGCACACGCGCGTCACCCCGCTCGACCTCATACTGCTGAAGATCGAACGGCAGGTGCAGTCGCAGGCTGGCGCGCTAGGTCTGTAAGCCAGGACGGCAGACATGGAAAAGATACAAAAGGCGCTCGAGAAATCTCTCGGCTCAGGCCAGACCGATCCGTCCTCACCCGCAAAGCGTCCGGCGGGCCTGAACGGCACCGGCCGGCAACCTGCGACGGGAACTGGCTCGCTGGACATCGCCTACACCAGCACCCGCGTCACCCCGGTTCACGACCAGAAACTGGAACGCCATCGCCTGATGGCCGGGATCGAGCGTCATGCCCTATCGGACACGTTCCGCATGTTGCGCACCCGCGTGCTCAATCGTATGGAAGCGTCGGACTATCGCACCATCGGGATCGCCAGTTCGGTCGGGCAAGAAGGCAAGACCTTGGTGGCCAGCAATCTTGCGATCAGTCTCGCGAAGGTCCTCACCCGCACCGTACTGCTGGTCGACCTGGATCTTCGCTCTCCGAGCGTCCACACCTACTTCGGCGTGGATCCCGAGCCGGGACTGCTGGGTTTCCTGAATAACGGCCTCGAGTTGTCGCAGTGCCTGGTGAACCCGGGCATCGAACGCCTGGTTCTCTTGCCGAACGGGCGTCCGGTGCACAATTCGTCGGAAGTGATCACGATGCCGCGCATGCTGCAACTGTCGAAGGAGCTGCGCGACACCTATAAGGACCGCATCGTGATCTACGACCTGCCACCGGTTCTTCTCACCGACGATGCGCTGGCGTTCATGAAGCACATCGACTGCTGCCTTCTGGTCGCGTCCGAGGGCCGCACCAAGGAAGATCAGGTCAAGAAGACCATTTCTCTGCTGCAGGGCTATCCTCTGATCGGAAGCGTCTTGAACCGGTCGTCGGAAACCATGCCGCGCTACTACGGCCGCTGAGGCATCTGGGGCAGGGAGTCCGTCAATGTACGAATCGTTTTTCGGCTTGAACCGAAAACCTTTCTCTTTGCAGCCGGACTCCTCCTTCATGTACCTGGGGCGGCGGCACAAGCTGGCGCTGCATCTCCTTCAGTACGGATTGCTGGAGGAAACGGGCTTCACGGTGATCACCGGCGAGATCGGAGCCGGAAAGACCACTCTGATCCAGTACCTGATGAAGAACATCCTGGAGAACGTCGAGATCGGGGTGGTGCACCACACCCACGCCGCTTTCGGCACGATCATGCGCTCGATCGCCGGCGTCTTCGACGTCGAACATACCTCCGGTGACAATCAGCTGATCTACGAGGCTTTCGTCGAAAAGCTCGAGACGCTGCATGCCGATGGCAAGCGCGCCATCCTGATCGTCGATGAAGCCCAGAACCTCTCAGCGGACACGCTGGAGGAATTGCGTATGCTGTCCAACGTCAATTCCGGCGAGAAATTTCTTCTGCAGGTCATTCTGGTGGGCCAACCGCAGCTGCTCGCCACCCTGAAGAAGCCTGAACTCGTGCAGCTCGTCCAGCGCGTCGGAATCAGCTATCACCTGGAGACCTTCGAGCTACCTGAAACCCTGGCCTACATCCGCCACCGCGTCGACGTCGCCGGCGGCAAGGGTGACTTGTTCGACGATTTGGCCTGCGCGGCCGTGCACTATTTCGCAAACGGCACGCCGCGGCTGATCAACCAGCTCTGCGACCTGTCCCTGGTCTATGCCTATGGCGACGACGGCAAGTCGGTGACCTTCGAGACCGTCTGCGAAGTGGCCGAGAACCGGATTGGAAGCGGCTTGAGCGCATTCCAATCGGTTTCGGACGGTCAAACCACAGCCGCCTTCAAGCAGGATCTGTTGACCAAGCTTTACGGCAAAACCGGCGAGGACAGCGCGCAGGAAGAGGGCGTCGGCGACGCGAACGGGAATGTCCGGCTCAGGGCCGTAGCGCCCGGCGACGCATGACCGATCCAATCTTCGCGGGATAGCTCGATCCCTTCGAAAACCGCTTTGCAGAGTCACGACAGCTAGAAGCGCAGGAACCACCCGATCCTAAGAGCTATTGTTCGATGTTTTGTTAACCATAGCATTTATTAGATTTTGTTCACATTGTTGCGAAGCGGCTGACAATGAAGTGACAATCCTGTAGCCTCATCGGAATTTCCAAGGTGCGGCACAACTGGCGAAAGGCTGGTCAGCATCAAATGACCGATCATGTTTCAAGTCCAGGTCGATCAATTGACCTTCGGACATCGATTAACCATAAATTCTTGGTTGCTGCATGTCTGTTCGCCATTGCGCTGGCATTCGTCTTTCTCGACGGCCTAATTCATGCGGTCGTATCTTGGGAACGCGAAGAATTCAGCTACGGCTATATCGTGCCACCGCTGACAGTGCTGCTGGTATGGCATGCCCTGCGGGAAATGCGCCCTCAAGAGTCGCGGGGAACCTGGTGGGGGGTTGCCCTGATTTTCCTGGCGGCCGCCATCGCGATTCCGGCCAAGGTCGGCGGCATGCCGACCTTTACCTTCTACGGCTTTATCGTCGCGCTCTACGGTTTGGCGCTGACGCTTTACGGCTGGCATGGCACGCGGCGCCTGCTGTTCCCGATCGCCTACCTCATTTTCGCTCTGCCTTTGCCGTCGACGCTCTACGTCAACGTGTCGACGACGATGCAGTTGATCTCGTCCGTTCTCGGAACCGAAGCGCTGCGGACGCTCGGGTATTCGGTCTTTCTGAACGGGAACATCATCGATCTTGGACTGTTCCAGCTGCAAGTCGCCGAAGCGTGCAACGGGCTGCGTTACCTCTTCCCGCTCGGGAGCTTTGCCTACCTGATCGGCTACCTCTATCGCGGACCGGCTTGGCACCGCGTCGTCTTGTTCATCGCCGTCGCCCCCATCACCATCGTCATCAACAGTGCGCGCATCTCCCTGACCGGGATCCTGGTCAACTACAAGGGCATCTCCGCCGCCGAAGGCTTCATGCATGCCTTTGAAGGCTGGGTCATCTTCGTTGTCGGCCTCCTCTTCCTCTTCGCGTTCCTGCAGGTCCTGATCTGGATCACCGGAAGCCGCGAGGCCTTCGTGCTGCGCCTGGACATCGATAAGATCATGCCCAAGGCAGGCCGTGTTCCGACACCGGTTCGTGCGAGCAGCCAAGGCTTGATGGCATCGACGGTCGGCCTGCTGATCGCCGCGATCACTTTGGCTAGCCTGCCGGAAGGCGCGAACGCGGTTCCGGACCGCAAGCCGCTCGCCGCCTTCCCACTGCAGATGGGATCCTGGGCCGGCCGCGAGCAGTCGCTCGACCAGATCTATCTCGATATCCTGCAAGTCGACGACTATATTGTCGCCGATTACACCAGCCCGGATCATCGCGCGCCGGTGAACCTTTATGTGGCCTGGTACGACGCTCAGGACCGGCGTGCCTCGATCCACTCTCCGGCAGCCTGTATCCCGGCCGGCGGTTGGGAGATCACGCACTTCGATACGCGCACGATTTCTTCGCTGGACGGTCAGGCTCCGCTGAATGTGAACCGCACGATCATCGTTAACGGCGTGCAACGGCAGCTCGTGTACTACTGGTTCGAGCTTCGCCATCGCCAGATGACCAGCGAGTTCACGATCAAGCTCGCCAACGTGTGGGACGCGATCACGCTTGGCCGCACTGACGGCGCGCTGGTCCGCCTGGTCACCCCGATCGCGGCGAACGAGGACGACGCTGAAGCCGATGCGCGCTTGACTGCTTTCCTGAACCAGTCCCTGCCTGCGATGGACGGCTACATCCCCGACTAGAGCGCGATCTTCCTAAGGTGAACGCGGTTTCGCTTCCGCCTAGGACGTGAATCGCTTTCTGAACGCGCGAGAGAGCGAAACGAGGCCACCCGAACGGCTCCAGGCCGTCGGTTTGATGGAGGAGCGGTAATCTGCGGGCAGCGGGCTGACTGGCAGGCGCTGCGCCGGCCATGCAGCCGACGCCTGGTGCCTTGGAGCCAACCTCTGGATGAACGCACGAATCACCGGTCTTCTCGAAGGTTCCTGCGGTTTGCGGTTGGCTTGACTTTATATGGCAATAGCTGGAATCGCCGCGATTCAGTCGATCGGACGCCTGCGGTCGCCGCAGATCAACGTTTACCGAAAAGTCAGGCGCGACGTGGCATAGTCTCTGTGTTATGCACTGCAACATAAATCGAATGCCTGACATCATCATCGCCGGACAAGCTGACCATGGCTGAGGCGAGGCTTCATACAGCGCCCAAGCGGCAGCGTGTCATATCTCCGCGTGTCGGCAGACGGCTTCTGGCCGTGGCAACGCACGTGACCGATATTCTGTCCGTCGTCTTTGGCGCTTATCTCGCGCACCTTTTGAGGTTTGGCACCGGTCCGATCCGCGACGACGAGATTGCGGCTCTGTTCCTCGCGATCCTCGTTCTGCTGTTCGTGTTCCCGGCGCTTCGTGCCACCGGGCTCGCCGCTCTGGAGCACCCCTGGCGCGGACTGAAGCGCGTTACGATCGCCTTCTCGCTGATGATCGCGGTTCTGATGGTGATCGGCTTTGGCTTGCGCGCAATCGAAGAGTACTCGCGGCTTTGGGTCGTCTATTGGATTCTCTCCAGCTACGTCAGTCTGATGTCGACGCGCGTCTGGTGGGCCGGATTGCTGAAGCATGGCGTCGAGGTCGGCTTCATGCGGGAGCATGTCGCACTGGTCTATGCGAAGGGAGCAAAACACGTCGACGACATCAGGCATCAGCTCCAACGCAGTCTCTACGTCATAGAGGCGACGGTTCCTATCGACGGCGGCGCACGTCCGAACGACGGTCTCTGCGATGAAAGCGAGGGACGGGTCTACCGGAACGCTTCGGAATTCGTGCAGAGCATCGGCGAGTTGGAGCTAGACCGCGCGATCCTCATTCCCTCGGCGAGCGATAAACGCGAGTTGCAGGATGTTTCCAGACCGCTGCGCATGGTCTCGCTCGATGTCGACGTCGTGCCGGGCGGGTACGATCCGGCCTTGCTCGGGCGCAGCTCTCGGCTGGTCGGTGACATCCCGGTGGTCAGCCTGATGACACGCCCGCTGTCCGACTTGAGCGTCCTGGTAAAACGGCTCGAGGATCTTATCCTCGGCACTCTGTTTTTCGTCCTGCTGACGCCGGTAATGGCCACGATCGCCCTACTGATAAAGTTGGACAGCCCCGGACCGGTCCTGTTCCGGCAAGCGCGCGCAGGCTTCAACAACCGCCCCTTCACGGTCATCAAGTTCCGTTCCATGCGCCTGCATGACGATGCGCAGGTTCGGCAGGCTGCGCGTGACGACGATCGGATTACGCGTATCGGACGGTTTTTGAGACGTACCAGTCTCGACGAGCTTCCCCAACTCTTGAATGTGATCGCCGGCGATATGTCGCTGGTCGGACCGAGACCGCACGCGCTGGCGCATGATCGCGAGTACAGCCATGCGATCGATTCCTACATTGCACGCCATCGCATGAAACCGGGCCTTACAGGCTGGGCCCAGGTCAATGGCTGGCGCGGTGAAACGGAGACGCTCGATAAGATGCGTAATCGTATCGAGCACGATCTCTACTACGTGGACGAATGGTCGTTGTACTTCGACCTCAAAATCATTCTCATGACCCCACGCGTGCTGAAACACGAGAACGCTTATTGAGTGTCGCAAACCGGCCCGTAAGGCTGCCGGCCTTCGAGAACCCTCTGTCCGAAACGAAGCGGCGCGCTCAGGAGTAAAATCCGCGGTCGGTCGAGCTTAGGAGACCAGAATGACGATCTTGGTGACGGGGGGAGCGGGCTTCATCGGCTCGAACTTCATTCTCGACTGGCTGGCCCAGTCCGACGAAGGCGTGATCGACCTCGATCTGCTGACGTACGCCGGAAATCTGGACAATCTGGCAGCCGTGCGAAACGACGACCGACACGTCTTCGTTCAAGGCGATATTGGCGATAAGGACCTTGTCGCTCGCCTGTTTGCGGAATACAGCCCGCGCGCCGTCGTGAATTTCGCGGCCGAGAGTCACGTCGACCGTTCGATTCACGGGCCGGAAGACTTCATGCGCACCAACCTCTTCGGCACCTTCACGCTGTTGGAAGCGGCGCGAAATTTCGCAGCGACAGGCGCGCCTGAAGCAGGGAACTTCCGGTTTCTGCACGTTTCGACGGATGAGGTCTATGGTTCGCTGGCGCCGGAAGACGCCCCCTTCAGCGAAACGAATCGCTACGAGCCGAATAGCCCCTACTCCGCCTCGAAAGCCGGCTCGGACCATCTCGTACGCGCCTACTTTCACACCTACGGCTTGCCGGTCCTGACGACCAACTGCTCGAACAACTATGGCCCCTTTCAGTTTCCGGAAAAGCTTGTACCGCTTGTCATTCACAACGCCCTGAGCGGCAAACCCCTACCGATCTACGGCGACGGAAAGCAGGTCCGCGACTGGTTGTACGTGACCGATCACTGCACCGCCATTCGCCGCGTCTTGGACCGAGGCGCGTTGGGCGAGGTCTACAACATCGGCGGTTGGAACGAGCGTCCGAACATCGAGGTCGTGCAAACGATCTGCGAGGTTCTCGACGAACTGCAGCCCCGAAGCGGCGGGCAGAGCTATGCCGATCTAATCACCTTTGTGAAGGACCGCCCGGGTCACGATCGGCGCTATGCAATCGACGCATCGAAGATCGAGCGGGAGTTGGGCTGGCGGCCTCTCGAGACCTTCGAGACCGGCATCCGCAAGACCATCCAGTGGTATCTGGAAAACCAAACCTGGGTTGCGAAGATCGTCGATGGCTCATACCGAACTTGGGTCGAAAAACAGTACGCCTAGGCCGAGCCGAAGAAGATCCCAACCTTCCGTGCGCACGCCCCGATCCCAACCGTCACATGCATCCGATCGAAAAACGCAAACCGAAACTCTATCCGATACGGCTTGGCGAAAAGGCCGGCTAACCGGCTCTCGACTGCCCGCTCAGACCGCCGTCGACCTCGTCAGCCGATCCCAGGCGGTAGCCGCGCCCCCAGACAGTCTCAATAAAGGTCTCTCCCCCTGAAGAGCGCTGAAGCTTCTTGCGAAGATGGGAGACATAAACCTTCACGATCTGCGGCGAGACGTCCTCACCGGGCTCGTAGATGGAATTGAGTATCTCCTCATCGGAGACGATGCTTCCCATTCTCGCGGCAAGCAAGGTGAGAACAGCATACTCGCGCCCGGTCAGTTCAACCGGCTGCCCGTAGACCATTACAGACTTCGCATCGAAGTTGATATAGAGCCCTTTGAATTCTATGGTCGGACGTGACAAGCCACGTGCCCTGCGAATCACGGCACTCAGACGCGCCAACAGTTCTCGTCTGTTGAAAGGCTTCGTGACAAAGTCATCAGCACCCTGCGCCAGCAGCGAAATGCGGGTTTCGACATCGCCAGTTCCCGAGAGAACCAGCAGAGGTGTCAAATTACCGGACAATCGCAAACGCTCGAGAACTGCCTCGCCATTTATGTCCGGCAAATTAAGGTCAAGCAAAATAGCGTCAAAATCGGATCGACTCGCGTAATGTAGTGCATCAGCACCTGTTTCAGCTGTTACACAGTCAAAACCCGCGTTCATTACGACCGTTTTGATTAATTTTAACTCATCCACATTATCTTCGACAATTAAAACACGCAACGTTTCCTCCACCACCACTTATACCTATTATGATGTATGGTTAAGCTTTTGTAAAGATGACGGATACAGAATTTCTATAGGGTCGCCGGGGATTACGGCGAGCTTTTGCCCATGACGCGTTCGTACCACCGGCCGCCTGTGGGGAGGACCGCAGGACGCCGCGAGATGGGCGAGAGAATTCCACCTGGACAGGGCTTGCTTGCGAGATAGACTGCGCGCTCTTCTGCCATTATCGGGTCTTGGTGTCTCCAATATGCGTATCTTAGTGCTCGGCCGTACGGGACAGGTCGGTTGGGAGTTGCAGCGCGCCCTGGCCCCGCTCGGAGAACTGGTGTCGTGTGGACGGAGTTCGGCTGACCTCACCGAGCCGGCCTCGATCGCACGCACCATCGCCGAGCACGAACCGGATATCCTGGTCAACGCGGCCGCCTACACACAGGTCGATCGCGCGGAAGATGACGCGGATGCCGCAATGCGGATCAACACGGCGGCCGTTGGCGAGATGGCGGAAGCGATGGCGGCGCGCGGCGGATGGTTCGTTCACTATTCGACCGACTATGTCTTCGACGGAGCGAAGGCGGACGCCTACAAGGAGAGCGATGCGACTGCGCCCTTGGGAGTCTACGGCGCCACCAAACTGGCCGGTGAGGCTGCCGTGATGGCCGCAGGCGGACAGCATCTGATTTTCCGAACATCGTGGGTTTATGCCGCTCGTGGGCAGAACTTCGTGCGGACCATGCTGAGGCTCGCTCGCGAACGTAACAGCCTGCGTGTGGTCGCCGATCAGACCGGCAGTCCGACCTCCGCGGAGCTGATCGCCGACGTTACGGCGCTGGCGTTGAAACGCATTTCGGATCGAGGGCCGGATGAGGGGCCGATCGGCGGCCTCTATCATCTGACCGCGGCCGGTGAAACCACCTGGCATGGGCTTGCCAGCCGCGTGGTCGCGCAAGCCGAACAGGCGGGTGCGACCTTGTCCTGTCGGACCGCCGACATCGAACCGATCGGCACCTCGGACTATCCGACCCCTGCAAAACGCCCCGTCAACTCGCGCCTCGACACGACAAAACTGCGCGAGACCTTTCGAGTGAATCTGCCGGATTGGCGTCACCACGTCGATCGAACGGTCTTAGAACTAGTGGAGCGATAGGACGCCATGGCGCGCAAAGGGATCATTTTGGCAGGCGGTTCGGGCACGCGCCTCTACCCGGCGACCTTGTCCGTGTCGAAACAGCTGCTGCCAATTTTCGACAAGCCGATGATCTACTACCCTCTGACGACTCTCATGCTCGCCAATATCCGGGACATCTTGATCATCTCGACACCTCAAGACACGCCGCGCTTCGAAGCTCTCTTCGGCGACGGTGGCCAATGGGGCCTCAACATCAGCTATGCGGTGCAGCCCTCACCGGACGGCTTGGCTCAGGCGTTTCTGATTGGCGAATCCTTCGTCGCCGGCGATCCCAGCGCACTGATTCTGGGCGACAACATCTTTTTCGGTCACGGGCTCCAGGATCTTCTGGAACGCGCTGATGCGGCTGTCGAACAGGCGACGGTGATGGCTTACCACGTGCACGACCCGGAACGTTATGGCGTGGTCGAGTTCGATACCAACGGCCGGGCGCTTTCTCTTGAGGAGAAGCCGGCACGGCCGAAGTCGAGTTACGCCGTGACCGGCCTGTACTTCTACGACAGAGACGTCGTCTCCTTGGCGAAGACCTTGCAGCCCTCGGCCCGGGGGGAACTCGAGATCACGGACCTCAATCGACTCTATTTGGAAACGGGGCGCCTGCAGGTCGAGATCATGGGGCGCGG
Organism: Algihabitans albus; assembly: GCF_003572205.1. Classification (NCBI taxonomy): domain Bacteria; kingdom Pseudomonadati; phylum Pseudomonadota; class Alphaproteobacteria; order Rhodospirillales; family Rhodovibrionaceae; genus Algihabitans; species Algihabitans albus. The sequence goes on from NZ_QXNY01000003.1 coordinate 594,988, forward strand.
CTATGCCTGGCTCGACACTGGCACGCACGATTCCTTGCTAGAGGCCGGAGAGTTCATCGCGGTTCTGGAGCGTCGCCAAGGCATGAAAGTGGCGTGCCCCGAGGAGATTGCTTGGCGCAAAGGATGGATTGACGACGCCGCTCTGGCGCGTCTCGCAGCCAGTCTGCTGAAAAGCGGTTACGGCGAGTATCTCAGTCGTTTGCTGGCCGATGGCGAAGAACACTCCTGATCGGGAGGCGGTTGAATATCCTGACGTCCGGTCGGGCGCGGAGGGGATGACGTTATGAAGATCACGGAAACCCGGCTGCCGGGAGTGTTACTGATCGAGCCCAAGGTCTTCGGGGATGCACGCGGCGCTTTCTGGGAAACATGGAACGCCAAACGCTACGCCGACGCCGGCCTTCAGAGCCACTTCGTACAGGACAATGTCTCGCGCTCGAGTCGCGGGGTGCTGCGGGGGCTACATCTCCAGCATCCGCAAGCGCAAGGCAAACTGGTGCAGGTGCTGCAGGGCGAGGTTTTCGACGTGGCTGTCGACCTGCGGCGCGACTCGCCTCACTTCGGACACTGGGTCGGAGTGACCCTGACGGGCGAGAACGCTCAGCAACTCTGGGTACCGCCAGGCTTCCATCACGGCTTCTGCGTTCTCAGCGAAACGGTTATCTTCAGCTACAAGTGCACCGATTTCTATGCGCCCCAAGCCGAAATCGGCGTGCTGTGGAGCGACCCCGAGATCGGAATCGAGTGGCCGCTCGACGATCCGATCCTCTCCGGCAAGGACATTGCCTTGCCGCGCGTCAGCGAAATTTCCCGTGACCTCCTGCCATCGGTTCACGACTATCCCGCCGCTGGGAATTGAGTTCGGTCTTTTCAGCGATCCAATCTGCATTTGGCCGGCTCCGCCATTGGCATGGCCGGAACGAGCGGATCCGTTCGAAATCGCTCGACGAGCCGATAGTCGAAGATCGCCTAGAGGGCGATCGTCTCGGGCGGAAGCGCTTCGCTTCCGCCCGAGACGTGAATCGCCCTCTAACCTGATGGTGAAAGTAGGAGTCACGCCCTAGGTGGGATCGCCAGAGCGAGTCCACCTAGCGCGATCCTGCTCTAGCCGCGAAAGCCGACAAGACCTAAAGCGAATTGCGATTGTCCGGAATCGCGAAGCGATCCGACTCTAGGGTCGCGCAACCTCTCCGGAAGGCAGATCTCGTACGTCTTCGGCTGGCGCCACGGCAGGCGCTCGACGCCCGCGCCTGACAGGTTGACGTTCGTAGAACCATGCTCCCGTCCCCCACATAAACAGGAATAGCGGGAAGACGGCTCCGAAGAAATGCACCGTGGTGCCGGCGATCGAGATGGCGAGCAGGGAAAGGCACCAACCGAGCCTGATCTCAGCAGTGCGAGGGTCGCCGGGAAACCGCCGCCGGCACGCTTTGATAAAGATCGTGAGGAAGGCGGCAAAGAAGAACAGGAAGCCAGGTAATCCGTAGCGGACCGCAAGCACGAGCCAGAAGTTGTCCATGCTATCGCTCATCCATCCGGGATTGTTCCAGTCGTTGAAACCAATCCCGAAAATCGGATGGCGGGCGACCTCAGCGGTACCGAACTCCCAGATAAGGATGCGGTTGTAGGCACTGCCGCTATTGAGGGTCATGTAATCGACGAAGACGTGGAACGGCGTGCGATTGGAGAGAACGTCAACCACAGCGTATGTCACCAAGAAACAAATCAAAAATACCCACCACCTGCTTTTCATTCTGCTAAGCAAAGCATTCCAGGTCAGAAAGATGATCTGCAGAACCATGATCAACAAAGGGCCTGTCGACAGTGAGAAAAATGTCGATAACCCCATAATTGGTATAGAAACGAATTTGAGTCTCTTAAAAGTGAGGACCGTAAGTGCAATAGAAAAACTTGCAAATACACCAAATAATATTGGATGAGGGAAGCTGGCATGAGCTCTGAACAAGCCGAGACGTTGACTCTCCATCGATGGCGGCAAAATCGGAAATATATGCCGAAATACATCAAGTATGATATTTTTCCCTGTAACAGATTGGATCAACACAAATGGGAAAATCAAGATCAGAATAATTGACACATGCTTGAAGATACGGATGAAATCTTTACGGTCACTGCAGGCGGCCTTTCCGAGCCAGAAGGCCGCAATAGCTTCGAGGAAGTAAGATCCGGTAGATTCGATAATTGAGGGCATGGGATGATTGACAGACATTGCGACAAACACCCAAATAAAATTCAAAAGCAAAAATAGATCGACAGCCCCGAGCCCTTTACCTGGCGTTTTGACAATATTAAGAAATGCAGGAACAAGACTAATTATAAGAAAAACTCGATACAAAGGCAGATTAATTCCGCCAAACTCGACAGCAATCGGCAAAGCTAACGACCAGATAAAGGCGACACCCCAGATTACCATTGTGACATCTCGCAATTCTCTGTAGGCATCATATTGAAATACAATCTCAGAACAGATTGAGTTCGCCGGCCGGATGTTACTCTACATGAGTTAATGTAAGATTGGGTTACGCATAAAGCGTAGACGCCCGACAGGACAGAGCAGAAAACGTCCGGACGGTAAAAAAGCACGCAGAACTCGCCTTTTCCGGCCGTACTCTGCTGGGTCTGGGACGAGCGGCGGCAAGGCAACAACGGATAGAGCCTTGACCTCCCGCCAGCACGTCCACCCGTCGCAGGGGAAGCCTGGACGGAAGATGCCTACTCCGCTTCGTCGTATAGAAACTAGAACTCCTGAGAGGCGCCACAGTGGCCGTCGAGCAGCTTTGGCGAGAGCCGGTGAGCGTAGGATTCCGTTGCGCCCGTGCCCCATACGACCCCGACAACTTCCCGCAATTCCCCTCGGTGCCGCAGAACCGGTGCACCAGAGGTTCCACCGGAGACATCACATTCCAACACGAGCGTGCCATCGCTCGCCGTACGGCGCAGCGGACAGATAAGGCGCTGCAGAACGTGACTCCGGGGCGCTCCATACCCCCAAACTTCAAGCCGCTCTCCAACGGCCAAAGGCCTATCGGAAACGACGAAGACACCCTGCTCAGGCTGAACGGCCTGGCAGATCACTGCGACGTCTTTGACCCCGTCCCGAACGAACCAATCCAACAGAACCTCGAGATGTTCCGTCCAACGACCGCGGTCGTACTCCTCTAAAAAATGAAGCCGCGCATCGCGGGTCAGATTCAGACAGTGAGCCGCGGTGACGAGATGGCCCGTCTCCGTCAGGAAGGCCGTACAGTTCGTCGCTTCCTTGTAGCCGCCGAAATTCAGGCGTCCGATCCCGGCTTCCGTTCCGAAAGCAGGGGCGAGAAACAGGAACCACAAGGCAAGCGTCAAAAGGAACAGTCGGCGAGTCAAAGCGGTCCTCTTCTTCTCCGGATGTCCAACGAGTGGCTGGCCCCGCGTTCCTTGGCTCGCACGATCGAATTCGAATTCCGTCCCAACCCGCAAAAGGAACCGCCTTCCCACGAGAATGTGCCTCGGTTCCATGGGGCGCGCCAATCCTCGATCGACCTTGCGTCCCACGTCGGCGGCTCCGCCGCCAAGCGGCAAGGGTAGCCCGAGCCAATCATTCTCATCTGCGCACCAACAACAGGAGTCCAGAGCAGACGAGCCTGATCGCTCGGAGCCGATCTGGCTCCGAGCGATCAGGTAACTCAGGTCTGGATAGAAACGGTCAGCGCAGAAGAATGCGACCCGATGAACTCGCAACGCGGGTCATCGGGTCGCGAACTGCTCTAGGCGACGAGGATATCGTCGGTGTTGGGGGACAGGCTCTTCGCCTGCTCTTCGTCGACGAAGTCGTGATAAACGGCCAGATTGTCGATGGAGCCGTCCAGCGCTTTGCCCCAAGGCGTCCCGCCGGCATAGACATCCCAGTAGGCGGCCTCGTCGATCGAAACGCCGCTCAAGGTCTCCTGAGCGATCATTTTGCCGTTCAGGTAAGCCGAGAAGGCGCCCGTTTCCGTATCGAGGGCGAAGCCGACCTTGTGCCACTCACCCGCCGCGATATCGAGACCGTCCACCTCGACCTTGTGACGCGCACCGTCGAAGAACTGGAACTGCAGCTTGTCGTCCCCGACCAGTTCGACGCCGTAGCTCATATGGTTCCAGAACATACGGGCCGTGCCTTCGTTGGCCTCGTTGGTCTGGAAATCGAAGAAGAGGCTGAGTTCGGAGGCGCCGAAGAAGGCATCGTTCTTACCGAAGGAGATGAAGCCATCCGTGACATCGACGTACTCGTTTTGAGCGCCGTCGGTCATGTGAACGGCATTCCGGCTAAGAGAAACCTGGCTACCGGCCTCTCCGTCCAAGGAACCGTCGAAGGCGAACATGGTGTCGGGAAAGGCCAAACCGCCCTGATCACCCGGATCCGGTTCGTTGGGCGTGCCGACGTCCGGCAGATCGATCCCGGAGACAGCCGCGTGAAGCTCCTTGCTCGCCTGTTGCACCTCTTCTTCCGTGGCCGCATTGGCCGACATGGACAGATCGGAGATGTAGCCACTGAAGCTGGGACGCCAGGGATTGCCGAGGGTCGGCCCCCAAGAGGCCATTTCCTGGGTCAGGCCCGTCACCTCGCCCGAGCCGACGAGCGTACCGTCCACATAGATCTGAGCGATCTCGTCGGCCGAAGCGTAGCTGACCGATACATGATGCCAGTCGGTGTCCGAGAGACCCGCGCCCGACGTCGTGATCTGGAAGCTTCCCTCCTGCGTCGAGATGGAGAAAGCCAGTTCGCCGTCTTCACGCAGCGTAATCGTCTTCGACAGGTGCATGCGGAAGATTTCACCCGTCCCGGACGTTTCGCTACCGCGCTGCAAACCGAAGTCGATCGTGAAGCTGTCGAGTCCGAACATCTGCGGCCCGCGGGCCACGGAAACCACGGTCGACTCCGTCATCTTGACGACCGAGATATCGCCAGCCTCGGCAATGGCTCCATTACTGCCGACACTGACCTTCGCACCGTAGCTCGAGGTATCCGTCGCAACGCCATCCACGACGTTGACATCCAGGATATTGGCATCGTCGACCGTGAACTGCGTCGAGTCCTTGGCGCTCTGGCCGTTCGGCTGAGTGACCGTCAGTTCCGCCGTGTACTCGCCCGGCTCCGTCGTCCCGTAGTCCAGCTTCGGGCCACTGCTCTGATGGACAACCTTGCCGTCGACATCGTAGATCGTCCACTCGAAGGTCGCCGCCCCGCTTGAGGGTGCGGACAAACCGGCCGTACCGTCACCGTCGATCAGGAAACCATCCGCATCGCGGGAGAAGCTGGCATCGAAGGAGATGCCGCGCCCCTCCATGACCGTCGCCTCCGGCATACGGATGGCGGCGATGAGCTCTTCCGGCGTGCCCTCGAACTCGCTCAGTGGCGCACCGGCACCGTCCGCGATGCTGCCAGGGATCACCTGCAGATCTTCCAGGCTCGTCGTTTCACCGCCCAACGCATTGACGAAGACGTTCTGAACGTAGTTGTCCGCAGTGGGATCGCTGCTTTGGGTTCGAATGTTGTCGTAGGCAGCGTTGCCGTCGGCGCTCGACTTGATCGTCACCGAACCCGGCAGGATGTTGTTGTAGATCTCGACGTTGAAGGACTCGTCATTCGACGTGATGACCGGGTTCGACGCTCTCGCATTGGGATCGGTTTCGGCGTTCCGCACGATGGTATTGTCGCGGATGACCAGACCGTCGGTCGCGCCAACGGTGATCCCGTGGGAGTGAGCGTTGTGGATCACGTTGTCTTCGATCAGAATGTTCTGATAGTACATTTCCTGACCGGCGCGCCCGGTGTCGACTTCTTCGTTGCGCATGAAGATCGACTGGGTCCGGTCGCCACCCGAGCTGTCCATGATGTTGCCGCGGATCACGACGTCTGTCGTGGGGCTGCCTGTGCCCGACGTCCAGAACTGGATCATGTCCATGTGAGCTTGACTCTCGGGATTGAACGAGAAGTCGTGGAAGTGGTTTTCCTCGATCGTGACATTGTTGACGGCAACGAAGTTGAAGCCGTCCGAGCTCATCTTGGTGACCTCGTTGCCGACGACGGTCAGATCCTTGACCCCGCCGAAGACGGCCGCCCGGAAGAAGGTATCGAACGAGTTATCGACCACGGAGATGTTGGACGAGCCTTCGACCGAAAGGCCGAAACCGGCGCCATAGCCGTCAAACCACGTTCCGCTCTCGGAAATCGGCTCCCCGGTGAAGGTCGAGTCGCTGAACGAAATGTTGTCCGACTTGGTCACGTGGAACGGCTTGTCCCGGTACATGTCTCCCGAGGAAAACGTGTAGTTGAACTCGATGTTCTCGAAATGAACGTTGCTGACTTCGTGCAGGCGAAGCCGGGTAATTTCGGCGGGATTGTCCGGATCGCTTGAGGTGATGGTGACGGGGGAGTCGAATTCATTGAGAAAACGATTTCTCACACCATGCAACATGACATCGTCGTACTCGCCCGGTGCGAGCAGGATTTGATCGCCACCCTCGGCCTGAGCCAGAGCGTTCATAAGTTCTTTCGTGTTCGATACCTGATACGCGGTCATTGCCGAAGCTCCACAAGCTAAGAGGATAAGCGTTGTGGTAATAAATACCGGGACGCTTTTAATAATGCCTTTCGACAAATAGTTAAGAAAATATTTTCTCAAATAAAATGCAAATCTCATCAAGTTAAAATCAAAATGGTTCGAAATCATTACTAATTTGTCCCCTATTTGTTACGCCCAGCTAACGCCATCGCTACGGACTCGACGGGTTCGCCAGGAGGCAGGCCAGCCGCTGGGATACGTATCCATACATCACGGGAGCTGGGCTGCTAAGGTCGTGATCAGACGGACCAGAACCTACGCATAGGGGCATATCAGTTGTAACGAGGGCAACTGGTCTCAGTTAAGCTCGCGTACTTCCAGCTACTTTTTCGTGACGAGCGTTCCGATGGACAGCCCTGAAGTGGAATTCCGGTCGATGCTTCTCCCATCCAACCGGTTTAGGCAGAGACGGCCGACACACTGTAAACTCGCCCTCGCTATGAGGGGTGCGGGGACTCTCTACGCCTGCCCCCTCCAGCGGCTGCAGTGTTTCTTACGCTAAAAGCCCACACTAGAGGCGCCGGACGGGCAATGAATCGACCCACGCTGGAACAGTCAGCTTTGGTGGGGAGGGTTTCCAGCCACATCTGCCCTGGCAAGCTGGCGCCCATCAATCCGAGGCATCCGGGGACCGCGACGGCCAAGACCGATCCGAAGTGGATTTTTGACGCTCGCTGCTTTACACAAATAACGATCAAATTCGTTTTTTCGCACCGCCTGCGAAAAGCAAAGGAAGCAAGCTGTGTTTCAGAACGTTAAAGAATTTATTGAAAGATATCCTGCAAGTTCACCGAAAATCCGGAAATATGAGAACTATATCGAGTTCTACGAGAGCCTCTTCTCTAAATTTAGAAATCAAGACATTCGCGTGCTTGAAATCGGCGTTCAACATGGCGGATCCCTTGAGCTTTGGAAAGCCCTCACCACGCCTTCATCGCAAATTGTTGGCCTAGATATACTCCCCCAAACAAAACAACATGAGGACGAAAGAGTTAAAATATTCGTCGGAGATCAAGGAGACGAGAGTTTTCTTTCTGATGTTTCATCAAAAACTGGAATATTTGATATTATTATAGATGACGGCAGTCATATACCTTTTCATCAGAAGATAACATTTGAGAAATTTTTCTTTGAAAATTTACGAGACGGCGGTGTCTATGTTGTCGAAGATTGCCACACGTCCTATTGGCGCGACTATGGAGGCGGTTTGCGCAAAAGTGGATCCTTCATTGAATTCTCCAAAACTCTGATAGATGAAATCAATGCTTGGCACGGTCAACGCATAAAAAATGAAGCTTCTAAATATACAAAGTCGATTAGATCCATTCAGTTTGAATCCAGCATGGTCATATTTGAGAAAGCGCCCATGGTCGCACCTAGAAATATCGACATTGGCGTCGAGACCATTGATGTGAAAACACTACCCGTCACTGGATCGATGGGTAACATCATGAATAGATTGCGGAAAATCGAATTTCTACGCAGTCTTGTCCGACGATCACCGACGTTGTGGCGATTGATGAGCAAACAGATCGGCCGCTCGCGCTCCAAGACGCCAGAGTCGTAGTCACCAGGCTCATGGTCGTCTGCGGTTATGGCAATCGGCAAAGTTGGTGCACCGGGCAGCCGGCGCCCGCTTTTCGCAACGAGCAGCGCTGCAGCTTGGGGGCGTTGTCAAACCGTCGAGAATCCCCTCGCAACTTCCTCGGCAGCCAAAGCTGCGCTGAGCGTCGGCGATTTGGCTCCCGCGATACGCTTCGAGACACACTCTGGCGGCCAGGGCCTTAAAGTGTCTTCGTCAATCACATTTCAGCGCCTCTTGCGCGTAACAGAAAACGGTTCCGCCCCCGCCAACCACACCCGATGGTTGGAAAGAAATCCGACGTGATGTATCGATCATCTAAAGATCACTCGAACTTGGGGATCGGGATTTGATGTCCGAAAGTACTGCGCTTCCACTTCCTCATATGACTCCACATTTTATTTTGACGCGGTTCAATGTCCTGAGAGTCAAACAGACGCAAGCCGATGCCCCAGGGCTCGATTGGCTGACTCATCGCTTCGATTTATTTGAGCGATTTTGTTTACCCAGCGTTTTGAATCAAAACGAAACTAATTTTCGCTGGCTGATTTACTTCGATGAAAAGACACCGGATCAATTCCAGGAGCGCGTCCGCAGCTATAGCGACAGACGGATCTTACCGATATTCGTACCGCCGGGTGGCGCAACGCTCGACAAGGTCAAGGCGCACATCCGCTCCGAGCTTGCCGAACAGACACCTTGGCTGCTTACAACGCGGCTGGACAACGACGATGCGATTGCGCGCGACTTCTGCTCGAGATTGCGCGGCAGCGTTACGTCTCTGGAACCGCAAGCCCTGAACTTCTCCAACGGTGTAATCTATGCAGACGGACGCGTGTTTCGGCACAGCGATCGCAGCAACGCCTTCATATCCGCGCTGGAGCGGACATCGAATTTCGAAACGGCTTGGCACGGTTTTCATACGGAGGTGAGCAAATTCCTGCCGGTGAAGCAGATCGATAGCCCGCCGATGTGGATTCAGGTCGTCCATGATCGAAACATCTCGAACATCGTGCGTGGCAGGCTCTTGAGCGATGCGGAGGGCCTAGATCGCTTTGCCGTGAAGCTCGCTCAAACCAAGTCTCCGAGCAAAGCCGCGCTCTTTTTGGATCGTATGATGCTCGCAAACTACCGGCAGCTCCGCGACCGGCTTATCAGAGCCGCCAAGGCGATCACTTCGGTCGGTCGCTAGACCGGCCTCCACCGAAACACCTCGCGGATGCGAGCGCGTCCCCGACGACGTTCGGGAAAAACGGAATCCGGAACCCGATTGAAACGTTCAAATACAAACGCTTGACCGGAACCCTCGGCGAGGTTCGGGCCGCAGCTGCCCCTAATCAGGGCCTAATCGGAAAACTGGCTGGGGCGCCAGGATTCGAACCTGGGATACACGGTACCAAAAACCGATGCCTTACCACTTGGCTACGCCCCATCTCTGAGCAGAGGAAATTAGCGAGCCGAACCGCGCTCGGCAAGATCCGCGCTCACCCCCGCTCGACGGGGTCGGTTAGCAGTGGGGCAGCCCGGATCCACCAGTCGGGCCGGGCCTCTCCCAGTAACGCCGCTGCCTGGCGAGCCTCGCTTTCCACTGCATAGAGGCCGAAGCAGGTGGCGCCTGAGCCGCTCATACGCGCGAGCAGGCAGGCAGGCGTCGCAGTCAGCGCGTCCAGTACGGCCGGAATCCCAGGCTCCAAGGCGCAAGCCGCCGCCTGAAGATCGTTGCGCCCCTCGGCCAACCAGGTTGCCAGGGCAACCGCATCCGCCGGCGGCCGGTCCCAGCGCGACGGCTCGGAGAATCCGCCCGAGCGCGCGCGGAAGACACTGGCCGTGGAGAGCGAGACTCCTGGATTGACAAGCACGAACCAAGCTGGGGGCAGAGCTTCCACAGCCTCGAGGATCTCTCCGATGCCGCCGACCCAGGTCGGCCGGCCGTGAAGGCACACCGGCACGTCGGCACCGACCGCTGCAGCCAAGCGCTGCAGGTCCTCTGCGTGAAGACCGCAATCCCAGAGGCGATTCAGGGCAATCAGCGCCGCGGCGGCATCGCTGGAGCCGCCGCCCAGGCCCGCCGCGATCGGCAGACGCTTTTCGAGCCGGATGCGAGCGCGTGTTCTTGGATCGCAGGTTTCGATCAGCAACCGGGCCGCCCGTAGCACGAGGTTGTCTTCCCCTGCTCCCATGGCGCCGGCGCCAGGGCCGCTCTCCTCGAGCGAAAGCGTCTTCGCAGGCGCGGCCTGGAGCTGATCGCCGATGCCGGCGAAGACGACCAAACTGTCGAGCAGATGATAGCCATCGCCCCGCTTGCCGAGCAGATGCAAAGTCAAATTGACCTTGGCAGGGGCCGCATAGGCTACCATCGCGGGCTGGATATCCGACGTCAAAACCAACCTGCGCCTAAAGGTCTTCTCCCTCGGGCAGCATGCCCTCGTCCAGCTTCTGCCGGATCTTGTCGGCTTGACCCTCCTCCGTCGGGTTGAGGGACAGCGCGCGCTGCCATTGCACCTGGGCCTCGCGTGCACGGCCCGTGCGCCAGTAGGCATCCCCCAGATGGTCATTGATCGTCGGATCCATCGGCCGCAACTCGACCGCACGCTCCAACTGCCCGACGGCCTCTTCGTAACGACCGAGTCGGTAGTAGACCCAGCCAAGCGAATCCACGATGTAGCCGTCTTCGGGCCGCAGCTCGACAGCCTTGATCAGCATCTCCTCAGCCTGCTCCAAGTTCATCTTGTGCTCGACCCAGGAGTAGGCGAGGTAGTTGAGCACATAGGGCTGCTCGGGATTCAGCTCCAGCGCTTTCAGAAAATCGGCCTCGGCCTCGGGCCACTGCTTGCTGCGTTCATAGGCGATACCGCGAAAGTAAAGTAGCGCCCAGTGGCGTTCTTCGATCTCTCCAATGCGGGCAATGGCCTCCTCGTAAGCCTCCGCCGCCACTTCCCAGTTCTCGCGACTGCGCTCGAAGTTGCCGATACGGTACCACGGCTCGAAACGGTCGGGCTTGACCTCAGCCAAAGCCTCCAAGCCCGAAATCGCCGTGTCGGTTTGTTCAAGTTCGTGCAGTTCTTCGGCGATCCGTAGCGCCACAACCCAGCCGTAGGCGGAGTCTTCCGGCACCGTTCGATAGACGGCGATGGAATCTGCGTGGCGCTCCTGACCTTGCAGCAGCTCTCCGATCAACACCCGTGCAGCATGGAAAGCGGGATCCAGCGCCAGAGCGAGATTGGCGTAGGCCATGGAAAGTTGCCCGCCGCGTTCACGTGCGAGAATGCCGGCCAGATCGAACAGGGCGGCGGCGGCGCCTTCGCGCAGGCTGCCGACAACCGGCTGCACGGTACCATCGTCCGCCGTCAGTTCGGCGCGCAGTGGGGCGAGCAGGATTTCCTCGGAATTGGCTCCCAGGTAGTCGCCGTAGAGCGCCTCCGCACGTTCGCCCTGACCGGCCCGCTCGAAGTAGTTGCCTGCCAACAGAGTCAGCCGCAAGGTATTGGGGTCACCTGTCTCCAGCGCGGCCTCGTAGGCCTCGCCGGCAGCCGGGTCCCCCAGATAGTCGAGCACCAAGGCGCGCTGCAGGTGCGCCAGAACGGCAAGCCCTCGGCGCTCTGCCAGGCCGTCGAGCCGCTTGACCGCCTCGCTACCAGCAACGTCCGCGGCCGCCCAGGTCCCCAACATGTCGGTAAGCAGGTCCGCAATCCCGCCATCGCCAAGCTGCCGCAGTTCGCCCGCGGCCGCAGCGTCGTCACCGGCGATGAGGGCGTCGACCGCCCGCAATAGATGCGGCAGCCCTTCGCCAGGAGAAAGCTCCAGCAGGCGGTTGCTCAGTCCGCGCGCCTCCTCCAGGCGCCCCTCGGCCAGCAACAGGCCGAAGGTATTGCGCAGCAGATCGAGGTCCTTGATCTCCCGGTCCTGAGCCACTCGGCTGAAGAAGGTCGCCGCGCGCCCGTAGTCGCCCATGTGACTGGCGACCACACCGGCCAGATAGTTGCCATAGAGCGCCCCGTCAGGGGTCGTGGCAATGGGCGGGTTCTCCGTCACCGTATCGGGCACCTCCGCCGCTGCGAGAGAGACCGGCACGGCCAGGCCCAACGGAGCGGCGAGAAGCAGCGCCAGGAGACGGCGCGAGAAATAGGGCATGAAGACCTGTCCTGCTTTTACGCGGTTCAGACAACAGCTTAGCCGGACTAGAGGACCCTTCGCCAGCCGGCAGAACCGCTTGTCACGAAACTAGGGCCGAACGAGCAGCATACCAGCCGCCGTCCAGCAGATGACGCGCGACGGTAAGTTAGCTCTAGCCAGCGCCGTTCAACAGCCGCAAAGGCGACGAACCTATGCGCTTCCAGAAACGAACAAAGGAAAAGACCGTCGCCCCGATCGAGGACCGTCTGCAGCGTCATCAACCATGCCATGTACCTACACTGGAACCACCACCCCAGGCAGGAGACATGCTGCCAAAGCGCGAAGATCTAAGAAACCGCCTTTGCGCCGGCTACATGTTCGGGTAGTTCGGCCCCCCGCCGCCTTCTGGGGTTGTCCAGTTGATGTTCTGGCGCGGATCCTTGATGTCGCAGGTCTTACAGTGGACGCAGTTCTGCGCGTTGATGACGAAGCGCGGGTTCGTGCCGTCGTCGTCCCGCACGACCTCGTAAACCCCAGCCGGACAGTAGCGCTGCGCCGGCTCGTCGAACTCTGGCAGGTTCTTCTCGATCGGGATCGCGGGATCGCCGAGGCGTAGGTGGACCGGCTGGTCTTCCTCGTGATTGGTGTTGGAGATGAAGACACTCGACAGCTTGTCGAAAGAGAGCACACCGTCGGGCTTCGGATAATCGATCTTGGGCATTTTGTCCGCCGGCTTGAGGCACTCATGGTCCGGCTTGTGATGAGCCAGGGTCCAGGGCGCCCTGCCGCCAAGCAGCTTCAGATCGATACCGCCATAGAGCATCCCGAGCTTCATGCCCCACTTGGCACCGGCCGGGCGCAGATTGCGCGCGGCGTGCAGTTCCTCGTAGACCCACGACTCCTCGAACGCTTTCGGGTAGGTCTCGAGCCGGCCGTAGCCCTGGTCTCCGCCCGCGAGGGCCGCGTGAACCGCCTCGGCCGCCAGCATGCCCGTCTTCATGGCCGTGTGACTGCCCTTGATCTTGGGCACGTTGAGGAACCCGGCCGAGCAGCCGATCAAGGCACCGCCCGGGAAGACCAAATCGGGAATCGACTGCAGCCCGCCCTCGTTGAGCGCACGCGCGCCATAGGAGACGCGCCGCCCCCCCTTCAGCATCGGCGCGATCGCCGGGTGATGCTTGAAGCGCTGTAGTTCATCGAAGGGGGAGAGATGAGGGTTCTCGTAGTCGAGACCGATGACGAAGCCGATATAGGCCTGGTTGTTGTCCAGATGATAGATGAAGGAACCGCCCCAGGTGCGGTCGTCCATCGGCCAGAAGGCGGTATGGAGTACCAGGCCCTCCTGATGCTGCGCCGGGTCCAGCTCCCAGAGCTCCTTCAGGCCGATCCCGTAGGTCTGATGCTGAGCGTTGCGGCGCAGATCGAAGCGCTGCTCCAACTGCTTGGAGAGCGAGCCACGGCAGCCCTCTGCAAAGAAGGTGTACTTGGCGCGCAGTTCCATACCCGGCTGATAACCGTCCTTGTGGCTGCCGTCCTTGCCGACGCCCAGGTCGTTTGTCGCCACGCCGGTGACCCGCCCCTGCTCGTCGAACAGGACTTCGGAGGCGGCGAATCCCGGATAGATCTCCGCACCCAAGGCTTCGGCCTGCTCCGCCATCCACCGGCAAACGTTACCGAGAGAGACGATGTAGTTGCCGTGGTTCTTGGTCTGCGGCGGCAGCATCCAGATCGGGACGCTGAGACTGCGGCGCTCGGTCAGCATCAGGAACTTTTCCTGCGTGACAGGCACGTTCAACGGAGCGCCCTTGTCTTTCCAGTCCGGAATCAACTCGTTGAGCGCGCGCGGCTCCAGCACGGCGCCGGACAGAATGTGAGCGCCGACCTCCGAGCCTTTCTCCAGCACGCAGACGGAAACGTCCTGACCGCTTTCAGCCGAAAGCTGGCGTAGCCGGATCGCCGCTGCCAGGCCGGCCGGGCCGGCGCCGACGATCACCACGTCGTAGTCCATGTATTCGCGTTCCATAGCGCTCCGCTCCCTCTTTTCTCGCTCCGATATAGCCGAGCCCGCCCGTGGTTTGAAAGGGACCCGAAGACGCAGAGGCAAGTCCGAGGAACATCGCGGTCTACGAAGCGATACCTCCTGCGGTCTGTCTGTCGGCCCCGCGGCGTGCTAGATCTCGGCCATGACGAAACAGGCGGATGGACAGGATCGAGAAGCTGCCTTGCGGGCGCTTACCTGGCTGATCGAGGCTGGAGCGGACGAGGCGATCGGGCCGGAGCCACTGGATCGCCTGACGCCCGCCGCGTCGCCGGCGGAACAGCGGGCGTCCGAGGTTACGCCCGACGCCAGGCTCCCCGACCACGCTGGGCGCGCTCCGACGGAAACTCACCAACAAAGACCCAAGGGGGCCCAAGCCCGACGCGAAAACCCCGGGCAACAGCGCTCCGGCAACGAACCGCCGCCCGTCTGGCAGGCGACCTCCCGGGAGTTGCGGACCCACGAGGCCAATTTGGCCGCTGCAGAGCAGGCCGCTCGCTCGGCCGGAACCCTGGAGGCACTCCAGGCTGCGATCCGCGACTTCGATGGCTGCGACCTCAAGCTGACGGCCAAGAATACGGTCATCGCCCGCGGCGCACCTCAAGCTGAAGTCATGCTGATCGGTGAAGCGCCGGGCCGCGACGAGGATCTGCAAGGCCAGCCTTTCGTCGGCGCCGCCGGCCAATTGCTCGACGCCATGCTTCGCGCCGCCGGCTTCGATCCCGCCAACGATGTCTACATCACCAACATGCTGTTCTGGCGACCGCCGGGCAATCGCACGCCACAGCTACAGGAGCTCCAGCTTTGCCTGCCCTTCACCGAACAGCATATCGAACTGGTCGCACCGCGCTACCTGCTCTTTCTGGGCGGCACATCGGCTAAGGCGCTGTTAGCGGAATCGCGCGGCATCACACGGCTACGGGGTCGGTGGTTCGCCTACCAGCACGCCGGTCTGCCCGCACCGCTGCCTGCCATGCCGCTGTTCCATCCCGCCTACCTTCTGCGCCAGCCGGCCCAGAAGCGGCTTGCCTGGCGTGATCTTTTGGCCTTCCGCGCCACTGCCGAGGCCCATGCCGACCCACTGCACGACAGCTAGATAGAGGCCCTCGCCTCCCGGTGACCCGCAGAGTCGGGCCATGCAGACCCTGGGCGGCCGACATCTCTCCCTAAAGCTCTTACGGTACGTCGCGAAATTGTCACCGACACACCTTTCTGCACGTGATAGGCAAGGCATAGCTGCCCTGTGCAACCGTCAACAGGGTGGTTCGAGCCCCTTCTTTGTATTAAGATACCATTAAGATTGTAACGTTGGGGACGCGAGTTTTGGGCAGACGGGTCGGATCAGGCCTCTTGCGGGGGCTTATTTTTTTGTGTGGTATTTTAGTGGCTGCAGCGGTTGGCGGCTCTGCCGCGGCGGCGCAGCTGCGTGCCACCGAGACCGAGACCGCGGCTCTGCCGCGTATCACCGGACTGGACAGCAGCGGGCTGCCGCGAGTGCTTTCGGTTCGCGATGCCGCACGTTATCGCAAGATCTTCGTCCTACAAGAAGACGGCCGCTGGGACGAAGCGGACAGCACCATCGCGCAGCTCGAGGATCGACGACTGCTCGGTCACCTGAAACTCCAGCGCTATCTGCATCCCACCGCCTATCGGTCGTCTTACGGTGAGCTGAGCCGCTGGCTTACCTCCTATTCCGACCTCCCGGGCGCCGACCGCATCCATCGTCTGGCTTTAAGCCGCAAGCCGGCCGAAGCCGCACCTCCTCGCGCGCCGGAAGGCGAACGCATCACCCTGGGCGGCAACGGACCCGGTCTTTTCCGCTACACCTCACCGCGCGAACGAACGGCCAGCCAACGAAACCGCGTCGCCGAGATCAAGAGCGAGATCCGTCGCGACGTCGCCAGACAACGTCTGACCGAAACCGAGAAGCGGCTCAACAGCTCCGACGTCCGGGATCTCCTGGACGAGGTGGAGCGGGCCCAGGGCTTCAGCAGACTGGCGGCCGGCTGGTTCTATCTCGGCCGCGACAAGGAGGCCATGGCGGCCGCACGCACCGCGATCCTGCTCGGCGGCGACAAGGCACCGGTCGCGTTGTGGGTTGGCGGCCTGGCCGCTTGGCGCAGCGGCGATATCGAAACGGCGTACAGGCGCTTTACGAGCTTGGCACGGGCAGAGCATGTCAGTGGCTGGATGCGGGCGGCGGGCGGCTTCTGGGCCTCGCGCAGCGCCTTGCGCTTGCGCCGGCCCGGCGAGATGAGTGGCTGGCTGCGCCTCGCCTCCGAACAGTCGCGTACCTTTTACGGCCTGCTCGCCCGCGCCGCGTTGGGTCTGGATACCAGCGTCGTCTTCGAACGGCCGGCGATTTCCCGAGAGGGGCTTGCGCGCCTGATGGAAGAGCCGCGGGTGCTGCGCGCCGCAGCCCTGCTGCAGGTCGGTCGCCGCGATCTGGCGGAAGCCGAACTGATGATGATCGAGGGCTGGCGCGATCGGGAAAAAGCCCGCGCCCTGCTGGCCCTGACGGAACGGGCACAGATCCCCGGCCTTGCCTATCGGCTGGCCAGCCACCTGGACACCACGCCGTCTCAGGCCACCGATCCGGCGGTCACGGCCGCGCTCTTTCCGATCCCGCCTTGGGAGCCGCAGACCGGTTGGCAGGTCGACCGCGCCTTGCTCTACGCCTTGATGCGTCAGGAATCCGCCTTCGATCCCGAGGCCGAGAGCCGCTACGGCGCCCGTGGCCTGATGCAGGTCATGCCGGCCACGGCCAGCTACATCTCCGGGGATAGCAGCCTGAAGGATAGTGGCAGCGCCAAGCTGTTCGATCCGGCCTTCAATCTGGACTTGGCGCAGCGCTATCTGTTGCACCTGATGGATAAGACCCAGACTGGCAACGACCTCTTCCGCCTGGCCGCCGCCTATAACGGTGGCCCCGGCAACCTGCGCAAATGGCAACGGCAGTTGCAGGAGGCCGGGGCGCCGCTGGACGATCCGCTTCTCTTCATCGAGTCGCTGCCGTCGCTGGAAACGCGGACCTTCATCGAGCGTGTGCTGACCAACCTCTGGATCTATCGCGCTCGCCTGGGACAGCCGGCTCCCTCTCTGGAGGCCTTGGCGGCAGGTGTACGTCCGATCTATGTAAAGCTCGACTAGGCTGGCGCTCCCGATAGGCGCCGCCGCCACGCGCAAGGTGAGCGCGAAAAGGAGCTTCACGATGGATGCACCCCACCGCCTCGATGAAAACCTGCCGTTTCTGTCCGTCAGTGTCGCGCTTCTGACCGTTTCGGATAGCCGCAGCCTGGAGGAGGATCGCTCCGGCGACACCCTGCAGCGGCTGATCGGCGAGGCTGGCCATCGGGTGGTCCGGCGCGAGATCAGGAAGGATGAGATCGACCTGATCGAAGCCTATCTGAAGGACTGCATCGGCGATCCCGGCATCGATGTTGTGATCACCACCGGCGGTACCGGCGTCACCGGACGCGACGTCACGCCCGAGGCTTTCAAGCGGGTGATGGAAAAGGAGATCGAGGGTTTCGGCGAGCTGTTCCGCTGGGTCAGCTACGGCAAGATCGGCACCTCGACTATCCAATCGCGGGCGCTCGGCGGTGTCGCGGGCGGCACTTACCTCTTCGCCCTGCCCGGCTCGACCGGCGCCTGCAAGGACGGCTGGAACGAGATCCTGCGCTGGCAGCTCGACAGCCGTCACAAGCCCTGCAATCTGGTCGAACTCATGCCACGCCTGCAGGAGCACCTGAGGCGGGCCGGCTGACACCGGCGCCCAGCCGTTCCAAGTCCGCCGCCTCGTCGACGTCGACCAGTTGCGCGACAAGAGCCACGCGCCGCCCCTTCAGATTGCCCAAGGTATCCGCCAGGGTCTCGGGGTGCGACCAGCGCACGGCGGCGAAAGGCAGGCGCAGAACCGGCCGGCGGCGGGCACCGATCAGCCAGTAACCGCCGTCCTCGGCCGGTCCGAGGACCCAGTCGTTGGCACCCAAAAGGCGGAAAGCGCGAGCAATCTCGGCCGGCTGGATGCCGGGAATATCGGCACCGATCACGATGGTCGGCCCTCGAAGAGCCCCCCTCAGCGCACGACCCATCCTGCTCCCCAGATCGCCGCCACCCTGCGGCCGTCGCACGATGCGACCCGCCTCACGCGGCAGAGACCCGCCGTCCGGAGTCACCGCGACCGAAAGCTGCCAGCGCGGGTCCCTGCCCAGGCGCCGCAGCAGGCGCAATAGATTGAACCGCTGGAAGCGCCAAGCCGCCAGTTCCCCAGCGCCGGCCGCCAGCCGGCGCTTGCCGACTCCATAACGCGGCGCCCGCGCCATGACGACCAAGCGGTTGCGCATTCAGCGGTAGAGCCGGGCCAGGAGGCTGGGTGGCAAGCCCAGGAAATAGAGCGCCAGCAGCGTCAGATTCTTGGCCGGCCGTCGCAGCCAGCCGTCGCGCCGGTAGCGTTCGGCCGAGGTCGTCGCCGTCGCCGGAAGTTCGGCCAGCCGCCGCCGCCCGATCCGGCGCACCAGCTCCACATCCTCCATCAGCGCTTGGCGGCTGTAGCCGCCGAGTGCCTGATAGAAGTTCCGCGGGATCAGCAGGCCTTGGTCGCCGTAGGGCAGGCCCAGGTTGCGGCTGCGCCAGTTGGCAAGGCGCGCGACCCGGGCAGCGGCCGGACTCCGGTCGTCGAAGGCCAGACGGAACCAGCCGGCCCGCCATCCTTCGCCCGTACCTGCCATGAAAGCCTGCACCGCTTGCGGCCAGCCGGCCCCCAGATGGGTGTCGGCATGCAAGAACAGCAGCCAGTCGCCTCCGGATTCCCGCGCACCGGCGGCGAGCTGCAGGCCACGCCCGCGCGCCGCCGCGATGAGTTGGGCACCTTCCCGTTCGGCGATCTGCGGCGTGCCGTCGCTGGAGCCACCGTCGACCACGATCACCTGACCGGGCGATCCCTGTCGCACGACCTCCAGGGTGCCGGGCAGGACCGCTGCCGCCTGCAGCGCCGGGATCACCACAGACAAGCGGTCGAGCGGGCAGCCGGTCGCGGCGGCCGGCTGCGGGTCTCGACTCTCGACGATCTGTTCCGATGGGGCGTTGGTCGACATGACTGGGTCATGCTACTTGCCGGATCCGTCATGCCCAAGCCGCTTGCCGATAACGAGGTCTTGAGGACCGCCCTGGCCGAAGCTTGCCCGGAGTTGACCGGAGAGCTGCGGCCTCTCGTCGACAGCGGCCTCGCTCACGACCATTACCGCATAGAGGACAGCCCCTGGCTTCTGCGCGTCCCGAAGCAGAGCCAGCGCGGCTATGCCGCCGCCGACAACTTGGCCTACCAGGCCGCCTGCTTCGAACGGGTCAGCGCCAGCGGCCACGGGCCGAAGCTGCGGGTCAGCTTGCCGCCGGGCCGGGGCCTGCCGATGGGTGCCCTGGTGGTGGAGTACATTGAGGGCCGGCCACCGCGCCTGCCGCAAGATCTGCCGGCACTCGCCGAGGCCATGGCGGCGGTGCATGCCCTGCCCTTGCCGTCGGCGGCGCAGCGGCCGCCGCTGGAGGACCACCTGGACCCCGTAGCCGGCGCGCTCGAGGAGATCGAGACTCAGGCGCGCTACCTGGACGGACCCGAAGTATCTCCGGAAACGCGCAGCCAGCTTCGGGAAGAACTCGACTGGGCGCGTGCCTACGCCGCCGACGTGGACGGGCCGCCCCAACCGCGCAGCCTGGTGCTGACCGACACCCACCCGGGCAACTTCCTGATCAGGGCGAAGACCGGCACAGAGGCGAGCCCGAGGGCAAGGATGGACGGCGCTCGAAACGGCCGGGCGGTGATCGTCGATCTGGAGAAAGCGCTCTATGGCGCCCCCGCAATCGACCTGGCCCATGCCACCGTCTACAGCTCGACCACCTGGGACGTCGCAACTTCGGCGGTGCTCTCACTGCGGGAGATCGCCGACTTCTATCGCCGCTACCTGGACGCGATAGGGTCGACCCGGTCCGCCATCATCGCGCCCACCCTGCTGCCGCTGCGACGCCTCCTGCTACTGCGAGCCTTGACCTGGTGCGCCCTCTGGCGCGTCGAACATCGGGCCGAGATCTCGGAGGGAGTTGAAGCAGGCTGGGCGGCCGCACGCAGCAACCCGACCTTGATCGCCCACGTCGAAGACCGCACCCGCCACTACCTCGACCCCGCCGTCGTGCGGCGTCTGCGTGGCGAATGGCTGGACTCGCCCGGGTTGGAGAGCTTATTCCGATAATCTTGTTTTGTTCTTGTTTTGGCGGTATCTTGATCTCTATGAATCAGGCTCTGCCGAACCAACCCACCAAAGGCCGGGGGGCCGTCAGCAACCGCGCCGGACGCTACGAGCGTCTGGCGAGCGAGCGGACGGACGACGGTTGGGGAACCCTGGAGCGCGAGGCCGAGGACGCTGCGCCGCTGCGCACCGAGATTCTGCCGGACAGCAGCCGCAAGGTCATTGCCAGAAATGATTCGCCGGACGTGCCCTTCGACCGCTCGGTCAATCCCTACCGGGGCTGCGAGCACGGCTGCGTCTACTGCTTCGCCCGGCCGACCCACGCCTATCTTGGCTTCTCGCCGGGCCTCGACTTCGAGACCAAGCTCTTTGCCAAGCACGAGGCGGCCGAACTCCTGCGCCGGGAACTCTCGAAGAAGGGCTACAAGCCCAGCACCCTGGCGCTGGGCGCAAACACGGACCCCTACCAGCCGATCGAGCGGCAGCTCAGGATCACCCGCCGGATCATCGAGGTGCTGGCCGAGGCCAGGCACCCTTTCGGCATCGTCACCAAGTCCGACCTGGTGCTGCGCGACCTCGACCTGCTGGCGCCGCTGGCGGCGGAACGGCTGGTGCGAGTCTGCGTCTCGGTCACCAGCCTCGACCGAGGCTTCTCCCGAGCGCTGGAGCCGCGCGCGTCGAGCCCGCCGAAACGCCTGGCCGCGATCCGCCGCCTGACCGAGGCCGGCGTGCCGGTGACGGTACTGACGGCACCGATGATCCCGGCCCTGAACGACCATGAGCTGGAGGCCCTGCTTCAGGCTTCGGCGGAGGCCGGCGCCGAGGCGGCCTCCTACGTCCTGCTGCGCTTGCCGCTGGAGATCGGCCCCCTGTTCGAGGAGTGGCTGGAGACCCATGTGCCAGACCGCAAAACGCGGGTTCTGGAGCAGATCCGCAGCGCCAGAGGCGGTAAGCTCTACGACTCGTCCTGGGGCAAGCGCATGCGCGGGGAGGGTCCCTACGCCTTCGTGCTCAAACGCCGCTTCGAGTTGGCATGCAAACGCCTGGGGCTGAACAGACGCAGTTGGGAACTGGATGCGAGCCAGTTCCGCCCGCCGCGCAGGGACGTTGACCAGCTCGCTCTTTTCTGATTTTGGCTGACCTCAGTTCCGATCGAGTCGAAAAGGGAGCAGGATGCCGGACGATCGGCGCGAAATCGCCCTGGGCGCACGCGGAGGCAAGCGTATTGCCGGTCTCGACGAGGTCGGCCGCGGCCCCTGGGCCGGGCCGGTGGTGGCCGCCGCCGTGGTGTTGCCGCGGCACCTAACGCCCCGCCTGCGCGCTGCACTGGACGATTCCAAGCGCGTCAAGCCCGCGTTGAGGCTTGAGTTGGCGGCTCTCCTGTCGGGTTTGGCTGAGGTCTCCCTGGGCCGCGCCGAGGTCGCCGAGATCGACACTCTCAACATTCTGCAGGCCAGCCACCTGGCGATGCAGAGAGCCTTGGCCGGTTTGGCTCTTCCTCCCGACGCCGCCCTCGTCGACGGCAACCGCCTGCCCGAGCTGCCCTGTCCGGCCGAAGCCTTGATCGGCGGCGACGGGCTGAGCCTATCCATCGCCGCCGCCTCGATCGTCGCCAAGGTCGCGCGCGACAGGGAGATGGCGGAGCTGGCCGAAGTCCATCCCGGTTACGGTTGGGAGCGGAACGCCGGCTACGGGACAGCCGAACACCGAAGCGGTCTGCAGCGCCTCGGCCCCTGTACGGAGCACCGCCGGAGCTTCAAGCCGATCCGTCGTCTTCTGGAAGCGGGCTGAGGGCGAGATCCGTCCGGAAACCGCCTTCGCGAGACGAAGAAGCGGAACCGCGAAGCCTTCAACCCTACGTGATCTCGCCGAATCACCCCTTTGGACAGATTGCTATTCAGGCGCGCGCCCTAATATGGATTCGAGTAGCGAGTGCTTGAGATTTTATATTATGGCGAGAGCCCTGAAACAGTTCGTCGTCTACGCCGTCGTCATCGTCACGGCTCTGATCAACGCCGGCCTGGCGGCCGCCTTCACAGCGGACGCGGCAAACGATGGGTCGCCGGAGGGCACTCCTCCGGCGACGTTTCAAACGCTCGCTCCTGAGACGCCGGACCAGGACAAGCCCGATGCCGACACCGGCGCGATCTCATGCGACGGTCTCTGTGTCGGTACAACGGTTCCCTGCGGCGCGGCTTGTCCCCTGATCACCGCGACAGCGGCAACGACAGCCGGCCTGTCGCCTTACGATCTCTTGAGGTTCCCAGTTACCGCCCGTTTCTCGAGGGGACTGGAGCACGACTTGGATCCAGGTCCGCCGAAGACTGGAGTTTAGACATCTCGGCACCGAACGCGGTGCAGGACAGCTAATCTCACACAGTCTTTGGAGGCTCTCATGACGAATTCCTTGTCGGACTTCGCAAACAGTCTGGTTGGCGGGAAAGCCCTTAGAGGCCCCGGCCCCGAAACACTCACAAAAGATCAGGCCGATCAGGTGGCCCTCTATCTGCGGATCGGTCTCGGCACCGTGTTCGTGATCGGCGGCTGGTGGAAACTGTCTCGCCTGATCTCCCCAGAACGCGCGGGCGATCTGGTTGCGCGCTACACGGCCCCCAACGGATACATCAACGCCTTTTTTCAGGACTATCTGTTCGACGGGGGGCTGCTCACGCCCTGGATCTTTCTGACGGCCCTTTCGGCCTTCGAGCTGATCGCCGGACTCGCACTGGTCCTGGGGCTGTTCGTTCGCCCGCTGGCGATCCTCTTCGGGCTCATGATGTGGTCCTTCGTGGCGGCCCTGCCGGTCCTGACGACTCCCGGACTGAGACCGGAGGACAGCACCTACCTCACTCCGGCGATGATCGTTCAGATCCGCGATATCGGCCTGTCGGGTCTCTGCTTCGTTCTGGCCATGATGGGATCGGGCCGCTGGAGCCTCGATGGCCGTCTGATGAACAGGGGCGCGCCATCGCAGTTCCGCGGGTGGGGCATCAACGGGCTGTTGCTGCGCCTCTCCGTCGCCGTCGTCTTCCTCGCGGGCGGTGCCTTCCACGGACTGGATCACGTGAAGGCCTGGAGCGGACTTCCCCTGTTGCTGATCGCCATCGGCGTGCTCCTCGCCTCGGGTCATGCCGTCCGCCTGGCGGCCTTCGGCGCGCTGGCAGTCCTGGCGGTCTACTGCCTCGAGGCGATGAGCTTGGACAGGTCCCTCTGGGATAACCTGAACGCCGTCAAGCGAGAGGCCGCCTTCATCGCTGCCTCGTTCCTGCTGATCCGTCTGTCCGGCGGACAGGCCTTCCGGGTCGGGAGCCTGGTGAAGGCTCCGAAAGATCTGCTCTTCGGCGAAAGACGGGAGATGACGCAAACCTGACCATCGGGCTTGTGCGCGATGCGCCGCCAGCCCCTGACTCAGGTCGGGGGCTGGCGGCCTTCGCGTTCAGAGCCTTTAGGAGCCCAGGCGCGAATTCGCGCCCGGTTGTTTTCTCAGAAACCAAACGAGGACAATTTAGCAACGCTCTGAGTCCAATGACTCTTTTCTGACCTTTCTTGCTTGACCCGCCGTCGCGGGCGACTCACTTTGCGCGCTTCGCGGACCGGCGGGGCAAGCGTCGAACCGTAAGAGACGGAACTTTCGGGGGCGGGATCGAGAGATGGCAACGCGGCGCGGAGATGCGGCGGAAAAGCAGGCGGCAAGACGCGGAGCGGATCGCTCTGCGTCGCTGGAGACGGGTGTGGTGCGGGTCGGCGATTGCATCGAGCTGATGCGCGCCCTGCCCGACGCCTCGATCGATCTGGTTTTCGCCGATCCGCCCTACAACCTGCAACTCGGCGGCGAACTGCACCGGCCCAACAACTCCCGCGTCGACGGCGTCGAGGATGCCTGGGACCGTTTCGACGACCTGGCGAGCTACGACGCCTTCACCCGCGCTTGGCTGGGCGAGGCGCGCCGCGTGCTGAAGCCGAACGGCACGCTCTGGGTCATCGGCACCTACCACAACATCTTCCGCGTCGGCGCGGCCCTGCAGGATCTCGACTACTGGATCCTCAACGACGTGGTCTGGCGCAAAACCAACCCCATGCCGAACTTCCGCGGCACCCGCTTTGCCAACGCCCACGAGACCCTGATCTGGGCCGCCAAGTCGGCGGAAGCCCGCTACACTTTCAACTATGCCTCCATGAAGGCGCTGAACGACGACCTACAGATGCGCAGCGACTGGCTGTTGCCGATCTGCGGCGGCGGCGAACGGCTGCGCGACGCGGAGGGCAAGAAGCGGCATTCGACCCAGAAGCCCGAAGCGCTGCTCTACCGGGTGATCCAGGCCGCCTCCAAGCCGGGCGACTTGGTGCTCGATCCCTTCTTCGGCTCCGGCACCACCGGCGCGGTAGCCAAGCGCCTCGGCCGCCGCTGGCTCGGCCTGGAACGTGAGGAAGGCTATGCCGAGGTCGCGCGCGAGCGCATCGCCAAGGTCGTGCCGGTCTCCGACCCCGATCTGATCAAGCCTCAGGAAAAACGGGCCGAGCCGCGCATTCCCTTCGGCTGGCTGGTGGAGAACGGCCTGCTGGAGCCGGGCACGATCCTGCACGGCCCCGGCAAACGCTGGAGCGCCAAGGTCCGCGCCGACGGCACCCTGATCTCCGCCGACCACCGCGGCTCGATCCACCAGGTTGGCGCCGCCGTCCAGGGCGCCCCGGCCTGCAACGGCTGGACCTTCTGGCACTTGGACGTGGAGGGCAAGGCCGTGCCTATCGACCTCCTGCGCCAGAAGTTGCGCGCGCAGTTGAACTAGAAACCGTCTCCGAATCAGTTTTCGAACTGTCTTTCGCTTTGGCCATTCAGTCGCCGAGGGATAGATTTTGAGTTGTGAGCAATGCAATGGTCGAGATCGACGAAACGGCGGTAGCTGAAGCCTGGGACGGCAACGCCGCAGCTTGGATCGCACAGGTTCGCGCCGGCCGAGACTTCTATCGGGAGGCTTTCAATAATCCTGCGTTCCTAGAGTTCTTGCCCGAGCTGACCGGACTTTCTGTGCTCGACCTCGGCTGCGGCGAAGGACGCAATACTAGGCTCTTCGCACAGCGTGGAGCGCATATGACGGGCATCGACATCTCGCCACGCCTGATCGCGGCCGCCCAAGCCGCTGAAACAGCAGAGCCGCTCGGGATCGGCTATCACATCGGCTCCTATACGGATCTCGACGGCTTTTCAGATTCCAGCTTCGACGCCGCCGTGTCGACCATGGCTCTGATGGACAGCCCTGGCTTTGACCGCGCCGCGCAGTCGGTTCACAGAGTACTGCGACGGGGCGGCTGGTTCTGCTTGAGCGTCCTTCACCCCTGTTTCGTCACGCCCGGCTATCGATGGCTGCGGGATTCGGGCGGCAACGAACGGGGTTTGGTCGTCGCCGACTACTTCAGCGATCAGGTTTCCTGGGAACAATGGCGTTTTAAGTCCGGCGAGCGAAGCGAAGATCAGGGCCAGCCGGAATCTGAAGGAACAGACTTTACTTCAGCGCGCATGCCCTACCGGCTGGAGGACTATGTCAACGGCCTCTGCGAGGCTAGTTTTCGTATTCGAGTGCTGCAAGAACCGAGACCGACGGAAGCAATGGTCGAGGCCCATCCTCGCCTCGGCCGACTCCGCCGCCACGCTCCAATCTTCCTGTATCTATACGCCGTCAAGGAATGAGCGAAGCTTCCACCGACCGCTCCAGAGACTGCTCATGCAGCTGAGAGAGCCAGACCTTTGGGCCGAAAGCTGCGACGCTGCGACTTAAGCAGTTCGGTAGCAACTCCGCTCTAGCGGCCGCTTCCCCGGAGGCGCCCGTTCGTCTCGAACACGCTTTTCACGCTGAGCTTGTCGGAACCTCTCTCACAGGGAGCGCCAGATGCTTCGACAAACTCGGCGTGAAGAACGCGAGAGAGGTCTCGCGTAATCTGCTTCAGTCGCCAAAGGGAAATAACGACGACCTCTCACACACCCAGCTTAATGGCGTGCTTGGCGACCTTCCGCATGACGCTGGGCAGCCCGGCGGCGGCGAGTCCCTCCAGCGGCACCCAGAAACCCTCGACCTCCTCGCCACTCTCCAGCCGGCCGGTCCAGACCGTCAGCTCCAGGTGAAAGTGGGTGAAGGTGTGGCGAACCAGACCCGGCAGCGCCTGCCAGGACACCGGAGTCGGTGCGGCGCCGGCGGCTTCGCCTTCGCCCGGTCCAGCCTCCGTCCAGTCGCTGGAGGGCACCTCGGTCATGCCGCCAAGCAGGCCCTTGGGCGGGCGGCGGCGCAGCAGGACCGCGCCGTCGGACCGCGTCAGCCAGAAGGCCACGCCTCGGCGGGTCGGCTTCGCCGCCTTCGGGGCCTTACGCGGAAGCTGATCAGCCAGGCCGGCAGCGCGGGCGGCGCAAAGTTCCTCCAGGGGACAGAGCAGGCATTTGGGCGTGCGCGGCAGACAGATCGTGGCGCCCAGGTCCATCTCGGCCTGGGCGAAGTCGCCGGGGCGCGCTTGAGGTGTCAGAGTGGCAGCCAAGGCCTGCAGATTCGGCTTGACCCCAGGCAGCGGCTCGGTCACGGCGAAGAGGCGGGCTGTCACCCGTTCGATATTGCCGTCCAGCGGCGTCGCCGGGCGGTCGAAGGCGATGGCCGCGATGGCCGCCGCCGTGTAAGGCCCGATCCCCGGCAGGTCGCGGAGTGCCGTCTCCGAGTCGGGAAAGCGCCCGCCATGCCGCTCGGTCACCGCCATGGCGCAGGCATGGAGGTTTCGCGCGCGGGCATAGTAACCCAGCCCGGCCCAGGCCGTCAGCACCTCCTCCTGCGGGGCCGCCGCCAGATCCGCCACGCTGGGCCAACGGCCGAGAAAGGCTTCGAAGTAGGGCTTGACGGCCGCGACCGTGGTCTGCTGCAGCATGATCTCCGACAGCCAGACGGCATAGGGGTCAGGCGTCTCGCCCGGCAGGGCGCGCCAGGGAAGCCGTCGCCGATGCCGGTCGTACCAGTCCAGCAGGCGGGTTTGCACGGCCTCGGGAGTAAAGCGGTGAGTCCTCATGCCGAGTGCCGCTGCGTCCATGGTGTCAGTCGCCGCTGCCGGCATTGTGCGGCAGGGGATCGGCCAGCTCCAGCCAAGGCAGATGTTCCTGGAAATGGGCGTGGAACTGAGGCGTTACCTCTTCCGGCCCGCTCAGGCTGGCGGCGTAGAGGTGGATTTCGTCCGGCCAGCGGTCGCTCTGATAGGCCAAGGGCGAACCGCAGGTGCCGCAGAACAGCCGACGCACGCCGGGCGACGAGAGATAAACCCTGGGCGCGGCCCCGGAAAAGGTCACGGCCGATCTGGGCAAGCCCACGAAGGTCGTCATGAGCGAAGAGGTCGCCCGGCGGCAACTCTCGCAATGGCAATGGCCGCACCAGATCTCGGATCCGCTATAGGCGAAACGGACGGCGCCGCAGAGGCATCGGCCGGTTTTACGTTGCATCTCTCTGCTCCCGGACTTTGGTCGAACAGGCTGAGCCGCGCGCGGGACGATACTCCGGACAAGGAACCTCGGGATAGGCCGCCAGGTGGGGACGCGCGAGGACATAGTGCAAAAGGCTCCGTTCTCCTACACTGGTGCTTGAACTGCGGTTCCCGAACTGGGCTTTTGCATCGGGCGTCTCCGGCACTATCTCCGCCCCTATCGAGCAGCGGCAAGCCGCAGCCCCCTTCGAGCGGAAAGGGAAAAGCCTCATGTCCCCCACTGCCTCGCGCGTTCTGCTTCGCTTGGGATTGATCTTCGGCGTGATCCTGCTCGGCGGGGTACTGATGTGGGGCCTGGCCGGAGTCGGCCCCTCCTCGATCGTGCCCGAGCGCGAAGCGGAGCTGCTGGCCGAAGAGCAACTCGCGACCCAGCTCCAGACGCGCGGCTTCCAGGTTTTGGAACTGGAGCGCGACGGCGGCCTCTATGTCGCGGAGGTCGAGAGCGCCGCCGGCCGACAGCGGCTGCACCTGGATGCCCAGACCGGCGCCATCATCGGCATGCCGCAGATGACCGGCCCGGCCCTGCCGCTCGACCAGCTGCGCCGCCTGCTCCGGGCCGAGGGCTATCGGGAAATCGGGCCGATCACCTGGGAACGCGGCAGCTATCAGACCGTGGCGACGGGACCGGAGGGGATCCGCTACGATCTCGAGCTGGAGACCTACAGCGGCACGATACTGGAACGAAAGCCCCGGTGACCGCCAGACCGACCCCTGGGAAAACGGCCGCCGGCCGCCGCCGCACGCGCGGAGGCGGCTTGACCGCGGTCGCGCGGCCGCTGAACGCCATTACCCGACCGCTGTTGAAGTCGCGCAGCGCCGTGGAGGCGACCCTGCTGCTCGAATGGGGGCGAATCGTCGGGTCCGAAACCGCCCTGAACACGCGGCCGGAAAAGCTGCGCTTCGCTGGCCCGAAAAGCCCGGAGTCGGGCCGCAGTGCCGGGACGCTCTACCTGCTGGTCGCTCCGGGCTTCGCGCCGGAACTGCAGCACAGCAGCCGGCAGGTGATCGAACGCATCAACGGTTACCTCGGCTGGGGGGCCGTTGCGCGTCTGGCCCTGCGGCAAGGCCCCATTCCCCGGACGGCGGAGCCGCGGCGCCCGAAGCCGCGCCGCCTCAGCCCGCAGGAAGAAGCGGATATCGAAGCCGCGACGGCGGACATACGCGATGAGCGCTTGCGCGGCGCGCTCACGCGCCTGGCCCGCGCCGTCAAGGCAAAGGCGCAGACCTAGCTCAATCCCGGTAAACCTTCGCCTTCATCCTCGGCTTCACCGCGCCGCTGACAGCTTCGTGACCGGACTGGCGGCCACGGGGGGATGCCACCACTTTCAAGCGCGAAGTAGAATGGAAGCCCGCGGGCCGATAGAGAGTCCACCGCTGTGGATATCTGCGGGCTTGCGGACTCCGGATACCCTGGCTAGCTTCACAACATCTAGTAGGTGGAAAATGAACAGACGGCAGATCCTGCAGCTTGGTGGTGGTTTGACGGTGCTCGCGGGTGCGAGTGCCGGTGGCCTCATCGGCATCCGCCCGACCCGTGCCCAGGAGACCGATCCGCTCGCGATCGGAACCGACGAGCGTGTTCTGGGCGAACGCGACGCGCCGGCGACCCTGGTCGACTACTCCTCGCTGACCTGTCCGCACTGCGCGCGTTTCCACACGGAGACGCTGCCACAGATCAAGACGGAGTGGGTCGATAGCGGTCGCGCCCGCGTGGTCTATCGGCACTTCCCGCTGGATCGCCTGGCGCTCACGGCGGCGATGGCGGCGGAGTGTATCGAGCGCGATCAAGCCTATTTCGCCTATCTCGACATGCTCTTTGCCGAACAGACGGCCTGGGCACGCGCCGAGGATCCGCTGCAGGAACTGCAGAAGCGGGCGCAGCTCGCCGGCCTTTCCCCAGATCGTTTCAACGAGTGCATTCAGGACGAGGCGGTTGCCAACCGCATCCTGGAGGCCGTCGTGGTGGCGCGCGACCAGTTGCAGGTCAGCTCCACGCCGACGCTCTTCGCGGGAACGCAGAAGATTGCGGGCGCGGCGGATTACGAAACTTTCGATGCGGCGTTGCGCGAGGCGGCCGGCCAAGCCTGAAGGACCGATGCCGGTCCGGGCGGAGCCGATCCGTGCCGAGACGCGCCGCGGGTCCTGAAGGGAGCCCGAGCGTCACTTGGTTCAGTTCGTTAAGCTTCGCCTGACCGGCTTCAAGTCCTTCGTCGACCCGACCGAGTTCATGATCGAACGCGGCACCACCGGCGTGGTCGGCCCCAACGGTTGCGGCAAATCCAATCTCGTCGAGGCGCTCCGCTGGGTGATGGGAGAGACCTCCGCCAAGCGCATGCGCGGCGGCGAGATGGACGACGTGATCTTCGGCGGCAGCGCCAGCCGCCCGTCGCGCAACCTGGCCGAGGTCATGCTGCACCTCGACAACGCCGGCCGCGACGCACCGCCGGGCTTCAACGACTACGAAGAGATCGAGATCGGCCGCCGGATCGAGCGCGAAAAGGGCTCCGACTACCGGGTCAACGGTAAGTCGGTGCGCGCCAAGGACGTCCAGCTCTTCTTCGCCGACCTGGCAACGGGTGCCGGCTCCACCGCCCTGGTCAGCCAGGGGCGGATCGGCGCCATCGTCAACGCCAAGCCGACCGACCGCCGCCATCTGTTGGAGGAGGCTGCCGGCATCTCCGGCCTGCACGCGCGCAGGCACGAGGCGGAGCTGCGCCTGCGCGCCGCCGAAACCAATCTGGAGCGACTGGACGACGTCATCGGTACGTTGGACAGCCAGCTTGGCGGCCTAAAGCGTCAGGCCCGCCAGGCCACCCGCTACCGCAACATCGCGGAACAGCTTCGCCGGACCGAGGCGCTGCTGCTCCACCTGGACGCCGAGGCCGCCCGCAACGCCTTGCGGACCGCACGCGAGCGTCTGGCCACGGCCGAGGCACAGGTTGCCGGCCTGACGGAGCAGTCGGCCAGGGCCGCCACCCTGCAGGCTGAGGCCGCCAGTGCGCTGCCGCCCCTGCGCGAGGTCGCCGCCGAGACCTCCGCCGCCCTGCAGCGGCTGTTGCTGGAACGCGAGGGATTGGAGCGCGAAGAGCAGCGGGTTGCCGAGACGATCCGGCAGGCCGAACAGCGTCTTGCGCAGCTTGCGACCGACCTGGAACGTAGCCTGGGCCAGAGTGGCGATGCCGCCGAGGCGCTAGAGAAGCTGACGGCGGAGCAAGGCGAGCTGACCGGCGCTGCCGAGGGCGAGGGCGAAGCGCGCGAAGCCGCCGAGGGCGAGCGTGACAACCGGGCCGCCATCGCCCAGGAAACCGAGGAGGCCCTGTCGCAGCTCTCCGCCCAGGTCGCCGCCGACGAGGCCAAGACCGCAGCGCTGGAACGGCGGGTCGGCGAGCTGAACGAACGCATCCAACGCCTTACCGACCGGCTTTCGGCGCTGACCCGCGACCGGGAGCGTTTGGAGACGGAACGCACCGCCACGAACGATCTGGAGGCCGCCGACGCCACCCTGGCCGAGGCGGAAGCCGCGCTCGAACGAGCTCGCAGCGAGGCCGAGCAGGCCGAAACTGCCCTCACCGAGGCCCGCAGTGGCGAGGCCGAAGGCCGGCAGGCGCTTCAGGTCGAGGAAGCCGCCAAACAGAAGATCGATGCCGAAATCGCCGCGCTTTCGGCTGTTCTGAATCCGGGCGAAGCCGACATGTGGCCGCCCGTGGTCGAGGCCCTGACCGTCGAGCCGGGATTCGAGACCGCCCTGGGCGCGGCCCTCGGCGACGATCTGCTGCAGCCGACGGACGAGGCGGCGCCGGTGCATTGGGAAACCCTGCCCGCGCTGACCCAGCCTCCGCCACTGCCCGAGAGCGTTCGCTCGCTTGCCGACGCGGTTCAAGGCGCACCGGCCCTGGCCCGTCGCCTGTCCCAGGTCGGCATTGTGACCGATGCCGCTCAGGGTGCGCGTCTGCAGTCGCAACTTGCACCGGGACAGCGGTTGGTCAGCCGCGAGGGCGCGCTCTGGCGCTGGGACGGCTTGACCGCCAAAGCCGACGCTCCGACGGCGGCGGCCGTGCGGCTGGCGCAGAAGAACCGGCTGGCCGATCTTCAGGAAGAGCGGCGCGACCAGGACAGACGGGTCGAAGCCGCGCAAGAGCGTTTCGCGGAACTGAGGGCCGCAGCCGAAGCGTCGGCCCAATCCGAGCGGGCGACTCGCGAAGCGCAGCGCGCCGCCTATGCTGAGGCGAATCGGGCACGCGACACCCGCAGCCAGTTGGCTGCCAAGCTTTCGGCCACCGACTCGAAACTCTCGGCCCTGGAGGAATCCCGCCAGAGGCTGGAAGCGGACTTGGCAGAGGCGCGTGACGCCAAAGCCGAGACCGAGACGGATCGCGCCGCCCTGCCCGACCTCACCGCCGCGCGGACCAAGGTCGGCGAACTGCGCGCAGCTTTGACTGAGAAGCGCAGCGCGCTCTCCGAGGCCGAAGCTCAGTTGCAGACACTGCTGCGCGAAAGCCAACAGCGAGCCAACCGCCTACAGTCCATCGGACGCGAGATGGAGGCCTGGCGCCGCCGCGCCGAAGAGGCCGACGGCCACGCCCGCGAACTGCAGGATCGGCGCGGCAAGATCGAAGCGGAACTCGAGGACTTGAAGGCGCAGCCACTGGAGTTGGCGGCCAGCCGGGAAAGCCTCGCGGAGGCCGTCGCGCAGGCGGAGACGGCACGCAAGCAGGCCGCCGACGGTTTGGCCGTGGGCGAATCCCAGCTCGGCGAGGCCGACCGGGTCTTGAAACAGGCCGAACAGGCTCTGGCCGCAGCCCGCGAAGAGCGCGTGCGGGCGGAAGGCGCGGTCGAGCAGGGGCAGCAGGGCGTCACCAACATCTCGACGCGCGCCCAAGAGCGCCTGGAGGCACAGCTCGACCAGTTGCTCGATCTCGCGGAAACCAAGCCGGATCAGGAACTACCGCCGCGCGACCAGGTCGAAACCAAGGTCCAGCGCCTGATCCGCGAGCGCGAGAATCTGGGTGCCGTCAATCTGCGAGCCGAGGCCGAAGCGACCGAACTGGAACAGCAGATCGAGGGGATGCAGAACGAGCGCGCCGATCTGGTGGCTGCGATCGCCCGGCTGCGTCAGGGCATATCCAGTCTGAACCGCGAAGGCCGCGAACGACTGCTTGCGGCCTTCGAGCAGGTCAACACCAAGTTCGGCGACCTCTTCACCCGCATGTTCGGCGGGGGTACGGCACATCTGAAGCTGACGGAGTCGGAAGACCCACTGGATGCCGGCCTGGAGATCATGGCCAGCCCGCCGGGCAAACGTCTGCAAGTGCTCTCGCTCCTGTCGGGCGGCGAGCAGGCTCTGACCGCGCTGTCTCTTCTCTTCGCCGTTTTCCTGGTCAATCCGGCACCGATCTGCGTGCTGGACGAGGTCGACGCGCCGCTCGACGACAACAACGTCGAGCGCTTCATCTCGCTGGTCGACGAGCTGGCGCAGGAACTGGACACCCGCTTCCTGGTGGTGACCCATCATCGTCTGACCATGGCGCGGGTGGACCGCCTGTTCGGCGTCACCATGTCGGAACGCGGCGTGTCCCAGCTCGTCTCGGTCGACCTGGAGGCTGCGGAGGCCTTGCGGGAAGCCGGCTAGCGCGGGAATCGCGGATTGCAGTGAAGCGATTGCGTCCGAGCGCGGCCCGGACTCGTGCTAGCCCTTATTTTTCTTGTAAAATCAAGGCGGTGCGGTCTTTTCGCACCTGCGTCCTTCGGCCTTGACCTTGGGAGGACCGATCCGTAATGTTCGCGCGCTTTTCGGCGTGGCGTTTCGCCGATGGCGGGGGTTTTCGTTCGGGCGTACCGCACAGGTGTCCCGGTTAAGGCGTACCTGGGGAGGTCCAGGGCCGCCCGCCTGTGCAAGGGGAGTGCTCGACCCATGGCAACCGAGCCCGGGTCACGAGGACCGTCGCCGTCGGATGACGGTTTCGACGAGCGGCTCAAAGCGGCGCGAAAACGGCGCGAGGCCGAAAAGTCGAAGTGGAAGCGGGTCGAGACCCAGGGCCCCAGCGGCCTGGGAATCGGCATGCGGATAGCGTCGGAGATCGTGGCGGCTATTCTCGTGTCCGTTGCCATCGGGCTGATGCTCGACAGGTTTCTGGGCACCAAACCCTGGATGCTGATTCTGTTCATCGTCCTCGGTTCGGGAGCAGCCATCAGCAATGTTATCCGCACCGGCCGGGAGCTGGATCGGAAGCAAAAAGAAGCGAAGGCCCGGGCGGCCGAGCAGGCGCAGCAGGAAAGCGCCGCGGAGTCCGAAGGGCGGGACGAGCGCAGGGATTAGGGCGAAACGTGGCTGAAACAGCAAATGGAGCCGAAGCAGGCTTCCCCGTCGACCCTCTCTATCAGTTTGTGATCAAGCCGATCGTGCCGATCGAGATCGGCGGCGTGGATCTGTCCTTCACCAATTCCTCGCTGTGGATGTTCATTACGATCGCCGCGGTGACCGCGCTCCTCACCTTCGCGACCCGCCGGCGGGCGCTGGTGCCGGGACGCCTGCAGTCCGTGGCCGAGCTGCTCTACGAGACCATCGCCAACATGGTGCGCGACAATGTCGGCAGCGCCGGACGCGCGTACTTTCCTTTCATCTTCACGCTCTTCATGTTCGTGCTGTTCGGCAACCTCTTGGGAATGGTGCCGAGTTCCTTCACCTTCACGAGCCACATCGTGGTGACCTTCTTCATGGCGATGACGATCTTCATCGCGGTGACGGTCATCGGCTTCGCGCGTCACGGCTTCGGCTATCTCCGCCTGTTCTTCCCGCATGGTGCGCCAGCCTGGACCGCGATCATCCTGGTTCCGGTGGAGTTGATCTCCTACTTTTCGCGGCCGGTCAGCCATTCGATGCGGCTTTTCGCCAACATGATGGCCGGCCACATCCTCTTGAAGGTCTTCGCGGGCTTCGTGTTGCTGCTCGGCGTTGCCGGTGTCGTACCGCTGGCGGCGCTGGTCGGGATCACCGCACTCGAGTTCCTGGTCGCAACCTTGCAGGCCTACATCTTCACTATTTTCGCGTGCGTCTATCTCCACGACGCGCTCTACCTCCACTAGACCTCGGGCCCCGCCACGACGAAGGGGCCTACGAAATCAACGTAAAACTTGGGAGTTGACGAAATGGATGTCGAAGCTGCGCGCATGATCGGTGCCGGTCTGGCGACCCTGGGCATGATCGGTGCTGGCCTGGGCCTAGGCAACGTGTGGTCGAGCTACTTCTCTGCGATCGCACGCAACCCAGCCTCGAAGGATGAGATTGGCGCCAGCATCTGGATCGGCTTCGCCGTGACCGAAGCTATCGCGATCTTCGCACTGGTCGTCGCTCTGCTCATCCTGTTCGGCTAGGATTAAGAGATCTTGCGGCTGCGACCGCCTTCGATGCCGGATGGGATCGATCGTCGGTACGCAGCCGCGACTGATTGCCGATCCGACCGCAAGGGCCTTCAAGGCGCCAAGGTCGGGTCGTCCATTCGGCCAGTAGCCCTAAGGTGACCAAGTCGTGAGCCGCACTATCTCCCGCCTCTTCGCCGCGCGTCAGACGGTCCGCTTCCTCTCGATGGGCACCGCCGCCGTCGTCACGCTGGTCGCAGCAACACCATTGCTGGCCGCCGAGCAGCAGGGCGGTCTGCCGCAACTCACGCAGACCGACACCTATGCCGGTCAGATCTTCTGGACCATCGTCACCTTCGGCATCCTCTATCTGGTGATGTCGAAGGTTGTGATTCCGCGGATCGGCAACGCCGTGGAAGAACGGCAGGACAAGATCGACGACGATTTGACCCGTGCCGGAAAGCTGAAGAGCGAGACCGAACAGGTCATCCAGGAATACGAAGCCGCCTTGGCGACGGCCCGCGACGCGGCGCGTGAAACCCACCGCAAGGCGACCGAGGCCTGGACCAAGAAGGCGGACAAGCTCGAGCAGGCCTTTGCCGACAAGCTGGCGAATCAGACCAGTGACGCGGAGCAACGCATTTCAGCCGCCAAAGCGGAGGCCTTGACCAACCTGAAGGAGGTCGCCACCGAGATCTCGGCGGCGGCCACGGCCAAGCTCCTCGGCGAGGCACCGAAGCCCACGGACGCCAAGAAGGCGGTAGAGGCCAGCATGACGAGTTCGGACGCTACAGGGGGACAGGTCTGATGCTGGGTAGCGAATATACCTGGATCACCCTCGCGCTCTTCATCTTCTTCGCCCTGGTGTTCTGGAAGGGCTTCAGGCCCGTTCTGAAGTCTCTGGACAGCCGCGCCGAGCGCATTCGCAAGGAACTCGACGAAGCTCAGACCCTGCGTGAAGACGCGCAAAAGATGCTGGCCGAGTACAAGCGCAAGCAACGCGATGCGATCCAGGAGGCCGAGGCTATCGTCGAGCACGCCAAGCTCGAGGCCGAACGCCTGCGCAAGTCCGCCGAGGCCGACTTGGAAGCGTCCTTGAAGCGTCGTGAAGACCTTGCCCTCGCCAAGATCGAGCAGGCCGAACAGAACGCTCTAAGCGAGGTCCGCAACCAGGCCGTGGACGTTGCGATCGCCGCGGCGGCCAAGCTGATCGCCGAGCAGGTTGACGACAAGAAGGCCGAGGAGTTGGCCGCCTCCGCCATCCAGGACGTTGCGCAAAGACTGAACTGACGTCAGGCGTAAGGCAGCTTTTCGAACAGAATTCCAGAGTCTGCGCTATGGTCTGCGCCCCGGTCCGAACGACCGGGGCATTTTCTTTGCGAGAGGGATGAAAGTCATGAGTAAGAGCAAGAGCGCCAGTGAGGCGCCGGCTGGTGAAATCGGTTTTGCGGACTTCCTCAAGGTCGATATTCGCGTTGGCCGCATTCTGCAGGCCGAACCCTTTCCGGAAGCGCGCAAGCCGGCGATCAAGCTTTGGGTCGACTTCGGCGAACCGATCGGCCTGCGCAAGACCTCGGCGCAGATCACCAAGTACTACAAACCGGAAGACCTCCCGGGCCGCCAGGTTGTGGCCGTGGTCAACTTCCCAGCCAAGCAGATCGGCGCTTTCATGAGCGAGATTCTGGTTCTTGGCGTGCCGGATGCCGAGGGCGAAGTGGTCATGCTCGGTCCCGACCGGGAGGTTCCGCTCGGCGGCCGGATGTACTGAACAGCGTTTTGAAGCGATACCACGAGACCAGATAGCGATCCGGTCTAGACCGCCACCTGCTCGATGCCACGTAGAGCGCCACGCCGCATGGCCGTGCGACTGGCCGGATGCAGGCCGCGAGCGGCCTGCCGGGCCATCTCAGCAGCCAACGCCGGGCTCAGCTCGGACTCCGGAACGTCCTCGAAGCCGAGACGCCGGTAGTAAGGGGCATTCCAGAGCACCCGGCGAAAGGTGGTCAGCAATACCCAGCGGCAACCGCGAGCCGCCGCGACCTCGGCCACCGCGTCGATCAGGCGCGCACCGATCCGCCGCCCGGCCGCGTCGGGCAGGATGTTCAATTCACCCAGATAAAGTTCGCCCTCCATCGGCGTGTAGAGCGCAAAGCCGAGCAACCTGTCGTGAGCATCGGCGGCAACCAAGATGCCCTCCTCGGCGGCCAGATCGCGAAACGCGGCCAACTCGGTCGGAGGCATCCGCGCGACCTCCGGATGGGGTGAGTCGCGAAACCGGCGTGCCGCAGCCGCCTCGATCTGGCGGAGCGTCGGCAGCTCCTCTCGCAACGGCGTCCGCAAACTGACGGGCAGCACGACTGCGGCAGACTCTCCTGTGACGCTTGGGGAGACGCTCATGTCAAATCGGGAACCAAAGCCGAGCGCGCAGACCGCCCAAAGGAGAGTCATCGAGAGTCAGATCGCCGCCATGGCCGCGGGCGACGTCGCGCGCGATGGTCAGCCCCAGCCCGGTGCCGCCGGTTTCGGGATTGCGGGATTCCTCCAGCCTGACGAAGGGTTTGAAGACTTCCTCGCGGCGCTCTTCCGGAATACCGGGTCCGTCGTCGTCCACCAGGATCTCGAGACCGCCGTGGCGGAGACCCACGCGCAACGACACCATGTTGCCGTAGCGCACGCCATTCACGAGCAGATTGGTCAAACAGCGCCGGAAGGCTTCGCGTTTGAGAGGCAGCGTGATCGGCTGCTCCATATGAAGATCGACGGTGGCACCCTCGCGCCGCGCGTCGGCCACGACACGGCGGATCAAGTCGGACAGGTTGGTCAGCTTCGCTTCCTCGCCTCCCTCGCCCCGCGCAAAGGCAAGGTAGCCATCGACCATGCGCTCCATCTGTTGAACGTCCTGCTTGAGGCTCTCAATCTCAGGCGCCCCCCCCAACATCGCCAACTCCAACTTCATACGGGTCAGCGGCGTTCTCAAGTCATGACTGACCCCGGCCAGCACGGTCGTACGCTGTTGAATCTGGCGCTTGATCCGCTCGCGCATCTGGAGGAAAGCCGCCGCAGCCTGACGGACCTCGTCGGCTCCCTCGGGTCTGAA
This sequence comes from Algihabitans albus, assembly GCF_003572205.1. Lineage (NCBI taxonomy): Bacteria > Pseudomonadati > Pseudomonadota > Alphaproteobacteria > Rhodospirillales > Rhodovibrionaceae > Algihabitans > Algihabitans albus. Next base: position 633,524 of record NZ_QXNY01000003.1, read on the forward strand.
TCCGGTCAAGTCGCCCCCCCTGCCGAAGCTGTCCGCGGCCTGAGCCAGACGGGTGATGGCACGCACCTGAATTCGCATGACGAGAAAAGCGACGACGAACAACACGATCGACGAGCCCACCATCCACATCAGGAAGATGTAGGTCGTCACGCTGAACAGCCGCTTCCGGCTGACATCCATCACCAGCAGCTCACGGCCCAGATTCACCTCGATGATGACGTCTCGGGGCAAAGAGACCGTATCGACGGTGAAGCGCGGACCCAGACGCTCCATGAGAGCGGTCTCGAGACGTTCGTGCAAAATCGAGCCGAGACGCGGCTCCACCGACTCGCTCAGTTCGGCACCGGGGATCAGTTCCGCCTGCAGCCAGAAAATGTGCTGAGCCAGCGAGAGGACCTCGGACTGCGGCATCTCACCCGACTGCAACAGGCGCACCATCATCTCGACGTCGCCGGCGAGGCCCTGGGCAAGACGCCAAGTCGTCGTGTCGTAGTGACGGTCGTAGAAGACCCAGGCGGAAATTACCTGGAGTAGAACGAGCGGTAGCAGAAGGATCAGCACAGAACGACCCAGAAAACCGCGCGGGAGCAGACGTTTGAGAAGCGACAAGCGCTCCGGCCTGCCGAGCGAAAGGCTCAGGTCCTCCATCCCAGCAGGTCGCTCGAAACGGTCTTCGTAGCTGCTCATGGCCTTCGCCCCAACCTGCGGCTCCGACTCCGCCCGGTTCAGTTCGTCGGTCTCTCGCCGCACCGAGCCTTCGGGTCTATTGCGACGGCCGTGTAGACCGGCATTCAGTCAAGACCGGACTGCCATCCACAACGGACTGCGGTCCATACCGACCTTCGGAGCATCGCATGCGGCGGGCCGTCAATCGACGACCAAAGTATAGCCCACTCCGCGCACCGTCTGGAGGTAGCGGGGGTACTTCGGATCCGTTTCGATCTTGCGGCGCAAGCGCGTGACCTGCACATCGATGGTCCGCGCATTGCCGATCTCCGGGCTCGTCTCGCTCAGTTCGTCGCGGCTGACAGGCGCGCCGACACGGTCGGCCAAAGCCTTGAGAAGCTGCTGTTCGGCCGTCGAAAGCCGGACATAAGCGTCACCACGACGCAGTTCCTCGCGGTCGAGATCGAAACTGAAAGCCCCGAAGTGCACCCGCCGTGGTGAAGAGGTCCCAGCCTCGGCGGCCTTCGCCCGGCGCAGCACGGCATTGATCCGCAGCACCAGCTCACGCGGCTCGAAGGGTTTCGAGAGATAGTCGTCCGCACCGCTTTCGAAGCCCTCGATACGGCTTTCGACTTCATCCATCGCCGTCAGCAGCAGCACGGGCACACGCTGTTCCCGGCGCAGCGCGCGCAGGAGATCGAGCCCGCTTTCCCCCGGCATCATGATGTCAAGCACCAGGAGATCGAAGGCTAAAGAGCGCAGAAACTCCCTCGCCTCGCCCGCCTGGCTCGCAGTCGTTACCCGGAACCCTTGATCACTCAAATAGCGTTGCAGCAGCTCGCGGAGCCGTGTGTCGTCGTCGACGACGAGTATGTGTGCGGCCTCTTCCATGGGCTGGAGTATAGGCGAATCAGCGAGTTCCACCTAGAGTCAGCGCCAGCTCCCACGCCGCAACGCGCCGATCGGAAGCTTGCCCTCCCGCGGTGTCGCAGACCAGCTTACGATCGCTCTGGTCCAACGGGCTCAGACCCGAAGCGCGCCCGGTCGGGCGAGTCGATCAAACCGCGCATCACGGTCCGAAAGCCCGCCACCGCATCCGCGCCGGCGTCGCGATACGCATGGGCGATCCGATGTTTCTGCACCTCGGTCAGCTTGCGCTCGAGCTCTCGGCCCGTCTCGGTTAGTTCCAGCAAACGCTGCCGGCGATCGGTTGTCCCTCGGGTCTGTTTGATGAAGCCCTCACGCACCAGCTGACCCAGCACGCGCGACAACGACTGCTTGGTGATCTGGAGAACGGACAAGAGCTGATTGACCGGCAATCCCGGGTGGCGGCCGACGAAGTAGATCACCCGGTGGTGCGCCCGACCGAAACCGTAGTCGTCCAGGATCCGGTCGGCATCGCCGGTAAAGTCGCGGTAGGCGAAGAACAGCAGCTCGATCGCCTGACGCAGTTCATCTTCGCGCAGGAACAGAGGATTCGCAGTTTTTACGTCAGCCATGTTGACATATCTAGGTCAGCTCGTTACGTTTGCGCTATCAGATGGGACAGAAAGTAACAAAGTGTGGTTTTTCGGAGCAACGATACTCCAAATACTCACTTGAACCCTGAACCCCTCGGTGACAGCTGACCGAACCGGCCAGAGGCTCGTTGGAGAGCTTATAAATGGCGGTCGGGCAACCAGAAGATAAAGGCTTATAGGGCCGGAGGACCCGTCTTTCCATGCTTCCTTTCGACGATCGCGACGGCTTCATCTGGATGGATGGAGACCTGGTTCCCTGGCCCGACGCAACGCTGCACAGCCTTTCGCACGGCCTCCACTACGGCTCCTGCGTCTTCGAGGGCGAACGTGCCTATGGCGGCGAGGTCTTCGCCATGACCGAGCACCACGAACGCCTTGTCGCCTCGGCGCAGCTGATGGACTTCGAGATCCCTTATAGCGTCGAAGAGATCGATGCGGCGGCCCGTAAGGTCCTGGAGGTCAACTCCATCGGCGACGGCTACGTCCGTCCCGTTGCCTGGCGCGGCAGCGAGATGATGGGGGTCTCAGCACAGAAGAACAGGATCCACTTGGTGATCGCCGCCTGGGATTGGCCGGCCTACTTCTCGCCGGAAGCCCGGCTGCAGGGCATCCGCATGACCTTCGCGAAGTACCGCCGCCCGGATCCCGCCACCGCACCGGTGCATGCCAAGGCCGCCGGCCTCTACATGATCTGCACCCTAAGCAAGCACGATGCTGAAAAGCGCGGCTACAACGATGCGCTGATGCTCGATTGGCGCGGCCAGATTGCCGAGGCCACCGGGGCGAACATCTTCCTGGTGCAAGAAGGCAAGCTTCATACACCGACGCCGGACTGCTTCCTCGACGGCATCACACGCCGCACGGTAGTCGGCTTGGCCAAGGATCTGGGCTACGAGGTGATCGAGCGCGCGATCCTGCCGGAGGAGCTGGCGAAGACCGACGAAGTCTTCATTACCGGCACGGCCGTCGAAGTGACGCCAGTGGCGGAAATAGACGGCCAGACGTTCAAGGTGGGCGAGATCACACGATCGCTGGTGACCGCCTACGACGACCTCGTCAATCGCCGCGATGGCCGTACGGCCCACGCCTCCATCGCCGCCGCAGAATAAGATCGTCACGCAGCAAGACAGTCACGTCACGGAGTCCTGGAGAGGACAGCGTCCTCCGAAACCTTCTTCCGGACTTTGTGACGGACCGCGGCGAGCCGCCGGGCACCCACCTACAGACGGCGCGGCATCGCCGGCTGCGAGGCGGGACACCGCGCGGTAGAGTGCCGAAGTCCGCTCCAGTGCGCAGCGAATCGTCACCGGTATGACCAATGCTCTCACCGCAGATCCGGCCGTAATCGCGGATCTGCTGCGCGGCCTGCGCGAGAAGCTGCCGATCGCACCTGGGGCCTATCCCTTGCCGGGACCGCTATATGCTTGCCTGCGGCGCAAAGGCAGGCGTGTCGACGAGGTTTGGATCGAGACTGGCAGTCTGGCGAATGCTTTCGCCGAGCTTCTGCCACGACTGGAAGCGATTGGTGCGGATACCCTCGGGCTTTGCCTGACCCACGGGTGGCGTCGCGTGTCGCCGGAGCGTTTCGAGCAAGTCTTCACCAGGGCCGCGCAGGGCAAAGTCGGCATTTCGGTCGCCTTCGACGGCCAAGAACGGCGCTTGGCCCCCCTGAGCGCCATCGCCAGCAACCGCAGCTTCACGCGCTGGCTAAGCCGGCAGCAGACGGCGCCAGGCCGCAGTCTCGCCGATGTCCTGTTCGAGGGAGTGGAGATCCGATCCTTCGCAGCCCGTCAACTCCATCTCGCCCCTCTTACAGGACCTGTAACCGCCCTGCGCGGCACGCTGCTGTCGTACGGTGCGCCGCTGGTTCCGCCGGACGCGTTTGACCGAGCGGAGCTGGACCGTTTGATCGAGGGGATGACGGCCTGGCTGCATGCGAACCTGCGCGACGACGGACAACTGCCCTACAAGTACTGGCCAAGCCGTGGACGCGAGTCCGACGCCGACAGTCCCATTCGCCGCTTCATGGCGACTCTCGCGCTGATCAAGACGGCGGAGGCGAAAGACGACACGGCCTTGATGATGCGTGCCGCGGCGAACCTGCAGTTCAACCTGGACCGCTTCTACCGCTCTGATGGGCGGGCCGGCCTGATCGAGTGGCAGGGCCAGGTGAAACTGGGGGCCGTCGCGCTGGCGGCACTGGCCATTCTGGAGCATCCTCAACGCCACCGCTGGGAAGAGGCCTATCGCCGTCTCTCGGCCACGGTTGACGATCTGCATCGGGCCGACGGCTCTTTCCGCAGCTTCCTGAAACCTGCCGAACGCAACGACAACCAGAACTTCTATCCCGGTGAAGCCCTGTTGTTCTGGGCTACGCGATTGCGCGCAGATCCCGAAGGCGACCTAGCCGCCCGTTTTCAAGCCAGTTTCATCCACTATCGCGCCTGGCACCGCGCCGCGCGCAGCCCGGCTTTCGTTCCCTGGCACAGCCAGGCCTACGCGCTTGCCTATGCGGCGCTGAACGCGGCTGAACTGAGAGACTTCGTATTTGAGATGAACGACTGGCTGTTGCCCCTGCAGCAGTGGGGCCAACCCCTGGCGCCCGTCTTTTGGGGCCGCTTTTACGATCCCGAGCGTCCGGACTACGGCCCGCCGCATGCCAGTTCGACCGGTGTTTACATCGAAGGCCTGGCTGCCGCCCTGACGCTCGCGACCGAGGCGAGCGAGACCTCGCGGGCCGCGCGCTACGAACGCGCGATTTGGCGCGCCGCGCGCAATCTTCGACAACTTCAGTTCAAGGACGAGGTCGACGCCTTCTACATCCAACGACGCCCGCGGGTGCTGGGCGGTCTGCGTACCGAGGCCTACAACAACGAGATCCGGGTGGACAACGTCCAACATGGCTTGATGGGACTGATGGCCGTACGCAGCCTCCTGCGCCAAACCAGTCTACAAGCCGCCGAAGTCGCCTGTTCCGACCGATAGCGCCCCGGTACTTCTATCCATCGACTTCTCGATCGTCCCCATCGGTCCCGTCGCGGCCCGTCGAGGAGACCGGCTCGTCAATCAGCTTCAACGGCCAGGCGAAAAAGGCGAGCCGTGCGGGGCTGAAGCTCCCCAAGGCAGTCTCGCTTTGCTTTTGCCGGGATCGGCTGCCTGCCGAGAAACCGTCGGCTGCCGGGGACGGGGAGGTCGAGGTCGTGGAGTCGGTCTTTCGGAAGGGGGATGCACTCACGGGATCGCTCTCCTGCGTAGCCGATGGGCATTAGAGGCGGCGGTATCGGCCGCAGCCTCCATGAGCATCCCGACAACGAACCGGACCGCCGCTTTATTCCCGAGCGCTCTACTGCCGAGCAGCGGACGTGCAGCGGCAACGCTAGGGGCTGCCGTTGCACACCGGCTCGGCCTGCAACAGGCCGTGGCCGAAGATCGGATCGTAGCCGGTCTTGCCCAGGTCGCGGGCCCGCTCTTCCAGCAGAGTCTTGAGCTCCTCGACCGACGGCCGGCCGAATTGTGCTGAGAGATCCGTGGCGGCGGCGGCAACGAAAGTCGCGGCATAGGACGTACCGCTTCGCGCTGCACCGCCGAAAGCCGTCGGCGCCCAGACATCTACCCCAGGAGCCGCCAGCGACAGATAGTTGCCGCGGTTGGCACTGCGGAACGGCCGCAGATCACGATCGATGGCAGTTACGGCGATCGCTCCCGGATAGGCGGCAGGATAAGCTGGATCGGCCGATGGCCCATCATTGCCCGCCGCGGCGACAACCAAGATGCCCCGGCGGGTCAGGGCCGACATGGCGCGCTCCACAAGGGCATTGGCTGGACCGGCGAGACTCATGTTGATGACCGGCAAGTCGAAGCCAGCCAACCAATCGAGGGCTTGCAGGATATCGGTCGTGCTGGCCACCGGTTGACCTTGTGCGTCCCGGTGAAAAACATCGGCGGCGTAGAGCGTCGCTTCGGGCAGGAGGCCCGGCGTTTCGCTCTCGGTCGCGCCGACCAAAAGCCCGGCAATCGCAGTGCCATGGTCGGAAAACGAGGGAGGCATGCGCTTCTCGTTGAATCGACGCGTACGGATCCGCTGCCCCTGCAGAGCCGGAGCATTGGTCGCAATCGCCGTATCGACGATACCCAACGCGAGCCCGGCACCACAACCGACACCGGCGGGGGGAAGCCAACCAACCAGGTTCTGCTGGTCACAAGCGGGGCCGCGGCAGTCGGCTTGAGCCAGACTGTAGACATGGTTCGGCGCCAAGGCGGTTGCCCCGAGACCGGATAGAGCCGCCTGAGCTTCGGCGTAGGAAACCGCGCCCAGCGAAAAACCGGTCACGGAGAGTCCGAGGTTCGCGTAGGTCGTTGCCAGACGTGGCGTCAGACCGAGCTGAACTGCGGCCGCAAAGACTTCGGGCGTGGCATCCAGCGCCAAAAGATCGGCAACATCCTGACCATCTCCACCGTCGGCCTCAGTGGTTGTCGGAGCCGTTTCATCATCATCATCATCATCATCGTCGTCATCATCATCGTCGTCAGCGTCATCATCATCATCATCGTCAGTGTCGGCGGCGCTGTTGTCGTCATCATCACCGTCGTCATCGCCGCCGTCGTCGCCATCACCGTCGCCGTCCCCGTCGCCATCACCGTCGCCGTCCCCATCACCGTCGCCGTCCCCGTCGCCATCACCGTCGCCGTCCCCATCACCGTCCCCGTCACCATCACCGTCCCCGTCCCCGTCCCCGTCGCCGTCCCCATCACCGTCCCCGTCGGCAAAGGCCGGGGCCGGGGCCAACAGCAGAGAGGGCGTTTCAGGAAAAGCAGATGGTTCGAGGAACGCGAAGACGACCAGGCAGACCCCACTCAAAAGGCGGCGGCGCAAAAACGTTGTGCCTCTCGCGAGGGGGGCAGGTACGGCGGGCCGCGGTATCGACGGGTCTCTGCGGCATTCGGACGATGACATTGCGGAAGAATCCCTGGTTGCAGGTGGTGCCGTGTAACAACGGATGATCGGGCAAGTTTAATCCAGCCTCACCCGGTAAATTTCTGCATCGAACTGCAATTGCGCTTACAATCTTGTTCTTCGCGGGGGCTTGGGAATAGATGCGTCATCTGGCGCGTTGTCTGCCCAGAACAACTGCATCGGGTGCGAGAGCCGTGAAGCAAGAACAAGAGATAAAAAAGGAACTGGTCGCGCTCCTGCCGCGTTTGCGGCGTTTCGCAACTGCACTGACCGGGACCCAGCACGAAGCGGACGACGTCGTTCAAGCGGCCTGCGAACGCGCTCTGACACGGCTGGATCAGTGGCGGGAAGGAACTCGACTGGACTCCTGGATGTTCCGAATCGTGCAGACGGTTTGGATCGACCGCTGCCGGGCCGAAAAGCTGCGCCGGCCGGCCGGCGATCTCGATAGTGTCGCCAGCATAAGCGGAGAAGACGGCAGGGCCGTTGCCGAGTCCAGAATCGAACTGGCACGGGTGCGCAAGCTGATTGCTCGCTTGCCTGAAGAGCAGCGTACCGTACTTTCGCTGGTGTCCATAGACGGCTGCAGCTACCGGCAGGCCGCCGAGTCTCTGAACATTCCCATCGGTACTGTGATGAGCCGCCTTGCACGCGCAAGGCGCGCCCTGGCCGAGGCCTTGAATGGCCCGACGAACAGCCCCTGGGGCAAGGTGGCAGGAGAAGGAGCATGAGCGACATGGGGGCACAGTTGAGTGACGAGAGGCTGGTTGCCTATGCCGACGGGGAGCTTCCAGAGCAGGAGGCGTTTGAAATCGAACAGGCGCTGATGGAGAACCCGGCTGCCGGGGCACGTCTCCGCGCCCTGGTCGAAGCAGGAGAAATGGCCCGTCTTGCTTTCGCCGCGATCACCGAAGAGCCGGTTCCAGAGCGGCTGCGTGCGGCAATCATGGATGCGCCGACGGCCATGAACGCCCCGACATCTGCGGATGAACCTGCGGCTACACCGGCAGAGGATGGCGCAGACAACGTGGTACGCCTGCCTCGGCGCCAAAACCGCCAGCAAACCGTCTGGCGGCCCGTGGCCCTGGCGGCATCCCTTGCGGTTGCGGTCGCGGCCGGGGTTTTCGCCTGGCTGCCCGGCGGCGAGAATGGCCAAACCGGCAACGGCCTGGCACCGCAACTCGCGGCTGCTCTGTCGCAAACGCCCAGCTACGAGCCGATTCAACTCGCTGACGGAGAACTGACCGTGCTCGGCAGCTTCCGCAGTCAAGACAATCGCTTCTGCCGGGAGTTCGAACGACTGTCGGACGGGGGTGGGGAGCGCGGCCTCGTCTGCCGCTCTGGGCCTCAGGCCGACTGGCAGATGGTCGCCGGCAGCTCAATTCCGCCGGCCGCCACGACTGAGACCGGCAGCTTCCGCCCGGCGGGGGCTGGCGACGAAGACCCCGTTGCCGCTGCGGTCGACCGTCTGCAAGCCGGCCCGGTGCTCTCCGCCGACGAAGAGCAGCGCGAACTGGGATTGTAAAGATACAAGCGGACAACCGCCTGCAAGAGGCTCCTAACAGCCCTTGCCCGGCACTTTCAATCCGCCTCGCCTAGTCTGCCGCGTCGTCGTCCTGGCGCCAGCGGGCGGCGGCTTCATCGTCACTGCTCCGTGCGTCCACCCAGCTACGCGCGCCGCCTTGGCTCTCCTCGACTTTCCAAAAAGGCGCTTTGGTCTTCAGCCAGTCGATCAGAAAATGGCAGGCTTCGAAGGCCGCTTCACGATGGGGGCTGGCACAGGCAACCAGGACGATCTGCTCACCCGGTTCCATCCGGCCGTAGCGATGGACGATCAGCGAGGCCTCCAACGGCCAGCGTGCCTGGGCCTCGGCCTCAATCCTCTCCAGCATGCGCTCGGTCATGCCTGGATAGTGTTCCAAGGTCATGGCGGCCAGTTCCGGCGTTTCCGCCATGTCGCGCACCAGACCGACGAAGGAGGTCAGACCGCCGACCCGACGATTGCCTGCCGTGAGCGCCTTCAGTTCCGCACTGAGATCGAAGTCTTCTCGCTGGACTCTGACGGCCATGGCTATGCCCTCATCCGCCCGTCACCGGCGGGAAGAGGGCCACCTCGTCACCTGGCTTCACAAGATCGCTTGGGCGCGCGTATTCCTGATTGACCGCCACGCGGATCGCCGTGCGGTCGGCCAATGCCTCGGCAAAGCCCTCACCACGACCCTCCAGCCAGCTCAGCAACTCGCCGACGGTGGCGACTTCGGCCGGTGGCTGGACTTCTTCTTCGGAACAGCCGGTTTTTTGCTTCAGCCAAGCAAAGTACAACAGCTTCACAGGCGCGCTCATGGGGTCACCTCGCTGAAGGGCAGAAATTCGACGATCGCGCCGGATTCCAGCCTGGTCAAATCCTCGGGCAACTCGACCAGTCCGTCGGCCTCGACCAGAGAGGACAGGATACCGGCCCCCTCGCGCGGAAACTTTCGGGCGATCAGCCGTCCATCGCTTCCCAGGGACAGGCGGGCACGCACCCACTCCCGCCGATCCCTTTTCTTCTTGTGATCGAAGTCCGCCGTCACGGCGAAGCGATGCGGTGGCTCCACCCGGCCGCCCAGCAGGCGCAGGATCATCGGCCGCACCACGGCCAGGAAGGTGACCATCGAGGCCACCGGATTGCCCGGCAGGCCCACGAAGGGTGTCAGACCGACCTGGCCCAGCGCAATGGGGCGCCCTGGCTTGATCGCAAGCTTCCAGGCATGCAGCTTACCCTGCGATTCGACGGCTGCTTTGACATGGTCTTCTTCACCGGTGGAAACGCCGCCGGAGGTCAGCAGGAGGTCGTGGTCGACGGCGGCCTCGCCCAACGCCGCCGTCACGCTGTCGCGCCGGTCCGGCAGGATGCCGAGGTCGGAGACCCGGCAACCCAGCCCCCGAAGCAGGGCGCCAACGGTGTAGCGGTTGGAATCGTAGATGCAGCCGGGTCGCGGCACCTGCCCCGGCTCCTGCAGTTCGTCGCCGGTCGAGAAAAGCGCGACCCGCAGCGGTCGCGAAACCATCAGTTCGGTCAGCCCTGCGGCGGCGGCCAAACCGACGTCCTGCGGCCGCAGACGTTGACCTGCGCGCAGCACCGTCTCGCCCGCCGTGATATCCTCGCCGGCGAGGCGCCGGTTGCTGCCGCGTTTGATCCCGGGACGGATCACCACCGCTTCGCCGTCCAAACTGCAGTCTTCCTGCATCATCACGGTGTCCGGCCCCTCAGGCATCAGGGCTCCGGTAAAGATGCGAATCGCCTCGCCCCGGCCGGCCGATCGTCCCAGGGGGTGGCCGGCGGCCGCGCGGCCAGTGATCGGCAGGCGCGTTTCCGCCTCTGGGTCCAAGTCGGCGAAATGCACCGCATAGCCATCGACAGCGGAGTTGTTCTCCGCCGGAACCGACACCGCCGACACCACGTCTTCGCGCAGAACCCGGCCCAGAGCCTCGCTCAACGCCACCTGCTCGACCTCGATGATGGTGTCGATACGCGCTTCCAGCAACGCCAGGGCCTCGTCCAAACGCATCAGCCGACCCCCATGTGCAAAGCAGTCGTCGCTCAATTGCGCCATCAGGCCACTCCTTGCCGCCGCGCCGCGCTCAGACCGCAATGACTCACCACGAAGTCGGCAATCGCCTCCACATCGTTCAAGTCGAGCAGCGGCCGGTCGATCTCCGGCGTCGGCCCGTCGCTGGCAATCGCGACGATATGTGGATCGTCCGCCGCCAGCAGCGGCTTGCCGACGCTGCGGCGAAAGACCTCGATCTTCTCGTGACGCTCCTTCTTGAAGCCCTCGATGATCAGCAGATCGACTGGCGTCATTTGCGGCATCAGCTCTTCCGCGGTTGGCTCCGGCGCACCGCGATGCTCATGCATCAGTGCCCAGCGGTTGGCGGAGGTGATCATGACCTCGGTCGCCCCCGCCTCACGATGCTCGTAGGAATCCTTGCCGGGTTTGTCGATATCGAAGGCGTGATGGGCATGCTTCATGGTGGAAACGCGGTAGCCGCGCGCCACGAGCGCGGGAATCAGCTTGCGCACCAAGGTGGTCTTGCCGCTGCCGCTCCAACCTGCCAGTCCGATGATCTTCATCTCGGGTCTTCCTGCCCGCCCATCCATAGGTTTCGCGATGTAGGAATACCCGAAGGCCACGCAAGTCAACCAGACAGGCCGTAGGGCTAAGGACTCCGGTGGTTCGGCGCCGCCGTTCGCTACTCGCCGCCCGACCCGGCCCGCATGTGGGTCAGGCCGCGGACCAGGTAGTCCCACCCGGTGATCAGAGTCAGACCGGCAGCCAGCCACAGCAGGGCTTCAGCCGCCAAGCCCAGTTCCGGCGTCAGCACGGGAGCGAGAATCAGCAAGGAAATGGCAGCGAGCTGCACCGCCGTTTTCCACTTGGCCAACTTGCTGACCGGCATCGGAACGCTCAGTTCGGCCAGGTATTCCCGCAAACCCGAAACCAGGATTTCGCGGCAGAGAATGACGATCGCCGCCACCACCGCCCAGCCGGCGACGTCGCCGCTGGCCACGAGCATCACCACGACGGCGGCGACCAGCAGTTTGTCGGCGATCGGGTCGAGGAATCGGCCAAGCGGCGAGACTTCGCCGCGGGCACGCGCCAGCCTGCCGTCGAGCCAATCGGTGAAGGCCGCCGCCCCGAACAGAACGAACGCCACCCAGCGGGCCGCTTCCGAATCGAAGGACAGCAAAGCCACCACGGCCGGAATCGCGACAATCCGCGCTAGCGTCAACAAGTTCGGCAACGTGGTCAGCATGATCCTTGGCACCCCCGACGTCTTTCTAACATAGAGCATCCAGAGTTACAGAGGCACGACCACGCAGTCAGGCAAGCCTTTCACCGCCGCCTGGAGCAAGATCGCCTTGGATGGAAGCGAAGCCGCCTCCAGCTAGAGGGATCGCGCTCTGGCGGCCAAAGCAGACAGAAGAGCGATACCTGCCAAGACAAGGAAAGTCGCTTGGAAGCCGGCCACGGCGACGACCGTCGCAAAAACGAGGGGCCCCAGAAGGAATCCGGCGAAAATCCCCAGGGCAACGGCATTCTGTGCCTCCGCCACCCTGCCCTCGGGTGCGGCTTCCGCGCTCTCGGCCAGCAGCACCCCATTCCAGCTCCCCACCACGAAGCCCGCGGCGGCCACCGGAATGGCGATCGTCAAGGGCAGGACACCGGGGTTCAGGACGGACAGGATCGCAACGGCGGCCGACGACGCGACACCGATGTGCATCAGTATGACCGGTCGCAGGGCCTGTTTGTCTCCGAGCCAACCCGACAGGATACGGCCCGGAATACTAGCTGCTTGAAAGGCAGCATAGAGTCCGCCGGCAAAAACGAGAGAGAGCTGCAGTTCGGTCACCAGATAGGTGACGAGAAAGGCATTCAAACTCCCCTGAACGACGGCAAGCAGCGCTCCTACGGCGACAAGACGGCGGAATGAGCGAAGCCGGATCAGGCCGAGGAGGACCTTCAGGTCGGCCAGGCCGGAACCGCCGGTCGCGCTCCGCACCCTCCCGAAACTGCCCCGGTCCCGGCGCATCGACAGTTCCACGAAAACCGCCACCGTCACCCCAAGTGCCGAGGCGGCGAGCAGTGCCGTTTGCCAGGTTCCGATCCCCGCAAGGACCGGAAGCCCGGCACCCGCGATCAAGGCACCGAGAGGGACGCCGGCCTGTTTGATCGAGAAAGCAAGCCTCAGTCTCTGACGGGGAACCGACCGCTGAAGCAGCAAACCGCTCGCTGGGGCATTTGCGCCGAACCCCAGGCCGATCAACAGTCCGGCGGCGATCACGAGCCACCATGCCCCACTCAGGGCAAGGAGCAGGCTTCCAGCGCAAACCAGAGCGCCGATCTGCAGGATGCGCTCGGGCCCCGCTCGGCGGACCAATCCGCCGCCCAGCAGATAGAAGAAAATCGCACCTCCGGCCGCCGCGGAGGAATAGTAGCCGACATAGGAGGCTGGAACGCCGATGCTGCTTGTTATCGCAGGTCCCAAGACGGGGACCGCCATATCGATGGCGCTCGTCGCGACTTGTACGGACAGCGCGATGGAGAGCGGGCGCCGCCAGTTATTGCTAGGCATGGTCCCAGCACAGTCTGGCGGCTCCGCCCGACCAGCGCGCGGCGGTGCGAGCTCTCAAGTCTGATAGACACGCGATCCGCTGGAATAGGCGATCATCATGACCGCCGTCTCCGGTCCCGGGTTGCGCGTCTGATGAACCGCACCGACCGGTATCAGGATCGTGTCGCCAGCCGTGAGTTCGATCCACGCGTCGCCCCTACGTTGAAGAACGGACCCCGAAAGCACATGGATCGCTTCCGTGCAGTTCGGATGGCGATGCGCTTCCGAGGTCACGTCGGGATCGATCGTCATCCTCGCCAGACTGAGGCCCGCGTTTTCTTCGATCGCCTCCTCCATGAGCCAAGTCATCGCAATGCCGGATGGCCTCGCACCGGATGTCCTCGAGGCGGGTGGAACCGCATCAGTCGTCATTCAGCTCTCCTGGAAAGCGGCGCCGGGGGATCGGGTGCTCTGCGAGCTAGAGTGTGTGCCATCATCCATCACCAACCGTCGTGCACAAACTCCGGGTTTAGGGCGCGCCATGGAAGTGGTCGTAGATCTTCTTCGCGACGGTCTTACTGATGCCCTCGACGGCTTCCAGATCCGTCAGGCCGGCCCGCTGGACAGCACGAGCCGAGCCGAAGTGCAGCAGCAGGGCCTTCTTGCGCTTGCCGCCGATGCCCGGGACCTCGTCGAGCGCCGAGGTGAGCCGGGCCTTGCTGCGGCCCGCCCGATGGGTGCCGATTGCAAAGCGGTGCGCTTCGTCACGCAGGCGCTGAATGAAGTAGAGAACCGGATCGCGCGGTTGCAACAGAATCGGGGGACGTCCCGGCAGGAAGATGCGCTCGCGCCCGGCGTCTCGGTCCGGTCCCTTGGCGACGCCTGCGACCGTCAGATCCTCGATGCCCAAGTCTGCGAAGACCTCCAAGGCCACGTTCAGCTGCCCGCGGCCACCGTCGATCAGCACGGCGTCGGGCCACTGGCCCCGGCTGCGGTCGGGGTCCTCCTTGAGGGCGCGCGAGAAGCGCCGGGTCAGAACTTCGCGCATCATGGCGTAGTCGTCGCCGGCCGCTCCCTTCTGCTTGATCGCGAATTTGCGGTAGGCGGTCTTGCGGAACCCCTCGGGTCCCGCGACGACCATGGCACCATAGGCGTTGCTGCCGCCGATGTGGCTGTTGTCGTAAACCTCGACCCGCTCCAGCGTCGTCTCGGCCCCAAGCAGCTCGCCCAGGCCGGTCAGGAGCCTCCGCTGGGCCGAACTTTCCGCGAGGCGGCGAGCCAACTCGTCGCGGGCATTGGAAAGCGCCTGCTCGATCAGCTTGCGTTTAGAGCCGCGCTGTGGCGCCGCCAGTTCGATTTTTCGTTCGGCCTTCTGGCTCAGGGCTGCGGCGATCAGCGCTTGCTCGGTCAAGAGATGGCTCAGCAACACCTGTCTCGGCACCGGCTTGTTGTCGTAGAACTGTGCGACGAAGGCGGCGAGCACTTCTTCCGGCCCCAACTGCTTGTCATGGCTGGGGAAGTAGGCGCGGTTGCCATAGTTCCGGCCGGCTCGGAAGAAGAAGACCTGGATGCAGGTTTGCCCAGCCTGCTGGTGCGCAACGACGACATCGGCGTCGTCCACGCCTTCAACGTTGATATCTTGGTGGGACTGAATGTGTGCCAGGGCGCGAATCCGGTCGCGGTAGCGCGCGGCCGCCTCGTAGTCCAGGCGTTCGGCCGCGGCCTCCATCTGGCCGGCCAAGTCTTCCTGAATACGGCTGGACTTGCCCGAAAGGAAGTCCAAGGCATCCCCGACCAGGGCCGCATACTCCGTCCGATCGACCCGCCCTACACAGGGCGCGGAGCAACGCTTGATCTGGAAGAGCAGACAAGGGCGCGTGCGCTGGCTGAACACCGCATCCGAACAGGAGCGCAACAGGAAAGCCTTTTCCAGCGCCGTCACCGTGCGATTCACCGCACCAGCCGAAGCGAAGGGCCCGTAGTAGCGGCCCTCGCGGTCGTGGCTGCCGCGGTGCTTGACGATCTGCGGATAGTCATGCGCGCCGGCGATCAGAATGTAGGGAAAGGATTTGTCGTCGCGCAGCAGCACATTGTAACGCGGCATGAAACGCTTGATCAGATTCGATTCCAGCAGCAGCGCCTCGACCTCGGTATGGGTCGTGGTCACCTCCAACGCCACCGTCTCGGCGACCATGCGCTGCAGGCGGCGCGGCAGCTTGGAGAGCTGGGTGTAGGCGGTTACCCGCCGCTTCAGGCTGCGCGCCTTGCCGACATAAAGCGGATCGCCCCGCGCGTTCAGCATGCGATAGACCCCGGGAGCCAGCGGCAAGGTCTTGACCGCCCTGGCCAGCACCTCGACGCCCTGGGCAAGACGCCCCTCGACCTTGTCCGCCGACTCGTCGTGCAACCCAGCGTAGTCGGGCGCATCCTCTCTTAGACCCGGCAGACCCGGCGAGGCCGGCGCCTCGCGATAAATCGCGGGCTCCTGCGGCGCGCGCTTGCCGCCGAGAGTCGGGTCCTGCGTGGCAGGCTTGCGGGTTCCTCTGACCATGTCTTTACAAATCGTTAAGCGCTTGACGGATCACCCCCTCCGAAAGAGGCATCGACGACGGTCGGAGAGTCCGAATCAAGCCTCGAAAACCTAAATAAGTAGGCCTAGGGCGCTTGACAAAAAGGCGAACCTGGTGCGCTCGCAGAGCTTTTCGGAGCTGTCCACCGACTCTGTGGATAAGTCTGTTGGAAAATGCGAAGGCCGAAGGGTTGAGTTCAAGGATTCTGCGGGGTTCTATGCTTTGCCTAATTTTTAGGCACACGTGTAACATGTTGAATTCCCTGCATTCTCGGGTTGCCAATTGTTAGAAAAGCGTCATGAAAATGGTCTCTCGTGTCTGAAGCCCAAGTCGCGTTGCAACACGGATGCCTGTGAACAATTTGAGCGCCCTCAGCACCCGGATACAAATTTGCGGGTGTCCGAAAAGTGCTGATAGCTCGGTATGTTAGACATCTTTGCGAAGAACGGGGCTTTACCGAAGCACCTAAGACTCTTGAGCCGGAAGTCGCCGCCTCGTAAGCGCGATTCCAATGCCTTTGGCGGCGCGATCGAGGTCGAGTTTCCTGATGCTCACGCTGGCCGCGAGAATGCGCTGATCCTCGAAGCAGGCGGTTAGGATACGGTCGCCAAGCGTCTCCAGCAGATGCGCGTCGTTCTCGGCACAGACCTGCTTCACCCGTTCGACGGTCGTGCCATAGTCCACGACCTTCACAAAGTCATCGTCGAAAGCAGCCGGCGGTTGCGCTTTCAACTCCAAGTCCAAGCATAACCTCTGGGCGCGATCCCGCTCGCCCGGATAGACACCGATCACGCAATTGACCTCGAGCGCCGTCACCAGCAGCGTGAGTTCGGTGGCGAAACCATCCTCGATGCGGACCGCAGGGTCCGGGGATGTACCGCCATTCGGATAGGATCTGGGAAAGATATCGTCCATGGCCCTCAGGACGCTGGCTTAGCGGCAGAGCGGACTCCGCCGCAACGAAAAGACACTACAGCAGAGTGACGCGGTCCGGCGATCAGGCGAAGTGGTCCGGCGCAGCCTGCGGCTGAGACCAGCCCAAATGCTGACCGCCATCGAGCGCCAACATTTGCCCGGTCATGGCACGAGCCGCAAGAAGGAAGCGCACCGCCAAGGCGATCTCTTCGGGAGTGGTGCCGCGCTGCAGAGGCATCGCGCGCCACTGACGTTCGAACTGCGCGTCGGTTTGGTGGGTGCTGGGAAGGGTCGGCCCGGGTCCGATGGCATTGACCCTGATGCGCGGCGCCAGAGCCAAGGCAAGCGTCCGGGTCAAGGTCCAGAGACCCGACTTCGCGACACTGTAGCTGACGAAGTAGGGCGTCAGATTCCAGACGCGCTGGTCCAGGAGGTTGATCACCGCCCCTTCCGCTTGCTCGGGGAGGTGCTTGGCGAAGTCCTGGATCAACACGAAAGGCGCCCGCAGATTCGGCTCCATGTGATGATCCCAAGAATCGCGCGTGACGCTGTCGACGCGATCCATCTCGAAGGTCGAGGCATTGTTGACCAGGACCCCCAGGGGGCCCAACGCCTCAACCCCACGCGCGACCAGGCCGGCCACGTCGGTCTCACGCGCCAGATCGGCTTTCAACAGCGTCGCTTCTCCGCCTGCGGCGCGCACCTCCTCCGCCACGGCTTCGGCTTCGGCGGACGAACTCTTGTAGTGTATCGCCACGGAGAAGCCGGCCTGTGCCAGCGACAGAGCGATGGCACGGCCGATGCGTTTACCGGCACCGGTGACCAGTGCGGTCCTGGGAAGCGCGTCTGGCAGGAAGAAGGGGTCGGACATGCGAAGCCTAGGGGGAGCCGGCGCTAGAGGCCGACGGCCGACTGTACGGCCGTTGCAAAGCCGGTATCGAATTGAACGAAAATGAAGATGCCGTAGATCGCCAGAAAAGCAAGGGCTGTCCCTCGTCCGATCGCGCGGCCCGATGCCAGAATGGCCATCAAGAGGGCGGTCGCGGCGAGCATCACCCAGATATCGAAAACCAGCAGCTCGCTGGTGAACTCGAAGGGCGTGACCAGGGCAAGGACGCCCAGGATTCCCAGAACATTGAAGATATTCGAACCGATGATATTGCCGATCGCGACATCGGCATGTCGGCGTAAGGCGGCGACGACCGCTGTCGCCAACTCCGGCAAGGACGTCCCGAAGGCGACCAGGGTCAGGCCGATAACGGCATCCGACACGCCGACCGATTTGGCGATGGAGACGGCCCCTTCGATCAAGAGCTCGGAGCCGATCACCAGACCGACGGATCCACCCAGAACCAAGCCAACCGCCGGCAACCAGGTCTGGGGAGCCGCCTCCAGAGCCTCCGCCGCTTCACCGGCGGGCTCCGTCGTTCCGCTCCGGCGCTCCACCACGTAGCTACCCACGAGATAGGCGCCAAGAAGCAGCAGAAACACCAGGCCATGCGGCCAGAAAAGGGTCCCGGCGAAGGCAAGCACGATCATCGCCAGGGTCGCCGCGGTCATCACGGCCCCGTCCCGTTTGGCCAAACCGCGCGGCGGGTGCATCACCTGAATCATCGCCGCGGCACCGACAATCAACAGGATGTTGGCGATATTGGATCCGATGACATTGCCAACGCCGATGATCGGCCGTCCCTCAAGCCCGGCGGCGACGGTCACGACCAGCTCAGGCATGGAGGTCGCGAAGGCCACCACCGTCAGGCCGATCAGCAGCGGCGACAGGCCGAGCAGTCGGGCAAGCCCCACCGCACCCCGCAGCAACAGCTCACCGCCCAGCACGAGCAGCGCCAGCCCCCCCAGCACCAAAAGCGAGTCGATCACCATGCGGCGAACCTGCCGACACGTGATCCGGTAAGAAAAACGAAGGGGAGAAAGCTGGGGGTCATACCTAGGCCGGCTGCGGAGAGATGACGGGCAGCGGCTGCACAAACCTTGCCGTTCGGTGTCGAGCCGATCACCCGAACCGTGGCCGGTCCGTACATGTGACCCTGCCCCCCTGTAGGGCTGTAAATGCGGGCTTCGATGCGGGAATTCAACAGCACATTCGCCCCGTCCGACACGCAAAGGGCTCAGGCCTCGTGTGCCACGTCGCTCATGCCACCTGAGCTCGGCCGGCTAGCAGCGAGGCGTCACGTCACATGCAAATCGAATCACCCGAGAGAGGCGAAACGCCTTCGAACAAGCGGCATCGAAGACCTGTCCACAGCTTTCGCGCGGGCGCTTTCAGGTCTCCGGTTTGAAGTCGAGGCTGGCGGAGTTGATGCAATAGCGAAGCCCCGTCGGCTCCGGTCCGTCAGAGAAGACGTGCCCCTGATGAGCGCCGCAGGTCGCACAGTGCACCTCCGTGCGGACCATAAGAAAGCTGCGATCCGTCTTGGTTTCAACGTTTGCTTCCTCAACCGGCTGCCAGAACGAAGGCCAGCCCGTGCCGCTGTCGAACTTATGCGCAGACGCGAAAAGCGGCGTACCGCAGACCACACAGTCGTAACGGCCCGGTCGCTTCTCAGCGTGGTAGTCGCCGCTGAAGGCTCGCTCCGTCCCATGCTTCTGGGTCACTCGGATCTGCTCGGGTGTCAGATGAGAGGTGTCGAACCCCTTCTTGGCAGCATCGGACATGACGGTACTCGCCTGTTTAGGAGGAACTGCCTTGAGATATAGGTAGACGCGCCTCCGAACCAAGCGGGACTCACGCAACCGCGACGAACTCGAGCGTCACGCCGTTGGCCTCCTGCGGATCGACGACGAGACGGCCGTCATCGCCTTCGCTGAAGGCAATCTCCGCGCTTTTCAAGAAAGCCGCCGTGGCCGCGAGATCGCCAACTTCGACGCCAAAGCCGACCAGCCATGGAAGCGGATGGGCCGATGCCTTTGGATAGCGGGCCGCCAAAGGGGCCGGCCCAAGGAAGGTCAGGCGGCAGTCGCCGGCGATGACCTGCAACCACCCGTCCGCGGCACTGACGGCGTCTGGGCCGACAATACGGCTGTAAGCCTGACCCAAGGCGCCCGGCAGGTCCACGGCGGCAATCACTTCGACCACCCCCCGGGCGCCATTCGCATGCTCCAACCACTCCGGTCGCCAGACCAGGTCGCGAGAGAGATGGGTCACGACGAAGGAGCGAAGATCCGGCGTGGCCTCGGGCGGCGGAAAGACGAGGCGGAACTCGGGTAAGGCATCACCTTCAGGCAGCTCTATGATCCGCTTGAGGTCCTTTGGTCCTTCGATTGCAAGACCTCCGGCGCGCAGTGTTTCGGCGCACCGCTCGGCATCGTCCGTGGCGAAGGCCACCGCCATCAAACCCTCGCGCTCGGCCAGGAAATCATCCAGGCGATTGGTAAACTGGCTGGCATCGACGATGCCGATCAACTCCACGTAGTCCTGCGGGAACATCAGGCAGTAGTTCGCTGTGCCCCAACCGATGTGCTTGCCGCGCGGGCAGGCCGTGAAACCCAGTCGGGTCCAAGTCCGGCGCGTCGCCTCGAGATCGTGAACGCCGACCAGCACATGGTCGAGGCCCCGGATCGTACCGGTCGTCTCCCGAGGTGTGTCCACCTGCGTGTCCCTGCTCATCAGATCTCCTCATCGGGTCGGTCGAACAGGCCATCGCGAGTACGCCGGAACCTAACTCTCAGCATGTTGCAAACTGCCGGGACTGGCTTTTTCCGGATAGAGTTCTGCCAGTCCTTCGGTCGAGGCGGCACAAACTCCGCGTTCGGTGATCAGGCCGGTCACCAGCCGGGCCGGTGTCACGTCGAAGGCGTAGTTGGCCGCCGGGCTACCAGGGCTGGCAATCTCCACCGTGACCAGCTCGCCGGAGTCGCGGCGCCCGGTTACGTGCGTCACTTCCCGAGCGTCGCGTTGCTCAATGGGCACCTGCCGTCCGTCCGCCAGCGTCCAGTCGACCGTCGGTCCCGGCAGAGCGACGTAGAAGGGTACATCGTTGTCCCGCGCCGCCAGCGCCTTGAGATAGGTTCCGATCTTGTTGCAGACATCGCCGTTGCGGGTGGTGCGGTCGGTGCCGACGATGCAGAGGTCGACCAGCCCTTGCTGCATCAGGTGACCGCCGACATTGTCGGCGACGATGGCGTGTGCAACCCCCTGCTGGTTCAGTTCCCAGGCCGTCAGGCTGGCACCCTGGTTGCGCGGCCGGGTTTCGTCGACCCAGACCTTCACGTCGATACCCTTCTCATGGGCCAGATAGATGGGGGCCGTTGCCGTGCCCCAGTCTACCGTCGCCAGCCAGCCAGCGTTGCAGTGAGTTAGCAGATTGACGGGGCCGCCGCCCTTGCGCGCGGCAATGGCCTCGATCAGGGGGAGCCCCTGGTCGCCGATCGCACGACAGAGCGCCACGTCCTGCTCACAGATCTCGGCGGCGCGCAGGTAGGCAGCGGCGGCACGGGCGTTGGCCCCCAGCGGCAACAGCAGCTCGTAGAGGTCGTCGAGCGCCCAGCGCAGGTTCACCGCCGTGGGGCGGGTTGCCAGGAGCGTGTCGTAGGCAGCCTTGAGGGCGTCGTCTCCGGCCCCCACGGCCATCGCGAGAGCCACGCCATAGGCCGCCGTCGCACCGATCAGCGGCGCACCGCGCACCTGCATCGAGCGAATCGCCTCGGCGGCCGCCGCCAGCGAGGTCAGACGCAGCGTCTCGAAGCGATGCGGCAGCTTGGTCTGATCGATGATCACGACCGACCAACCGTCCTCGGCCAGCCAGATCGTCCGATGTGGTACGCCGTCCACCTTCATAGCGGGACCTTCATTTCGAGCCTCTCACAGCCTCGCAGTCATGCCGTCAGCACCCGGCCGGCAACGGCCGAGAGCCGTTCGACCATCTCCGGGGCGCGCTTCTCCGGCGCCGTGATGACGGCTGTATCCAGCACCCGATGACAGCCGGCCTCGCAATTCGACGTACGTCCGGCCAGGCGCGGCGCCACGGCGCGCACCAAGGCCCGTGCCTTGTCCGCGTTCGCGAGCAGCACCTTGACGATGGCCTCCACCGTGACGTGATCGTGGTCGGGATGCCAACAGTCGTAGTCGGTCACCATGGCAACCGAGGCGTAGCAGAGCTCCGCCTCGCGGGCCAGCTTGGCTTCGGGCATATTGGTCATGCCGATCACGTCACAGCCCCAACTGCGATAGAGCTTCGACTCCGCTAGAGTCGAGAACTGCGGCCCCTCCATCGCCAGATAAGTTCCGCCGCGGGTGTGGGGGATAGAGAGTTCGGTGAGAGCCGCAGCCAGATGGTCGCCAAGCCGGTTGCAAGTCGGATGCGCCAGAGAAACGTGGGCCACCAGACCCTCGCCGAAAAAGGAGGTCTCCCGCTTGAAGGTGCGGTCGAGGAACTGATCGACCAAGACGAAATGACCGGGCGGGAGATCCTCATGCAGAGATCCCACGGCCGAGACCGAGAGGATCTCGGTAACACCTGCTCGCTTCAGCGCATCGATGTTGGCGCGGAAGTTCAGGTCGCTGGGGGACAGGACGTGACCGCGTCCGTGCCGCGGCAGGAAGACCAGTTTCTGACCGTCCAGTTCGCCGAACAGTAGCGCGTCCGAGGGTTTGCCAAAGGGCGAGACGATCTCCCGCCACTCCCGCTTTTCCAGTCCCTCGATGTCATAAACACCGCTGCCACCGATCACACCGATCACCGGCGACTCCTCCACCTGGCCCATGGCCTGTCCCCTTCGACGCTTCGACTGTTCGCGCGATCATAGCGACTGGCTGATCTGGTGAAAGGGGGCACCTAGAATGGTGAAGCGCCGAAAGAAAAAACGGCCGCCGCTGATAAGCGGCGACCGTCTTCGGCCTCTTAACCGCAAGATCCAAGCTTAGTGAAGGTCAGCCCAGACCTTGCGCTTGACCGCATACATCAAGCCGGTGAAAACCAGCAGGAAGAGGATCACGGAAATTCCGGTCTGCTTGCGGGTATCCATCATCGGCTCGGCCGTCCACATCAGGAACGTGGCAAGGTCGAGCGACTGCTGCTCGAGCGTCGCCTCCGTCCCGTCGGCGAAGGATACCGAGTCGGGATAAAGGATCTGAGGCATGGCGATCTGGTGACCCGGGAAGTAGTCGTTCCAGTACATACCCGGCATCAGCTCGACATCGGCCGGCGGCTCGCCGTAGCCGACCAACAAAGCCTTGATGTAGTCCGGGCCGCCCTTCCGCTTCTTAGCCATCAACGAGAGATCGGGGGGGTAAGCCCCGCCGTTCAGGGCACGCGCTTCGTTTACGTTGCGATAGGGCGACGGAATGCGGTCGGCGGGAATACCGGCGCGCATGAACATCTCGCCGTTCTCATCCGGTCCGTCCTCGACCATGTACTCGGCCGCCAGCGCTTTGATCTCGTCTTCGCTGTAGCCGAGATCGACCAGGTTGCGGAAGGACACCAGCCGCAAACCGTGACAGGCCGAGCAAACCTCACGGTAGACCTGAAAGCCCCGCTGCAACTCCATTTGATCGAAGGTGCCAAACACTCCCTCGAAGGAGAAGTCGTAGTTTGGAATGGCAACCGCTTCAGCGGCTTCCGAGGGCCTGTCGGCTGCCGCGACGAAGAGAGTGGCGGCGGTGACGGCGGAAACTGCGAGCCGTTTCAGCATTACGGCTTCTCCATGGGCTTGGCCGTCGCACCGGCGACGCTGCCGCCGCCGCGCAACACAGGTTCGCTGATCGAGGCCGGAAGCGGCTTGGGCCGTTCCACGACGCTTAGGATCGGCAGAATGAAGATAAAGTAGACAAAGTAGTAGGCGGTCGCGATCTGCGAAATCAGGACGTAAGGCTGCTCCGCCGGCATGGCGCCCATGTAGCCGAGCACCACGAGAGACACCAACAAGAGGGCGAAGAACTGCTTGAACAGCGGGCGGAAGCGGCCCGAACGCACCGGCGAACGATCCAGCCAAGGCAGTACGAAGAGCACCGCGATCGACCCGAACATCGCGATCACGCCGCCCAGCTTCGCCTCGATCAGGACGATGCCGGTGAAGGGAATCCCGATGTCGAAGGTGATTGCGCGGAGAATCGCGTAGAAGGGCAGGAAATACCACTCCGGCACGATGTGCGGCGGCGTTACCAGCGGGTTCGCCTCGATGTAGTTTTCCGGATGACCCATGTAGTTGGGTGCGAAGAACACGACCGCGCAGAAGACCAGCAGGAAGACACCCAGACCAAAGAGGTCCTTCGTCGTGAAGTAGGGATGGAAGGGGATCTTATCCTGCGGCCCCTTGGCGTCGATGCCCAAGGGATTGTTGGAGCCGAAGCGGTGCAGGGCCCAAAGGTGCAGGAACACCATGGCGACGATGATGAAGGGCAGCAGGTAGTGCAGCGCAAAGAAACGGTTGAGCGTCGGATTTTCGACGCTGAAACCGCCCCACAGCCAGATGACGATATCCGGGCCGATCAGCGGGATCGCCGAGAAAAGGTTGGTGATCACCGTGGCCCCCCAGAAGGACATCTGGCCCCAGGGCAGCACGTAGCCCATGAAGGCCGTGGCCATCATGAGCAGCAGGATCACGACACCGATCATCCAGAGGATCTCGCGCGGCGCCTTGTAGGATCCGTAGTAGAGGCCGCGCAGGATGTGGATGTAGACCACGATAAAGAAGAAATGCGCGCCATTCATATGCACGTAGCGCAGCAGCCAGCCGCCGTTGACGTCGCGCATGATCCGCTCGACCGAGTCGAAGGCGTAGTCGATGTGGGGCGTGTACTGCATCGCCATCAGGATGCCGGTGGCGATCATGATCACCAGCACGATCCCGGCGAGCGATCCGAAATTCCACATGTAGCTGAGGTTCCGAGGCGTCGGATACTCATTCAGCTCTGCGTTCATGAAGCTGAAGATCGGCAGGCGGTATTCGATCCACCGTACTAATCCGTTGTTCGTCTGAAATGCCATGCTTCGCGACCTTTATTCGCTTGAGGCGGCCCGAGCCCAGCCCCAATCAACCGATGGTGATCGTGGTATCGTCGATGAAGGTATAGGCCGGCACTTCGAGATTCCGCGGCGCGGGGCCTTTGCGGATTCGACCGGAGGTGTCGTAGTGCGATCCGTGGCAAGGGCAGAACCAGCCGCCGAACTCGCCCTTCGTATCGTTCGGATTCTGGCCCAGCGGGATACAGCCCAGGTGCGTACAGACGCCCACCATCACCAGCCACTGGGGCTGCTCGGCGCGCTCCTCATCGCTCTGAACGTCGATGAGGTCGTCCAGCGGGACCTCCCGCGCCACAGCGATTTCTTCTTCCGTGCGATGCCGGATGAAGACGGGCTTGCCGCGCCAAGTGACCGTGATCGACTGTCCGACCGCAATCGGGCTCAAATCGACGTCGATCGAAGCCAAAGCCAGTACGTCGGCCGACGGATTGAGCGAATTGATCATCGGCCAAACCGCGCCGGCGACACCGACGGCACCGACCGCTCCCGCCGCCAGATAAAGAAAATCCCGCTTCGACTCGTCTTCTACGCCGTGCTGCACGTCCGCACTGTCAGCCATTTTTGCGTTCCGTATCCCTAAACAAACGACTCTGCACAGTTCCATCGGCGGAAGCGTGGGAGCGGAGCGAACTTCTATGCCACCACTCGATACATACCGCGCTCCACCGCTTTGGAGATTGCGGCGAGCTGCCGCATCGCTCCGACTCCAGCCGAGCTTTCGCCAAGCAGTCGCCCTTGCGCGCGCGCTGGGATATAGAGGAAATAACCCGCGCGAGTAAAGGACAACCGGTCTTCAAAACCGCAACGGCTGCGGGACCACCGGCTTCGGCTCCACCCTTGGATATTATCCTCCCAACTAGTTAATATTCTCATGAAATTGATCCTTTATCAGCCGGACATCCCGCAGAACGCAGGGACGCTGCTACGCCTCGGCGCCTGTCTGGGCGTGGCCGTGGAGGTGATCGAGCCCTGCGGATTCGTCTGGGACGACCGGCGTCTGCGCCGTGCAGGCATGGATTACCTCGCCGGCGTCCACTTGACCCGCCACAGGTCCTGGAACGCCTACGAGGAGGTCCGACGCGCCAGAAACGAGCGGTTGGTGTTACTGACGACCCGGGGTGAGCAGGCCTATACGGACTTCACTTTCGCACCCGACGACGCGCTCCTGCTCGGCCGCGAGAGCGCCGGCGTGCCGGACGAAATCCACGGCTGTGCCAACGCCAGCTTGCGCATCCCGTTGCGAAGCGGGCAGCGTTCCCTCAACGTGGCGGTGGCAGGCGCCATGGTCCTGGGCGAGGCGCTGCGGCAAACGACACAGTTCCCGCAAGAGGAAAATCCATGAGCGAAACAGCGGAAAAATCAGGCATCTGGAGCGAACGGCAACAGCGGGCCGAGGCCTGGTTCCAGGAGCTGCGCGACGAGATCTGTGCCGCCTTCGAGCGGCTGGAGGATGAACTGACTCCGCCGCAGCAGCACGCCGACAAACCAGCCGGGCGCTTCGACTACAAGACCTGGAACCGCACGGACGAAAGTACCGACAAGGGGGGCGACACCGACGGAACCGGCACGCCCGGCGGCGGCGGACGCATGGGCCTGATGCACGGCCGGGTGTTCGAGAAGGTCGGGGTCAATACCTCGACGGTCTATGGCACCTTCAGCCCGGAGTTCGCCAAACAGATCCCCGGTGCCGCCGAGAACCCTCAGTTCTGGGCGTCCGGCATCTCCCTGGTGGCCCACATGCAGTCGCCGCTCGTGCCCGCGGTGCACATGAACACCCGGCATATCGTCACCACCAAGTCCTGGTTCGGCGGCGGCGCCGATCTCAACCCCATGTACCCGGTCGAGGCCGACACGGACGACTTCCATACCGCCCTGCGGCGGGCCTGCGATGCCCACGATCCGGCCTACTACGAGAAGTTCAAGGCCTGGTGCGACGACTACTTCATGATCAAACATCGCGGCGAGGCGCGCGGCGTAGGTGGCATTTTCTACGACTACCTGGAGGACGACTGGGAGGCCGACTTCGCCTTTACCCAAGACGTCGGCCGCGCCTTCCTGGAAATCTATCCGCAGCTCGTCCGGCGCCATCTTCAGGAACCCTGGACGGAGGAGCATCGCCAGCACCAGCTTTTCCGCCGCGGCCGTTATGTCGAGTTCAATCTGATCTACGACCGCGGCACCACCTTCGGCCTCAAGACCGGCGGTAACGTCGAAGCCATCCTGATGTCTCTCCCGCCTCTCGCCGCTTGGCCATAACAGGTATTGCCGTTCGGCAGGCTGCGCACGCGATCTCCGACGGGCGAAACTCCGGAAAGACAGAGGCCTCACCCAATCAGCGTGAATGGCTCCGGGCGTGCGCACGTATTATGCAGAATGATCCGGCTGCTCGCCTTCTGCCTGCTGCTCACGGCGCTGTCCTTTTCGTCAGCGCCCGCACAGAACCTGCTGCGCGATCCCGACCGCGCCGCAGTCCCCACGCGCCCTTGGGTGGTTGACCGTACCGGACTGACAGCCGTTCCGCTGCCGGCTCGTGGCTGGTGTCCAACGCCGGAGTTGGATGGCAGCGGCGTGGTTCGCTTGCGGGTCGACTCGCTCGACCGCAGAGCCTACGCCGCACCGCGTCGGGATCTGCAGCGCTTCCTCTCGGGCGTGCGTTTTCTCGTCCAGCAGGACTGCCCGCAGGTCCAAGCCATCGAGGTCCAGGGCTACGCGGCAGGAACCCGCAGTTTCCTCGGTAGCCTGCTACGAGAAGAGGGCTGGACCTTGCAGGGCGCCCAGCTCGGCAACTCCGGCATCCGGCGCTGAAGCCTTACATCCAGAGCGTACGGCTGGTCTGGTCCTTGCCCTGATAGAGCTCGGCGACCCACTCGCCATAACCGTTGTAGAGGAGGGTCGGGACCCTTTCGCGGACACCCAGAAGTTCCTCGGTTTCCTGACTCCAGCGCGGGTGCGGGACCGTTGGATTGACGTTGGCCCAGAAGCCGTACTCGTTGGCCTGGATCTCCTCCCAGAAGGAGACCGGGCGCTCCCGCGTGAACTCGAAGGCGACAATCGACTTGATCGACTTGAAGCCGTACTTCCAAGGCACCACCAGACGCAGCGGCGAGCCGTTCTGCTTCGGCATGGGCTTGCCGTAAAGGCCGGTCCCCATGAAGGTCAGTTCGTTGGTCGCCTCCTCGATCGTCAAGCCCTCCACGTAGGGCCAGGGATACCAGCTGGAGCGCTGACCGGAGGCCACGTCGGGGTCCATGAAGGTCACCATCTTGACGTACTTGGCAGACGAAAGCGGCTTGGCGAGCTCGACGAGACGGCGCATCGGGAAGCCCGCCCAGGGAACCGCCATCGCCCAGGCCTCGACGCAGCGGTGGCGATAGAGCCGCTCTTCCAGCTCGACCTTGGACAGCAGATCGTCGATGTCCAGTTCCTGCGGCTGCTCTACCTCGCCCGTGAGCGAGATCGTCCAGGGCCGAATCGGCAGGTCCTGAGCCCGCTGCCAGATGTTCTTGGACGAGCCGAACTCATAGAAGTTGTTGTAGGTGATGGCCAACTGCTCTTCGGTGAGGTCGCGGTCGAGCACGAAAGCCTCGTTTCGCGGCGCGGGGTAGAGATGCGCGCTGGGGTCGTCGCTCGCGGCCTGGGCAAGCTGCACAGCGTCCAGCCCTTCGCGCGCTACGCCGTCCGCTTGCGCGGGCTCGTCGCAGGCTGCCAGCAGCCCGCCGGCGCCCAGCAGGACCGAGCCTGCCGCGGCACCGCGCAGGAACCGTCGTCGCTCGTGGTAAATCGATTCCGGTGTGGCGGCGGACTCCGGCAACTCCCAGCCACGGCGGCGCTTGATCAGCATGAAAAGGCTCTCCCCTCGTTCACCAGCATCCTAATCTAAGACTTGCTGGGACGAGGCCAACTCACAGCTTAGAGAGCGCAAAGTCACTGCGAGCGGCCCTGGCTTCGGGCCTCTTCGAGTCGGTTGAGGGCCTAGGCTGGCTGCGCAGGCGCGGCTGGACGAAGTCCTTTCCAGAGTAGGAGCATTCCAACTATCAGCGCCACGTTTACCGCAAGCTGGAGCAGGAGCTGCGCCTGGGTAAGCTGACCGAGCACGGTGAATATGTAGGCGCCATAGGCGATTCCCAGCACCTGCTCCGCCACCGCGATCCACAGGAAATTCAAGTACCGGATCGGATCGAGCAGCATGATCAGGTACACGCCGGCCAGCAGCAGCATCACCATGCCATACTGCTTGCCCATGGCGCGCAGCTCCGCATCCCACCCCTCCGCCGGCGTCCAACCGACGAGATCGGCGCCGAACTCGGGGGAAAAGGTGGACAGCAGACCGAAAGCTAGATGCCACAACACCCAGAGCGCGAGGCCGATCTTGAGAATGGGTAGTTTGGAGAAGTGCATCCGTTGATCCGCCTTTCAGGCGCGCAAGCTTTACGCCGTCGATGTCAAATTACATTAACACACACCTAGATCATTGGGTGGCGTTTGCAAACAGGCCGAAGAACTGCTCGATCGCCGGATGGGATCAACCTGCGTCTGAAGCGTCAGGGACAGTCCAAACCCGAAGCGGCCGGCCGACGGAGGGTCGCCAGCGTCTCCATGCTGGGGTGGTCTCGGGGGCATGACGTTGCTCGCCGGACATGCGTCGTTCTCTCCAGGGGTCTGCTTTTTACAGGGGATAGGTCAAAGCGCCGTGGGACTGGAAGAAAGCTGTGCCAGTCGAGCGAGGCTTTAGCGGAGGCTCTAGATCGTCTGGTCGATCATGACCATCAAACAGAAGCCGATGAGCAAACCGAAGGTGGCTCGGCTCTCGAAGCCCCTACGATGCGTCTCCGGGATCATTTCCCCACCGATCACAAAGAGCATGGCACCGGCGGCAAAGGCGAGCGCCCAGGGCAGCAAAGGAGCGACGAAGGCTACGGCGCCCGCTCCCAGCAGCCCACCCACCGGCTCGACAAGCCCCGTCAGAAGAGCGACCAGGAAGGCCGGCCGACGCCGGTACCCCAACGCGACGAGTGCGGCGGCGACAATAAAACCCTCGGGCATGTTCTGGACGAGAATGCCAAGAGTCAGCGCGATCGAGCGCTCCGGATCGTCGCCGCCAAAACCGGCTCCGACAGCCAGACCCTCCGGAAAGTTGTGGATGGTGATCGCCAGCACGAAAAGCCAAAGGCGTCTGACCTCCAGGCTATCGCGGCCCTCGCGGCCTTTGACGAAATGCTCGTGCGGGACATAGCGGTGAACCAGCCAGAAGAGGCCCCCACCGAGCAGGACGGCGGTGCTAGCGATCAACCCGGCGCCGGTCGCTCCGGCCGTCGGCTCGGCCGCTTCGATCGCGGGAAGCAGCAAGGACAGGACAGAAGCGGCCAGCATGATGCCGGCTGCCATGCTCATCAACAGCGTCTCGAGCGCGGCGGTCATTCGCCGTACGGCGAAAATGGCAAGCGCCCCCAGGCCGGTGCCCAGCCCCGCCACCAGAGAGGCGGCGGTGCCGAGCAGAAATGTATCGAAACCGGCCATCGGAGGACACTCGACCTAAACCACGCAACCTTGGAACCGACGCCTTACTGGATGTGGGCCCGCAGCATCCAGGCTGCCTTTTCGTGGGCGGCCATACGCTCGACCATCATGTCGATGGTCACTTCATCGCCGGCGTTCTCGGCCGCCGTCAGGACGCTGCGCGCAACCCGCGAAAGAGTCTCGTTGTCGCCCGCAAGCTGGCGGATCATGTCGTCGGAGGCCGGCGGTGTGGCCGGCGCTTCGGCAACCGACTTCAACTCGGCAAACTGCACGTAGCTGCCAGGTGCAAAGTGGCCGAGGGCGCGAATGCGTTCCGCCACGTCGTCGGCTGCCACGCGAAGCTCGTCGTACTGCTCCTCGAACAGGCTGTGCAACTGCCCGAACTGGGGGCCGGTCACGTTCCAGTGGAAGTTCTGCGTCTTGAGATAGAGGGTGTAGGTATCCGCCAATACGCGCGACAAGCCCTCGGCGACAGACTTGCGGTCTTCTTCGCTCAAACCGGTGTTAAGGCTCATGACTGCTCTCCTTTCTGATCCGGCGGGCATAGCCGCTTCTCACATTTCACACAAGCCAAAATATAGTTTCTTTGAAATGAGTTACAATCCTATTTGGAAGAATTCCAAAATATTTTCGAAGACCGCAGGAATGAGCCGTTACGCTGCGTCTCGGCAGCACCCTCTCCCCCCAGGGTTGCGGTTCTTGGCTCGAAACCGATCGGCCCGCCGCCAGCTGGCTAGCGCTACTGCGCCGCCTGTCGACCCTGCACGACGCGATCGGCCAAACGCCCGGTCAACTCGGAGAGATGATCGAAACTGGCGGTAAAGCTGCCGATGCCCTGGGTGACGGAGCGCAGTTCGACGATCAAGTCGCGCAGCTCCGCCGCCGGCAGGTAAGCCTGAACTTCATCCCAGCTGTCCCAGGCGGGTTTGGCGTCGAAGCCGAGAATCTGACCGCGCCGGCTAGAGAGCAGTCCATGGATCTTGCTGGTATGCGCGTTGGGCACGGAGACGACCACGCGGTGGATCGGTTCCAACAACACCGGTTGGCAATCCGGCAAGCCGTCCTGAATAGCGATACGGCCAGCCGTCTTGAAAGCCATCTCCGAAGAATCGACCGAGTGGAACTGTCCATCGTTGAGGTTTACCGCAACATCGACAACCGGAAAGCCCAATGGACCATTCCTCAAGCCGTCCAGGACACCGGCCTCCACCGCTGGAATGAACTGTTTGGGAATGGCGCCACCGACGATCTTGTCATGGAAGGCGAAGCCGGCACCGCGCGGCTGTGGCGCGATGCTGATCCTGACATCGGCGAACTGCCCGTGACCTCCGGTCTGGCGCTTGTGGCGAGCGTGGTGGTCGGCACCGTGGCGGATCGTCTCCTTATAGGCCGGCTGCGGCAGTTCCGCATCGACCTCAACGTTGAAGCGGCCAGAAAGCTTGTCCAACGCGATGCGCAGATGGACCTCCCCCTGCCCCCAGAGCTTGGTCTCTCCGGTATCGCGATCGGCCTGGAGAGACAATGCCCGATCCTCTTCCAAAAGCTTGGCCAAGGCAGCGCTCAATTTGACTTCGTCGCTGCGCTTGCGCGGCTGTATCGCCAGAGCATAGACAGGCGGCAGAGGATCGGCCCAATCGGCTGCGGCGGCGCTTTCGGAACAGACCAGGTTACCGGTCGCGATACCCTCGAGCTTACCCAGGCCGATCAGGTCGCCGGCCTTCGCACTGCTCACTTTCTCAAGCTGGGTGCCCTGCAGACGGAATAACGCAGCCAAACGCTGGCCGGCCAGGCGGTCTCCCTCTTTCAAGCTGCCGCGCAGCAGCCGCGCGACGGATACCTTGCCGGCATGAGCCAGGTTGAGGGTCCGCGCAACCGCTGCACAGACTTCGCTGCCCCCGGTCTTACCGCTTTGCTCCGCCTTGGGCGCCACGCCCAAGCGTCCCGCCGCCGCCTCAGGACCCGGCGTTTCGTGCCGCAGCGCCTTCAGAAGCCGACGGATACCGTTGTCCTGCTCGGCGGAGCCGAGAAACACCGGTACGATGCGATCGGCTGCCAGATTGGCTTTCAAATGACGATAGACTTCGTCATTCGCCGGGACTTTGTCTTCCAGCAACTGCTCCAGCAGGTCGTCGTTGAAGTCGGCCAAGGTCTCAAGCAGCGTCTGCCGTGCCTCGACCTCACGATCGCGGAGATCGCCGGGGATCTCGACCAGGTCGGACGGCGCGTGCGGCTTGTAGTGCCAGGCCCGCTCGCTCACCAGATCGACCGCGCCCGCGACGGCGCCGCCTTCGCGCATCGGCACTTGGCGCAGCACCAATGGCCGGGAGGACGTCGCCTGAAAAGCAGCCAACAGATCGCGAACGCGTTCGCCGTCCGCCTGGCTCAGCTTGTCCATCTTGTTGACGAACAGCAGATGGGGAATCTGCCGATCGTCCAAGAACTTCATCAGGGGTACCAGCGCCTGCGCCTTGGCGGCTTGCGGCTCGGCAACCACCACCGCAACGTCGGCGGCGATGAGCGCATCCTGAGCATCCTGCGCCAGTTCGACGGAGCCGGGACAGTCGATGAAGGACCAGACATCCTCCAGGTAGGTCGCTCCCGCGACATTGGGTTCGACACTCATGCTCCGCGCCTTCGCCTCGGCCGAAGCGTCGCCTACAAGACCCTTGCGATCTGTCGTTCCGGCGGCGAAGAGCAGGGCCTCGAGCAGGCTGGTCTTGCCACTGCCGTAAGGCCCGACAAGCACAGCGCAGCGCGCCGCGCCTTGTTGCGACTTCGTCATGACGGTTCCTCCCCGTGTTGCGGCCCGCGCCTCTCTTCTTCCTTGATGGAGAGATCGACGGGTCGTCGGTTGCCGCCCGGGGAGCTGGCCGGGTCTGTCGGGCCTTTATCGCCGCAGCCCGACCGATTCACCGTACCCGGGCTGGTAAGGCCGAATGCTCTCAGGCATGACCCGGCTTGGCAATCGCCTTTCGCCCGACTCACTGTTACTTTCCGATGCCATGATAGGGTGGAATCAGTCCCTCTCTCGCAGCTTCGACGTGGTGATCGCCGGCGGCGGCGTGATCGGCTCCGCCGTGGCCTATTTCCTGGCGGCCCATCCGGACTTCGACGGTCGCGTTTGCGTTGTCGAGCGGGACCCCAGCTACCAGAGCGGCGCCACGGCTCGCTCGGCCGGATCGATCCGGCAACAATTCTCGACGCCCGAGAACATCCGAATGTCACAATTCGGCGTGACGTTCCTGAAGGCCCTTGGCGAAACCTTGGCAGTCGAGGGCGAACGCCCCGATGTGCAGTTGCAAGAGGGCGGCTATCTCTTCCTGGCTAGCGTGGCGGGGCTTGAGACCCTGCGCGCGAACCATACGGTGCAGCAGGCGGAGGGCGCCCCCGTGACCCTGCTCGACTGCGACGGTCTGGCGGCGCGCTTTCCCTGGTTGAACCTGGAGGGCCTGGCCGCCGGCTGCTTCGGCACCGCGGAGGAAGGCTGGTTCGACCCTTTCGCGCTGCTGCAAGCCTTCCGGCGCAAAGCCGTGGCGCTCGGTGTCACCTATCTGGCCGACGAAGTGGTCGACATCGCCCGGCAGGGCCACCGTATCGGCGCCGTGGAATTGGCTGCCGGCGGACGCCTGGGCTGCGGCTGGCTGGTGAACGCCGCCGGGATCCGGGCACGAGACTTGGCCAGGATGGCGGGGATCGAGGGTCTACCGGTTCACCCCCGCAAGCGCCAGGTCTTCGTTTTCAACTGCCGGGAACCGCTTCCGGGCTGTCCGCTGATCATCGACCCGAGTGGCCTCTACGTTCGGCCGGAAGGCAGCGGCTTCATTTGCGGCATCTCGCCTGGGCCGGGCGAGCCGGACCCCGACTGCGACGACTTGGAAGTCGATCACGGCCTGTTCGAGGAACGGCTCTGGCCGCTGTTGGCCGCACGCGTGCCGGCCTTCGAGGCGATCAAGCCGGCCGGCGCCTGGGCCGGTCACTACGATCTCAACAGCTTCGACGCCAACGCCATTCTCGGCGCCCATCCGGAGCTGCCCAACTTTCTCTTTGCCAACGGATTCTCTGGCCATGGCCTGCAGCAGAGTCCCGCCGTCGGCCGGGCCCTGGCCGAGTTGATTGCCGAAGGCCGTTACGTCAGCCTGGATCTCAGCCGCTTCGGCTACGAACGCATCGCCGCGACGCAACCGATCATCGAAAAGAACGTGGTCTAGCACCGCGCTCGCTTGAGGCGCCGCTGCTCGCGGAACGACCCGCATCGTCGGTCAACGGAAGGCCTCCAGAGCGTCGTCGAGGCGCCGCTGGTCGATCACCGCGATCAGCAGAGCGACCATGTCGACCGTGGCACCATCGCTCGCAAGAGGCAGGATCAGGCGATAATAGTGCAGGGCCTCGCGGCCGTCCTCGACCGGGTAGATCCGTTCGGAGAGATGCGGCAAACCGGATGCCACGATTTGCTCGTAGAGCGCTTGCGCCTGTGTCAGGTAATCGCCGCTATAGAGTTCGTCGAAGCGCTTGCCGGTGGGATCGCGCCGGGCCCGTGCAACGATTTCCGTGCCGGCCAGACGGTAGCGGAAGCTCAACCGACCGTTTTCGCTCACCACGTCGATCAGCGCGATACGCGGCAGAAGACTGGGGAAATCGAGCGGGTCGAGGTCGCGCCGGGCCGGCAGCCGCCCCGCGCTCGAGCGCGAAAACCAGTAGTCGAGAAAGGCAGTTTGCTCGGGATGCACGATCCGCTCGCCAAGCTCGGCCACAGTGGATTTGAGATCGAACGGCATGTCCCGCTCCCAATGTGCCGCAGCGAGGTCCTCGGCTCATTTTCAACACTATCATGCCGAGCATAACATAACCATATCTGCACGGCTTGCGCGCCGCTTCATTTCCGGCGCACACCGCGATGCCTGGGGTCCGCGCTAGGTGCTTTCATCCCCTGGTCGAATATCGCCCCCCTTTTCAGCCGCTTGCGCCGCTTCGTGCTGACGCAGCATGTAGGGAAGCTGGCTCATGGCGAAAATGAAGTTGATGCCCATCTGGCCGATCGTGTCGAAGGTGACCCAAAAGTCGGTCGACTGGGTCCGCCAGACCACTTCGTTGAGGACCGCCATTACGAGGAAGAAGAGAGCGAAGCGGAGCGTCATCACGCGCCAAGCCGGGTCCGGCATGGCGAAGGCGCGGTTGATCATCAACTTCAACAGCGGTTTGCCGAGCAGCAGGGAGCCGTAGAGTGCGACGGCGAAGATCACCTGCATCACCGTCGGACGGATCTTCAACCAGATGTCGTCCTCGAAGGCCAAGGTCAGGCCGCCGAAAACACCGAGGATCGCGGCAGCGAAAAGCGGCAACCAGGGAATGGCCCGCGCCACGGCCCAGGAGGCGATCACGGCCAGCAGAGTCGCCGCCATCAACGCAGCGGTGGCAGTCAGGATGTCGCTGGCGAAGTAGACCGCCAGAAAAACCAGCAAGGGTACGTAGTCGCAGGCCGGCTTCAGCCAGGCAGGGCCCTTATCGCGACCGGGAGCCCGAGACTCATCCTTCCGCAAGACTCTTGCTCCTTCCCTCGGCGAAGGGACGAAGTTCGTTGTAGACTTTGCGGCTGGCCGGCGTGTCGATATCGGTGGCTTCGCCCAAGCGCAGCGTCGCGCCGCTCAGCCACTCCAGCTCCAGAGGGTTGCCACGCTCCAGGTCGACCAACATGGAGGGCTTGACGGCGCCGCCCAGTTCGTCGAAGCGCGCATAGACCTTGTCTTCCCACCCTTCGGGCAAGGCGACGCCACGCGCCCGGCCAACCGCGATACACTCGCCTGCCAGCGCCTGCAGCAACTCACGCCCCCCGGCGCTGTCGCGGACCCCCGCGATATCCTTGCGAAAGTAGCTGCAAGCCCCCGCCAAGGGGGCCAGGGTGCTGAACTTCTCCCAGAGGGCGCGCGTCACGTCGTCGGTCAGGACTGCATCGATCCCCGCGCGCTCCAATGCCTCGTATAGCGCTTCCGCGCGGGCGGAACGGCGGCCGTCCAGTTCCCCGAAGACGATACGGGCGTGCTGCGTGTTGTGGCGAATCGTACCCGGCGCCTCGATGTGCGCGGAGATGTAGGCGACACCGCCCAGCAGGTTTTCCGGCCCTATCGCCTCGCTGAGCCAATCGACGGCTTCGACACCGTTTTGCAGCGGCACCACGGCCGTATCCGGCGTCAAGAGTGGGCGAATCGCCTCGGCCGCCTCGGGAAGCGACCACATCTTGGTACAGATCAGCACCGCGTCGACCGCTCCCGTCGTCTCTGCGCTCTCATGCACCGCCACAGGCTTGAGATGCAGATCGCCACGGGCCGAGAAGATCCGCAGGCCGTCACGGTGCAGAGCCTCCGCAAAGGCGCCGCGGGCGACGAAGACCACCTCCTCACCCGCTTCGGCCAGACGGGCGCCGAAGTAGCCGCCGATTCCGCCGCTGCCGAAGATCAGAATCTTCATGGGCGGCGCGCTACTTCAGAGCCTCGCAAGCGCGTTTGATGCGCTTGCAGGCCTCCTCCAACGCCTCGGTCGAGGTTGCGTAGGAGATACGGAAATAAGGCGAGAGTCCGAAGGCCGCACCGTGTACGGCCGCGACGCCCTCGCCCTCCAGCAGGTAGGTCACGAAGTCTTCGTCCGACTGGATCTTCTTTCCGTCCGGAGTCGTCTTGCCGATCGCGCCGGCGCAGGAGGGATAGACATAGAAGGCGCCCTCGGGCCGCGAACAGCTCAGGCCGGGGCAGGTATTGAGCGCATCGACAACAAGGTCCCGCCGCGCTCTGAAGGTCGCGTTGTTTTCGGGAATGAAGTCCTGAGTCCCGTTCAGGGCCTCGACCGCCGCCGCCTGGCTGATCGAAGAGGGATTACTGGTCGACTGCGACTGGATCTTGGCCATGGCCTTGATCAGCTCGACCGGACCGCCGGCGAAGCCGATGCGCCAACCGGTCATGGCGTAGGCTTTCGACACCCCGTTCACCGTCAGGGTGCGATCCATGAGCTTCGGTTCGACCTGTGCCAGAGTGGCGAACTCGAAACTGTCATAGGTCAGCTTTTCGTACATGTCGTCGGTCATCACGTAGACATGCGGATGCCGCAGCAGCACCTCCGCCAAAGCCTTCAACTCGACTGCGGAATAAGCCGCGCCGGTCGGGTTGCTCGGGCTGTTGAGGATCAGCCATTTCGTCTTCTTGGTGATCGCCTGTTCAAGATCTTCGGCCTGCAACTTGAAGCCGGCATTCTGGGAGCAGGGCACCACGACAGGTTCGCCTTCGGCGAGCAGTGCCATATCGGGATAGGACACCCAGAAGGGCGCCGGAATGATCACCTCGTCACCCGGGTCGAGCGTCGCCATCAAGGCATTGTAGAGTACTTGCTTGCCGCCGGTGCCGACGGTGATCTGCTCAGGCGCGTAGCTC
Source organism: Algihabitans albus (assembly GCF_003572205.1). NCBI lineage: Bacteria > Pseudomonadati > Pseudomonadota > Alphaproteobacteria > Rhodospirillales > Rhodovibrionaceae > Algihabitans > Algihabitans albus. The sequence goes on from NZ_QXNY01000003.1 coordinate 671,159, forward strand.
AAGCCGTTGTCGCGCTCGAACTTGGCGGCAATGGCCTTCTTCAGCTCAGGCGTGCCGTCGACGGCAGTGTATTTGGTTTCGCCGCGCTCGATGGCGGCGATCGCCGCGCGCTTGACGTTCTCCGGCGTATCGAAGTCCGGTTCGCCCGCACCGAGACCGATCACGTCGCGGCCGGCGATCTTCAGTTCGCGTGCCTTGGTCGTGACGGCGATGGTCGGCGAAGGCTTGATGCGGGACAGGCGCTCGGCGAGCAGCGGCATCGCGAAAATCCTCCGGAGCTAGGCCCGCAACCGGGCGAGCCAAGAAAAGCGAGCCGGAAGCTATCGGAGGGCGCCAGCGATGACAACCTCGCGCAGGACGCCCTTTGATCATGACAGCCGCCCGCAGCTTAAAGCGCGATCGTCATAGGCGGAAGCGGAGCTGCTCCCGCCTATGACGTGAATTGCTCTCTAAACGTATGAGAGAACAGAGTTCACGCGTTGGCCGCATCTTTGACTCATGACTCTCCAGGCTTGCCGAGGTCGGATTCAATTCGCGTGTGGCGGAGGGTTCACGATGGGGCAAATGTTCAACAGCAGCGCAACGATGCGTAACGGCTATCTTACCCTGCTTTGCTATGAAAACCCTCGCCGCCGCCGGTGGCGGCGCGTTCGGCAAACTCTGACCTACGCCGCTCTGCTGCTGGGCGCCGCTTTCGGTGCACTGCTGTTCGTGACCGAGGTGGCGCCGCTCATCTGACCGGCACCACTCGCTCCGGTCCCGCTCAGGCCGCAGCCCTCTCGGCCAAGGCTGCCCTTTCCGCCTCCAGCGTGACAGCGACGGCGTGAATGACCGCGGCAATGCGCAGCGCGTCCTGCACGCCCTCTTTGGTCGCGCCCTTGCCCGACACTTCGCGTTCGTGGGCATCCAGGCACATACCGCAGCCGTTGATCGCCGAAACTGCGAGAGAAATGAGTTCGAAGTCGAGCTTGTCGATGCCCGGATTGGCGATGGCGTTCATGCGCAGCCGGGCCGGCAGCTTGCCGTACTCCGGATTGGAGATCAGATGGGTCGAGCGGTAGTAAACGTTGTTCATCGCCATCAGGGCCGCGGCCGTGCGGGTCGCCGTCTGCGCCTCGGGTGAAAGCTTGGCTTCGGCCTCCGCAGCGATCGCCTCAAGCACCTCTGGGTTTCGGCTGGCGATGGCGCTGGCCAAGGCAATACCCCAGACCTGCTGCTCGGTCAGAGCCTGCGGATCGAGCACGTTTGAAAGGTTGAGCTTGATATCTCTGGCGTAGGCAGGGATGCGGCTCTTCAGACTGTCTAGAGACATCGGGAAACTCCTGGCTTGTCATACAACTGGGCGCACTGCGCCGGCGTCGCGCGTGCGTGACGCAATCGCGCGGTCCGCCAAGCCACCGCCTTGCCCTCGAGACGAGTCGCCGACGCGATCGCATTGAGAGCAAGGATGGCGGGGCTGGCCGGAGGTCTCGGCCTTACGCGACCTTCAGGACCTCCTCGCCCTTCTCCCAATTACAGGGACAGAGCTCGTCGGTTTGCAGCGCATCGAGCACGCGCAGCGTCTCCTTGACGTTGCGGCCGACGTTGAGGCCGTTGACGGCGACATGCTGGATGACACCCTCGGGATCCACGATGAAGGTCGCGCGCAGCGCCACGCCCTCGTCACGGTCGAGGATACCGAGCTGGCCGGCCAGCTCCCGCTTGATGTCGGAGACCATGGGGAAGGGCAGCGCGCGCAGATCCTCGTGGTCGCGCTTCCAGGCATGATGGACGAACTCGTTGTCGGTCGACACGCCGAGCACCTGGGCGTCGCGGTCGGCGAAGTCCTCGGTCAGCCGGCCGAACTCGGCGATCTCGGTCGGGCAGACGAAAGTGAAATCCTTCGGCCAGTAAAAGACGACGAGCCACTGGCCTGGAAAGTTCTTATCGGTCACCCGTTCGAAGGCTTCGGACGGAGCTTGCGGTGTGCCGGCCTTCACGGCGGTCAAGTCGAAGCTGGGAAAAGTGTCGCCAATGGTCAGCATGATTTTCTGTCTCCTTTTGGAAGATCTTGCGATGTCGCGCAGAGACGACCGCCCTCGAAAAGAGCCGGGTCGCTGCCAAAGCCTGGATAGGTGAAGGGCGTTTTTTGGAACGCCTCCAACATGCAACTAACCGGCTAATTTGGACGTTTGCTGCATTGCGTCAAGAGCTGGAATGATTTTAATTTTCGATCTACGGCAAACGAATTAAATCAATAGAGGTGCTGACAGCTCGAGCGAAGACAGACGTCTCCGGACGACGAAGTGGCTATCTCTCAAAATAGCCTTTTAGCGCCAGCCCGGCGATGAAGCCCGCAGCGGCCGCGCCGAACCCAACCGCTTCCGACCGGAAGATCGTGTAACCGAGCATGGAAAGAAGCGCAGCGCAGAGCACCGGGAACCAGGGCATCAGAATTCACGAGTCCTCATTGAACAAGCAGACCGTCAGGCTGGACGCCTCGTTCCAAACCGGTGTCTCCCGAATTTTTCGACAAAGTCGCATCACCTTACCAGCGTACTCTGTTCAAAAGACCACAAAGCAAGGGCAATTGAAAAACAGTCTGCGAACAGGACAGCCGTCCACCAACTCCGCATGCGATCTGGCATGCTAGAGATTTGAATGCAAAGAGCGGAAACATGTCGCTGAAGATCGTACGCCGCCTGCTGCCCGGTTGGGGCGCAACTTACGGGCCGCCGGGCGACGGACCCTTTCCGGCGGTGCTGGTCCTGCACGGGTCGGAAGGCGCCGGGGCCGGCTGGAGCCATCGCAATGCCGTTCTGCTAGCGGCTCACGGCTTCCTCGCCTTTCCGTTCGGCTACTCCAAGGGCGGGAACGCCTGGAACGCAGGTAGCATCCTGGACGTTCCGCTCGACCGTACCGTCGAGGCCCTAGCCGCGCTGAAATCCTTCACCTTGGCAGGAGCGGGCCTTGGTCTGTACGGCGTATCGCGCGGCGCCGAGCATGCTCTGCTGGTGACTTCCCTAATGGCACGCGACGACTTGGAGGGACGACCCGATGCCGTTGCCGTCCACGCGCCGGCCGACGTCGTCTGCGGCGCCTTTCGTGCCGCGACCTGGCGCGACCGCGGCGATCCAGGCTGGCAGGTCTGGGACCCCGCCGACATTGCCTGGACATGGCGTGGCAGCAGCGAGGCGCTGCGCCCGACCACGCCAATCGAGATCGAGCGTTACACAGGCCCCGTGTTTCTCAGCCATGGCAGCGCCGACAAAATGTGGAGCTGCGAAATGACGCGCCGACTGGAGCAACGGCTGACGGCAGCCGGCCGCAGCCCGGAGGTGCACTACTATGAAGGCCAAGACCACATGCCCGACAGCGAGGCCGAGAATCAACATCACGCAGAGATCTTCGATTTCTTTACCCGACATCTGCGCCCCAAGCGGTCACCAATGTAAGATCCCGCATTCGTAGCAGAAGCGCCTCTTAACGCATATTTATAAGAGTGCTTGCAGACTGGTGCCGCCGCGATACGGGAAAGGGCGTCATGGGCAAGCTGATCGTCACCCTCTTCGCCACGGCCCTCGGCGTCGCGGTGGTCTTCGGCTGGCCCTACATCAACGAGACGCGCGCCAAGTGGGGCTGCGACCTCGAGGCGCCCAATGCCGGCTGTGTCGAGTTGTTCCGCGAGGTCGGACATAGCTGGTCGCTTCACAACGACCTGCCGCGCGCCAGCCTTTGGTACGCCTATGCCTCGCACGCCGGTGATGCGGCTTCGCTCTTTCACCTCGCCTGGGTCCACGAGACTGAAGGCCTGACCCAACTCGCCATCCGCCATTTGCGCCTCAAGCGACTCTACGGTCGAGAGTCCCCTGCTGTCCGGCGCCAACGGGCAGACGAGTTCTTTGAAAGCAATCCACCCTTTCTCCGCTCCTTCGTGATTGCGGAGAGCCTTTATCGGCAATCAGCCGAGCAGGGCTTTGACCCGGCCATGAACAACCTTGGCCAGCTTTATATGCTGGGAGTCGGGCTTCCGTTCGACATCGGACAAGCCTTCGACTGGCATCTGCAGGCGGCGCGGGCGGGCAATCCGGTGGCGCGTTGGAACATCGCCATCGCCTACGCCCAGGGGCTCGGGGTGACGCCAAGTCGCGCTCGCGCGCTGGACTATGCCACGTGGCACCCAAGCGGTACCGAAATTCCGGAGGGCCTGCGTGACATGGCCCTGCGCCGAACCCGGTTGTACTCCGCGAATTTGCCCGAAATCTATCGGGCCGAAATCCGGCACGGGCTGAAACAGGGCCGTCCCGTCACGATCGCACTGGAGACCCTCGAGGCGCCGCCGGACTGGGCCTGGTTCAGCCACAAGCCCTGGGCGCCGTCGCCGGACATTCCCAGCTTCGGCGACGTTCTGGACCGCGCGGCTCGCGGGGAAGGCGGCGCGCTTCAAAGCTCAGACGACTGGGCTCGCATGCGCGGAGAGCTGGAGGCGCCGACGCCAAGCCAGCGCTTTCTGCTGGACTACGGCCCGCCAGTTTTGCGGGAAAACTACGATCAAGTTCTAGGGGGGATGGAGGAGACAGAGACACTCATGCGCACCCCAGACGACGAGTGACAGCGGCCGAGCAGCGGACAGATTGCGAATCACCTGCCGCTCTGCGAAGAGAAGCTCATGGAACCGCGTATCACCATCGTTACCCTCGGCGTGACGGACCTGCAGCGGAGTAGTGCTTTCTACGAAGCGCTCGGCTGGCAACGGGTGGCCAGGCAATTCGAGGGTATCCGCTTCTTTCGCTGCGGTTGTCTGGCGATGGCGCTCTACCCCTGGGACAAGCTGGCCGAGGATGTAGGTCTGCACGCCAAGGCGCCCGACCCGAAGCAGGCCTTCAGCGGCATAACCTTGGCGCACAACACCCGCAGTCGCGAGGCCGTGGACGACGTGCTGGCCGAGGCGAAGGCGGCCGGTGCCGAGGTCGTCAAACCGGCAGCCGAGGCCTTCTGGGGCGGTTACTCAGGTTACTTTCGCGATCTTGACGGGCATCTGTGGGAAGTGGCCTGGAACCCGCACGCACCGCTGAACGAGGCCGGCGCACCGCAACTCCCCGATTGACGCGGCCGACCTGCTTGTCAGGATCGAGCGCTTGGTAAAATCAATCGGGCGGAGCTTCCGCCAAAGCTGTCTGCTGGGCCCCGGTGAAGCCGATCAGCACGCGGCCATCAGACAGTTCGAAGACGGGGCGCTTGATCAGGGCCGGGTGATCGGCCAGCAACCCGGCAGCGGTTTCGCCGGTGACGCTGGACCGCACCTCCTCCGGCAACTGCCGCCAAGTGGTGCCACGGCGGTTCAAGACGGTTTCCCAACCAAGCGCAGCCAGCCAAGCCTCGAGCCGCGACGGCGGCAATCCGTCGGCCCGCAGATCGTGAAAGCGATGGACGAGATCTCTCTCGGTCAGCCAACTCCGCGCCTTGCGGCAGCTATCGCAGTTCTTGAGCCCGTAGACGACGATCATTCGATCCAACACTCCGAGACATGGCACTCCGCCGTACTCTGGCCATGAGGCCTCGGAGTCGCCAAGCCAGGCCTGCGCCGGGCCGACCGGTTCGACCGTCCAATCCGGCCACGCCAAAGGTCACGTGGCGAATTCCATGTTGCGCCGCAGCATAAGCTCCCTTATCAAGATCCAATTACAGAAATCCAATGCCCTTTCATTGCGACTGCGTCATCACGACTGCGAGGCCAAACCTTGCGGGCGGTGATCAGACACTCGATCCGTGCCTTTCATCCGGCGAACCGTCCGGCCAACGCCGTCACTCGACTGACCCGGGATAGATCATGAATTCGCTTCTTGCTTATCGCGACCAGTGGGTCGGCAATATCCGCGGCGATGTCCTCGCCGGCCTCGTGGTCGCGCTCGCGCTGATCCCGGAGGCCATCGCCTTCTCAATCATCGCCGGCGTCGACCCCAAGATCGGCCTCTATGCCTCCTTCTCGATCGCCGTGATCGTGGCCATCACCGGCGGCCGGCCTGGCATGATTTCCGCCGCAACGGCTGCGACCGCCGTGCTGATGGTGACACTGGTCAAGGAGCACGGCCTGCAATACCTGCTGGCTGCGACGGTCCTGGCCGGCCTGCTGCAGATCGCCGCCGGACTGCTGCGTCTGGGCGCCGTCATGCGTTTCGTCTCGCGCTCCGTCATCACCGGCTTCGTCAACGCGCTGGCGATCCTGATCTTCATGGCGCAGCTCCCTGAATTGATCGGCGTCCCTTGGCTGACCTACGCGATGGTCGCCGCCGGTCTGGCCATCATCTATCTCTTCCCCCGGCTGACCAAGTCGGTCCCCTCGCCGCTCATCTGTATCGTCGTGCTCACCTCGGCCGCCCTCCTGTTGGATCTCGACTTGCGCACCGTGGGCGACATGGGCGAGCTGCCCTCGACCCTGCCGGTCTTCCTGCTGCCCGACATCCCGCTGACGCTGGAGACGCTGCTGATCATCCTGCCCTACTCGGCCGCCGTCGCCGCCGTCGGACTGCTGGAATCGCTGATGACCGCAACCATCGTCGACGACCTGACCGACACGCCGAGCGACCGCAACCGCGAGTGCGTCGGCCAGGGCCTGGCCAATACCGCGACCGGCTTCATCGGCGGCATGGCCGGCTGCGCGATGATCGGTCAGTCGATCATCAACGTGAAGTCGGGCGGGCGCGGCCGGCTGTCCACCTTCTGCGCAGGGATCTTCCTGCTGTTCATGATCGTTGTGCTGGGTGACTGGGTGAAGCAGATCCCGATGGCCGCACTGGTCGCCATCATGATCATGGTCTCGATCGGTACCTTCAGCTGGTCGTCCGTCCGCAACCTGCGCGACCATCCCCGCAGCTCCTCGATCGTGATGCTCTCGACCGTCGTCTGCGTGGTCGTGACGCACAATCTCGCGATTGGCGTGCTCGTCGGCGTGCTGCTGTCGGGCATCTTCTTCGCCTGGAAGATCTCGCAGCTCTTCCGGGTCACCTCGACCCTCTCAGACGACGGCAAGGTCCGGACCTACCTGGTCGAGGGGCAGGTCTTCTTCGCCTCGGCCGAAGCCTTCAGCAACGCCTTCGATCTTCGCGAAGCGCTGGATAGAGTGATCATCGACGTCAGCCGAGCGCACATCTGGGATATTTCCAGCGTGGCCGCACTCGATATGATCGTCGTGAAGTTTCGACGCGAGGGGACGGAGGTGGAAATCGTCGGGATCAATAGAGCCAGTGAGACGATCGTGGACAAGCTGGCGATCCACGACAAGCCCGACGCCTTCGACCGGCTGATGGGGCATTGAGGAGACCGCCCATGACCAAGCTGCCCGACACCAAGCTGATCGCCCTCGTCGACGCCTCGATCTACGCGCGCAGCCTCTGCGATCATGCGGCCTGGATCGCCAAGCGCACGGATGCGGCGGTGGAGCTGCTGCATGTCCTGGGACGCCGGGAAACGGCCGCGACGCGGATCGATCTGAGCGGCAACATCGCGCTGGGCGCGCGCTCCGCGCTCCTGCAGGAGTTGAGCGAGCTCGACGAACAGACGGCCAAGCTGGCGCGCAAGCGCGGTCAGGCGATTCTCGAAGATGCCCGCGCAATTCTCGAGGATGCGGGTGTTACCCAGGTGCAGGCACGCCTCAAGCTGGGCGATATCGTCGAGACGGTGGCCGAGAGCGAGAGCGAGGCCGACCTGGTGATGATCGGCAAGCGTGGCGAGGCGGCGGACTTCGCCAAGCTGCATCTCGGCTCCAACCTGGAACGCATCGTTCGCACCTGCCACAAGCCGGTCTTCGTCGCCTCCCGCGCCTTTCGACCGATCGAGCGCTTCCTGATCGCCTACGATGGCGGCGCCAGCAGCATGAAGGCGGTCGACTACGTCGCCCGCAGCCCCCTGTTCGCCGGTCTGCAAGGCCGGCTGCTGGCGGTCGGCCCCGAGACGGCGGAGACCCGCAAAGGACTCACCGATGCACAGGCTCTCCTGAAAGGCGGCGGCTATGCCGTCGAGGCCGACATCGTAAGCGGACAGCCGGAGACGGTGATCTCACAGGCGGTCGAATCGGACGGGATCGATCTTCTGGTGATGGGCGCCTATGGCCACTCCCGCATGCGGAGCCTGATCATCGGCTCGACCACCACGGAGATGCTCCGCCTCTGCAAGGTTCCCGTCATGCTGTTTCGCTGATGCGCGCTTCCGGCCCGCAGGACCGGGAAAAAACGCACCCCTCCCCTCGCCAGCCCGGGGGGGAACGCTCTACATTAGTGTCATGCCCGAGAACGCCTACCAAGAGTTCCTGAGCGAGTTGGCTGTAGCGCGCGAGCAGCTCTCCAGCGAGTCTCCGCCGCTCGACGTCGCCTCCGACTTTCAGCCGGCCGGCGATCAGCCCCAGGCGATCATGGAGCTGACGCAAGCACTGCAACAGGGCGAGCGCGACCAGGTGCTGCTGGGGGTTACAGGCTCCGGCAAGACCTTCACCATGGCCCATGTGATCCAGGCGTTGCAGCGCCCGACCTTGATCCTGGCGCCGAACAAGACCCTGGCCGCGCAGCTTTATGCAGAGATGACCTCGTTCTTTCCCGAGAACGCGGTGGAGTACTTCGTCTCCTACTACGACTACTACCAGCCCGAGGCCTACGTCCCGCGCAGCGACACCTATGTGGAGAAGGAGTCCTCGATCAACGAGCAGATCGACCGGATGCGCCACTCCGCCACGCGCGCGCTGTTCGAACGGCGCGACGTGGTAATCGTGGCCTCGGTCTCCTGCATCTACGGCATCGGCGCGCCCGAGACCTACGCGCGCATGACACGCATTCTGCGCAGCGGCGAGACCCTGGACCGCAAGCAACTGCTGCGCGACCTGACCGAACTGCAATACAAACGCAACGACGGTAACTTCCACCGTGGCACCTTCCGCGTGCGCGGCGACTCCGTCGAGATCTTCCCGGCCCACTACGAGGACCGCGCCTGGCGCCTCAGCCTGTTCGGCGACGAGGTCGAAGCGATCCACGAGTTCGATCCTCTGACCGGCGAGAAGACCGAGACGCTGGAGGCGGTCAAGGTCTACGCCAACAGCCACTACGTCACGCCGCGGCCGACGCTGGTCCAGGCGATCCAGCAGATCAAGCAGGACCTGAAGATCCGGCTGGACGAGTTCGTCGCAGCCGGCAAGCTGCTGGAGGCCGAGCGGCTGCAGCAGCGCACCACCTTCGATCTGGAGATGATGGAGGCCACCGGCTCCTGTGCCGGCATCGAGAACTACTCGCGCTATCTCTCGGGCCGCAATCCGGGCGAACCGCCGCCGACACTCTTCGAATACCTGCCCGACGACGCCCTGCTATTCGTCGACGAGAGCCACGTCACCGTCGGTCAGCTCAACGGCATGTACAGGGGCGACTTCGCGCGCAAGTCGACTCTGTCGGAGTATGGATTCCGCTTGCCGTCCTGCATCGACAACCGCCCCCTGAAGTTCGAGGAATGGGACGCCATGCGCCCGCCCTCCGTCTATGTCTCGGCCACACCAGGGCGCTGGGAGCTGGAGCGAACGGGCGGCGTCTTCGTCGAGCAGGTGATCCGTCCGACCGGACTGATCGATCCGGTCTGTCTGATTCGCCCGACCGAAAACCAGGTCGACGATCTGATCGCCGAGTGCCGCGACACCGTCGCCCGCAACATGCGCGTGCTGGTCACCACCCTGACCAAGCGCATGGCGGAGCAGTTGACCGAGTATCTTCATGAGTCCGGCTTGAAGGTACGCTACATCCACTCGGACGTGGACACCTTGGAGCGCATCGAGATCATCCGCGACCTGCGCCTCGGCGTGTTCGACGTGCTGGTCGGCATCAACCTGCTGCGCGAAGGCCTGGACATTCCCGAGTGCGGGCTGGTCACGATCCTCGACGCCGACAAGGAAGGTTATCTGCGCTCCGCAACCTCGCTGATCCAAACCATCGGGCGCGCGGCACGCAACGTCGACGGCCGGGTCATCCTCTACGCCGACAAGATGACCGACAGCCTGAAGGCGGCGCTCGGGGAGACAGAGCGACGGCGCGAGCGGCAGCAGGCCTACAACGCCGAGCACGGCATCACCCCGGCCACGGTCAAGAAGCAGATCTCCGACATTCTGCAGTCGGTCTACGAGCGCGACCATGTCACCGTCGGCACGGGCGGCGAAGAAGGCGAGTTGGTCGGCAAGGACCTGAAGACCTACATCGCGGAGCTGGAGAAGCGCATGAAGGAGGCGGCCGCGAACCTGGAGTTCGAGGAAGCCGCAAGCCTGCGCGACGAGATCATGCGCCTGGAGAACGCCGATCTAGAGATTCCGCACCGGGCGGTCTGGGACGGCACGGGCGACATAGGCGCGGGCTACAATCGCAAAGCCGAAGGCCGGAAGAAGCGCGGCAAATCGGGCAGCCGGCGCGAGCCGATGAAGACCGATCCCGACTCCTTCGCCGCCGCCCTAATGCGCTCGGACGCCCACGCCAAGAGCAAAAGTCCGAAGGCCCGGCGCGGCCGGGGACGGTAGAGCCTGTTGTGATCGTATGGACTCGCTTCGCGGTTCCGCCGATCACAAGAAACAGACTCTACCACTTTGAATCGAGACCAGATTTAACGGAATCGCCGGACCCAATACGTGGGTCCGACTGATCACTATCTGGTCTAGGGGCTACAACTGGCTCCGTCTTTGCTCGGGAGGCGGCCGCAACCCGGGTCGGGTCGCCCTACGATGCTAAGGGCACCTGTGCAGCAATGCCGAATACGACGGTTCGGTTCGTCCGTGGCCACTATGACGCCGGCAAACACCGTTCCTTGGGGGTGGGGGGTACGAGCGCCATCAGGCCGACCTTAGAACAAGCCCACCACGGCGCCGGTCGAAAGCGTGGCAAGCGTTCCCGCAACGATCGATTTCAGGCCCAGACCGGCGATCTCCGCTCGGCGTTCGGGAGCCAGGGTGGCGAGGCCGGCGATCATGATGCCAAGGCTGCCGAAGTTGGCAAAACCGCACAGCGCATAGGTCATGATAAGACGGCTACGCTCGGACAGCGCTTCTTCCGGCAGCTTGGCCAGTTCCAGGTAGGCAACCAATTCGTTGAGCGCGGTCTTTACGCCCATCAGCCGCCCGGCTTCGGCCGCCTCCTCCCAGGGAATGCCGATCAGCCAGACCAAGGGGCTGAAGATCCAGCCGAACAGACGACCCAGAGACAGCGGCGTATCGGCCACCTCGGGCAGCAGACCCAGAACGGCATCGACCAGATGCACCAGGCCGATCATCACGAGCAGCATCGCCAGCACGCTGAGGAAAATCTTCAGACCGCTTTGAGTGCCGCGCACGATGGCATCCATGCTGCCGCTCGCCTCTGAGACCACCTCGACCCGGGCTTGGGTCGGTGAGCCCTCGCGCGGCACCATCAGGGTGGCAATGGCCAGCGCCGCCGGAACGCTGATCAGTGAGGCCGTAATCAGATGTCCGGCCGCATTGGGCAGCACCGGGCCGAGAATCGTCACGTAGAGAGCCAGCATGGTGCCCGCGATGGTCGCCATGCCCACGGCCATCACCATGAAGAGTTCGCCGCGGTCGAGCCGCTCCAGATACCCGCGGGCAAACAATGGTGCCTCGACCATGCCGAAGAAAACGTTGGCCGAGGCGACGAAACCGACCGGTCCGCCGACGCCGAAGCTGCGCTCCAACAGAGCGGCAAAGCCACGGATGATCCGCTGCAGCAATCCCCAATAAAGCAGCAGTGCCGCCAAGGCGCTGACCAGAATGAGCAGCGGCAGACCACGGAAGGCGAGGATGTAGGCAGCCCCAGGATAGGGCTCATCGAAGGGCAATGCCGCCCCACCTAGGTAGCCGAAAACTAGGCTCGTCCCGGCCTCGGTGGCGGCCTGCAGCGCCAGGACGGCATCGTTGGCCAGCAATAGTGCCGACTTCACCAAAGGGACATGGAGCAGCAGACCGGCGATGGCGACCTGCAGGCCGATGGCAATCAGCGCCACCGACGGCCGTGCCGCTCGCCGGTTCTCGCTCAGCAGCCAGGCAATGGCAAAGATCACAAAGATCCCGAAGAGCGCCTGCACGCGTTCCATCCCGACCGAAGCCCCCCTTTTTCGCCCGCTACCGGCGGCTCGAGCAAATTGCGACCGTGGCTGACCGCTCGCGGTTCCGTCGGTCACGGTGACTCCGCGTCAAACCCTTGCCTCTCAATCAGATTGGATGCAATCGCCGGCTGTGCCAAGCGGCTCTGACCGATCGTCCGGTCCCTAGACCGGATAGTGATCAGCCGGACCCACGTATTGGGTCCGGCGATTCCGTTAAATCCAGTCTCGATTCAAAGTGTGAGAGTCCGTTTCTTGGGATCGGCGGAACCGCGAAGCGAGTCCATACGATCACAACAGGCGCTAGAAGGGCAGCGCTTCCCTTGCTTCGGCCGGGACGTCGACGCCTTGCCCCTCCGAGACCTCGCCGTCGTCCAGCACTTCGCAGTAGATCCCCATGTGGCGGTGGCCGTAGCCGCGCTGCAAACTGAGCGGGATGTTGAGGTCGCGCTCGGCCGTGTCGGGATCGACGTTGGTAGCGGCACAGCGCTCGATCGGGGCATCGACCCTTAGGCGCAGACCGGCCGGCCCGAAGGAGATGGTCCGACCGACCCAGTCGAACTCGGCCCAGGGCGGCAGACCTTCCAGCCAGATGTTGGCACGAAAGCGGCGTGGGTCCAATTCGGCCCGAACCACCCGCTCCAGATCGCGTACGCTGGCCAGATTGAGCAGGGAGATCTGCCGCTCCGGCAGGTCGGTGAAGGCATGGCCCTCGGCGGCCACCAGTTTGGGCACACCGCGCCCGCTCTCGCCCAGAAATGTGGCGAAGAACTGCGCCAGCACCAGCCGACCGGTCTGATCGTCCGCCTTGCCGCGGACCACTGGTTTGCCCTTGCGGGTCAGCGTCAGGTGTCCACTCTCCGCCTCGAAGGTCAGGCCGAGTTGCGCCAGCTTCTCGTCGCGCTTGAGCTGGAAGAAGTTACTGGGCTTCAGATACTCCGGAGCACCGGGGTCGAAGCGAGTCGAACCGTGCGCAAGTGCAAAGCGCCGATCATGCGGAAGCAACCGGCCGGCCGTCAGCGACACGGAGGGCAGACGCTCGCCCGCAAGGCCCTTCACAGGGTAGCGCCAGATGGCAGCGATCTCCGCCAAGGTTCGGCTCCTCCACCTCGACCGGCCTATCGGCTGTTTCTCGTGACGGCTTCGATCCGGTCGGAATTTCTAGTTCGTCTGTGTAAAATTCTGTTTCAAACAGATGAAATCAAGCCTCCGCAACCGCGCTCGAGTCAACCGCTCTGTTGCAATGCAGCAAAACCGCTGACGAGGTTAGGATTGGATAATTCCGCTTTTGCAAATGATAATGAGTTGCAATATCAAATCTAACCTCCTAGATTTGCGTTGCTTCACGCGACAGGCCCTACCCGGCATGCGCCGGTTTCGTCCTTGACCGTGGGCATCGATCTCTCCTGACACTTCACGGGATATTCCCGACCCCGCCGCGCCAGTCGCGGCGGGGTTTTCTTCTTCCGCCCAGCACAGGCACTCACACAATCTTCCGCAAACAGTCCCTCGATCGCGACCGTCCTGTCGCTCCCGGAGCGCAAGTGCGAGTGCGACCCTATGGGCTGGACTCGCGATCCGGTCTAGACTGCGGCCATGTTGACCATCGGACCGATCAACGAGTTGCCGGGAGTTCGCCACGCCTTCTTCTCTCGCGAGGGTGGCGTGTCGCAGGGGCTCTACGCCTCGCTCAACTGCGGCCCCGGCTCGGACGACGATCCGGCCGCCGTGCGCGAAAACCGGCGGCGGGCGTTGGCACACCTCGATTTGCCTGGCGACGCGCTGGCAACGCTGCATCAAGTCCACTCGGCCGAGGTGGTCGAAGTCACCGAGTCTTGGGAAATCGGCCAAGGCCCCAGAGCCGACGGTATGGTGACGAAACGCCCTGGTGTCGCGCTCGGCGTGCTGGCGGCGGACTGCGCCCCGGTTCTGCTGGCCGATGCGGAGGCCGGAGTGGTCGGTGCCTGCCATGCCGGTTGGAAGGGGGCCGTGGGCGGCGTGCTCGAAGCCACCGTCGCTGCCATGCTGCGCCTGGGCGCCGAAGCCGGGCGCATCGTCGCCGGCATCGGACCCTGTATCGCCCAACGCTCCTATGAGGTCGGGGAATCCTTTCCCAAGCCCTTCCTGGACCAGGACGCCGACAACGCCAAGTTCTTCAGCCCCTCGGCCAGGGCTTCGGACAAGCTGCACTTCGACCTGAGAGGCTATGTCGCCCGCCGCCTCAAGCTGGCCGAGGTCGGCAACGTTCAGGTACTGCCCTGCGACACCTGCGGCGAGCCCGAGCGCTTCTTCAGCTACCGCCGTGCCACCAAGGCCGGCGAGCCTGACTATGGCCGTCTGCTATCCGTCATCTATCTCGGGGACTAGTCTCTCAACATGCCATTGCACTTCGACGCGGAGGAGTTTGCGGAGCGCCGCGCACGCGCCTGCCAAACCATGACGAAGCAGGGCCTGGACGGCCTGCTGATCTTCCGGCAGGAGTCGATGTACTACCTGACCGGCTACGATACCTTCGGCTACGTCTTCTTCCAGTGTCTGGTTCTGGAGGCGGATGGCCGTACCACCTTGCTGACCCGCGCGCCCGATCTGCGTCAAGCAGAGCAGACCAGCGATATAACCGACATCCGCATCTGGGTGGACCTGCCCGAGGCGAACCCGGCCGAAGCCCTGCGCGCTCTTCTGGAAGAGCGTGGCTTGAAAAATGCGAAACTGGGTGTTGAATACGAGGCCTACGGGCTGACGGCCGCCAACGGCAAGCGGCTGGAAACAGCACTGGCCGGCTGCGCCGACCTGACCGACACGTCTTTGCTGGTCAGCCGCCAGCGCCTGGTGAAGTCGCCGGCCGAGATCCTTTATCTACGGCGCGGCGCAGAGCTTGCCGACGCCGCCCTTTCCGCGGCCGAGCGGCTGACGGAGCCCGGCGCCTACGAGGGCGACATCCTGGCCGAAATGCAGGGGGCGATCTATCGCGGCGGCGGCGACGATCCGGCCAATGAGTTTATCATCGGGTCCGGTCCACAGGCCCTGCTCTGCCGCTATCACACCGGCCGGCGGCACATTGAGGCGAACGATCAGCTCACGCTGGAATGGGCCGGTGTCTACCGGCACTATCACGCGGCCATGATGCGAACGCTGCTGGTCGGCCGTTGCCCCGAGAAGCAGCGCGAGATGCATGCGGCCGCGCGGGACGCGTTGCTGGCGGTCGAGGAGAAGCTGCGGCCGGGCAACACGGTCGGCGAAGCCTTCGACGCCCATGCCCAAACCCTCGACAAGGCCGGTTACCGGGAAGCTCGAATGAACGCCTGCGGCTATGCCATGGGCACCACCTTCGCGCCGAACTGGATGGACTGGCCGATGCTCTATCACGCCAACCCGGTGATGTTGCGTCCGGGCATGGTCTTTTTCGTCCACATCATTATCTTCGACAGTGAGGCTGGGCTGGCCATGACGCTGGGTCGCAGCTCGCTGATCGGCGAGACCGCTGCGGAACCCTTGTCGCAGGCGTCGCTCGACCTTTCCGTAAACTGACTTTCTGTAAACTGCGGTTTGACGCTGACGAGAGCGTTCCCTACAGCGAGGCCAGAAGCGCCGTGCCCCACATCATCCTCTTCGCCGCTTTCCTCATGCTCGGGATGCTCGCCACCTGCGTGATGCTCTGACGATGCGGCCGCCGCGACTCACCCTGTGCGGGCAGCTGTTGCGCCTGCTGATCGCAATCGCCCTGACAGGCCTGCTGTCGGCCTGCGGACAGCTCCCACGGCCGTTCCAGCCGGAGGGCAAGGCCGTCGACCTCAGGGCTCTGGCGGAGCGACAGACCCTATACGTCCTGCCGGCCAGTGGTGTGGGGCCGAGCGGCGGAGACTTCGCAGAGGCGCTCGCCACCGCGCTCGAAGCCCAAGGTTTGCGCGCAACCACCAGCGGGGCGCCGGGGAACCGGGTGATCAGCACCAGCGGGCGGCTCGATCCGATGGGCGGTCAGGCGCAGTTGGCACTGATCGCCGACGTCAGCGAGCCGGATGGCACGCCGCTGGTCAGCACCTTGAGCGAGCAACGAGTTCCCACAGGCGCTTGGGAGGCAAGTGATCGGGAACTGTTGGCCGCCGTGGCCGACGCCCTGGCAGCGGATCTCGCACGTCAGCTGGCGCCTGCCCCGATCGAACAGGTCGCCCTGCCCGGCTTTCCAGGCGCGCGGGTGGTCGTCTTGCCGATTTCCGGTGCGCCCGGCGACGGCGCCGACAGCCTGCCGACCGCCCTCCGCGCGGAATTGGAGGACCGCGACGTACCGCTCGCGCGCGACCCGGAGCCGCAGGATCTTCTGATCGCGGGGCGCGTCGAGGTACAACCGGACGGCCCCGGCGCAGAGCGCGCCACCATAACATGGCGCCTGTTGGAGGCAGCCGCCCCAGCAGACCGGGGGGCAGCCGCCGGAGCAACGGACAGTGAGACTGAACAGGAAATCGGCCAGGAAATTGGACGTGTCGCCCAGAGCAATCGCATTCCAGCCGGTCAGTTGGACGGGCGCTGGGGCCAGATCGCCCGTCAAGTGGCCGACTATGCGGCCGACGGCCTGCTGCAGTTGATCGAACAGGCCGCCGGCGGGCGACCCTGAGCTTCTGCACCGGCGCGGCGCTTGGGTCAGCCGATAGATTCGGAAAATCGTATCCCGTAACAGCCACAGCTCGTTTACAGCTTCGTGACTGATTGATATTGTCCGCCGCGCACGGGTCGGGGCAGGAAGCCGTGGCGGCCGTGCGGCAAGCGCCCAGCTGGACCGTGGACCCGATGAGAATTCTAACCGGTAACTCCAATCGGCCACTGGCCGAAGCCATTTCCGCGTATCTCAACCTGCCGCTAACCAAGGCCTCGATGAAGCGCTTCTCCGATATGGAGATCTTCGTCGAGATCGAGGAGAACGTGCGCGGCGAGGATGTCTTCGTCATCCAGTCGACGTCTTACCCGGCGAACGACAACTTGATGGAGCTGCTGGTCGCGCTGGACGCGCTGCGGCGCGGCTCGGCCCGGCGCGTGACGGCGGTGATTCCCTACTACGGCTATGCACGGCAGGACCGGAAATCAGGTCCGCGCACGCCGATTTCGGCCAAGCTGGTGGCCAACCTCATCACCACCGCTGGCGCCAACCGGGTTTTGACCCTCGATCTTCACGCCGGACAGATCCAGGGCTTCTTCGACATTCCGACCGACAACCTGTTCGCCGCTCCGGTCTTTACCAACGACATCCTGCGCAAGTACGACGGACAGGCGCTGACCATCGTCTCGCCGGATGTCGGCGGCGTGGTCCGCGCACGGGCGATCGCCCGTCGCCTGGACGCAGATCTGGCGATCATCGACAAGCGGCGCGAGCGCGCCGGCGTCTCCGAAGTGATGAATATCATCGGCGATGTGGAGGGCCGCGCCTGCGTTCTGGTGGACGACATCGTCGATTCCGCCGGCACCCTTTGTAATGCGGCGGTCGCCTTGATGAACGCCGGAGCCAGTTCGGTCTCAGCCTACGTTACCCATGGCGTTCTCTCGGGCGGCGCGGTGGCGCGCGTTTCGGCTTCGCCCTTGACCGAATTGGTGACCACCGACAGCATTCCGGCGACGGAGGCCGTTCGCGTAGCTCAGAACATCCGACAGCTCACCATTGCACCGCTGTTGGGAGAGGCGATGCGCCGAATCAGCGACGAACGCTCGGTGTCGAGCCTGTTCGACGAACCGCCGGCACGCAAGTTCGCTTGAAATCGCGGCTCAGCCGCTTATACACACCCTCTTTCACCGCGTCAGGCACCCCTGGAGGCCGGGCGCAATTCCTGCGGTGGGCTGGAGCCTGCCGAACAGCTTGCAAAGCTATCTGAGGAGACAAAGCGATGAGCGACGCGCATACGATGCCGGCTCAGCCGCGCGACCGGGCCGGAAAGGGGACCGCCCGAGCCGCCCGGCGTGACGGGATGGTACCGGCCGTGATCTACGGCGGCAAAAAGACCCCCGCGATGATCCTGATCGAGGATCGGGTGTTGAGAAAGCAGGCCTCGCGTGCCGCCTTCTTCGGCACGGTTTACGATATCAAGGTCGAAGGCGGCGGCACCGAGAAGGTGCTGCCCCGTGATCTGCAGCTCGATCCGATCACCGACGTCCCGGTCCACGCGGACTTTCTGCGCGTCACCGGCGCCTCTCGCGTCGCCGTCGCCGTGCCCGTCAACTTCGTCAACGAGGACGCCTCTCCCGGACTGAAGCAGGGCGGTGTGCTTAACGTGGTGCGCCACGAGGTCGAGCTGAGCTGCCGGGCGGACACCATCCCCGACACCATCGAGGTCGACCTGACCGGCAAGGAGATCAACGACTCCCTGCATATCAGCGAAGTCACGCTGCCGGAGGGCGTCGAGCCGACCATAACCGACCGCGACTTCACCATCGCCACGATCGCCGCTCCCAACGTGGTTGAGGAGCAGCCGGCGGAGGAGCAGGCCGAAGGCGGAGGCGAGAGCGGCGAGGCGGAAGAGGCGAAGGCCGAGGAGTAGGACCCTCGCTCCGCTCCGACCGCACGGACGGAACGGCACGCGGGGACAGGAGGCACCATGCTGCTACTAGTCGGCCTGGGCAATCCCGGTCCCCGCTATGCCGGCAATCGCCACAATATCGGCTTCATGGCGCTGGACGAGATCGTCCGGCGCCATGGCTTTTCCGGCTGGCGCAAAGGCTTCCAAGGTGAAGTTGCCGAGGGCCGGCTGGGCGGCGAGAAGGTGCTGGCGCTCAAGCCTCTCACCTACATGAACGAGTCCGGTCGGGCCGTGGGCGAAGCCCTGCGCTTCTACAAGCTGACACCGGCCGCCGTGACGGTTCTGCACGACGAACTGGACCTCGCGCCGGGCAAGGTGCGGGTGAAGCTGGGCGGCGGCGCGGCGGGCCACAACGGCTTGCGCTCGATCACCCAGCACATCGGGCCCGACTTCAAGCGCGTGCGCCTGGGGATCGGCCATCCCGGACGCAAGGAGGCGGTTCACGGCTGGGTCCTCAGCGACTTTCCCAAAACCGACGGCGACTGGCTGGAACCTTTGCTAGAGGCGCTCGTGCGGCATGCCGAGTTGCTGGTCGCCGGCGAGGACGGCCCCTTCATGAGCCGGGTGAACCAAGAGGTGGGCCCACAGAAGCCGAAGGCTGAGGTCATCAAGCCGGAGCCGAAGGCCGAGCTTACCAAGCAGAGGCCGAAGGCCGAGCTTACCAAGCAGAGGCCGAAGGCCGAGACGACGGAGCTGAAGCAGCCGACGAAGCAGGCAGAACCGCAACTCGAAAAGCCGGAGCAGGTGGCCGCACCAGAGAGCAACCCGAAGCGCGACGGCTTGCTCGCCCAGGCGCTGAAACGTGCCCTGGGTCAGCTCGGCGGCAAGACCAAGACTTAACGACGGGACAGGACAGAGCGAGAGTATGGGCTTCAAATGCGGGATCGTCGGCCTGCCGAACGTCGGCAAGTCGACGCTGTTCAATGCACTGACCGAAACGCAGGCAGCCGAGGCCGCCAACTATCCCTTCTGCACCATCGAGCCGAACATTGGCCGAGTCGCCGTGCCGGACCCGCGGCTGGACGAACTGGCCAAGCTGGCCAAGTCGGCCAAGACGATCCACACACAACTGGAATTCGTCGATATCGCCGGTTTGGTCGCGGGCGCCAGCAAAGGCGAGGGTCTTGGCAATCAGTTTCTCGCCAACATCCGCGAGGTCGACGCCATCGTCCAGGTGCTGCGCTGCTTCGGCGGCGAGACGACCCATGTCGCGGGCTCCGTCGACCCGATCCGCGATGCCGAAACCGTTGAGACGGAGCTGTTGCTGGCAGATCTGGACTCATGCGAGCGTCAGCGCGACGCGGCCGTCAAACGAGCACGAGGTGGAGACAAAGAGGCCAAGGATCGACTGGCCGTCCTGGAGCCGACCATCGCCGCCCTTTCCGAGGGTGAGCCGGCACGGCGCGTCTCGGTTCCGCAGGAGCTGCAACCGGTTTTCAAACAGCTTCAGCTCCTGACCGCCAAGCCGTTGCTCTACATCGCCAACGTCGACGAGGAGGCTGCCGCGACCGGCAATGCCGAAGCCGAGCGGGTCCGCGACCGAGCGGCGGCGGAGGGTGCCGGCTTCGTGATCGTTTCGGCCGCGATCGAGGCCGAAGTCGCCGGACTGAGCGACGCCGAGGAAAAACAGGAGTTCCTCGAGACGCTCGGGCTGGAGACCACGGGTCTGGCCCGCGTCATCCGCGCGGGCTACGCGCTGCTGGACCTCATCACCTTCTTCACCGTGGGACCGAAGGAAGCGCGCGCTTGGACGGTAGCGCGCGGAGCATCAGCGCCGGAGGCAGCCGGTGCGATTCATACGGATTTTCAGCGCGGCTTCATCCGCGCCGAAACCATCGCCTATGCGGACTTCGTCGCCTTGGGAGGCGAGGCTGCCGCCAAGGAGGCCGGCAAGATGCGGGCCGAGGGCAAGGACTACGGCGTTCACGATGGCGATGTATTCCACTTTCGTTTCAACGTTTAAGCGAATCTCTGAGCTGGCCTCTCGATCCGACCGCGTCTTCACCGCAGCTTAAGCTACCCCGCCTAAGCTCTCCCTGCTTCGGGACCTGGGGACGACGCCGGATCTAAAGGGATGCCGCAAACTACCGCTATCGACGCCGTAAAGCTGCAGCGGCACCGTTTTCTGGGCTTCAGTTTCGCCCTGGCAGATCTGTTGATCGAGCTTGACGCGGAGGGCCGCGTCACTTTTGCGGCAGGGGCCTCTCAGCACCTGTTCGGCCAGAACGACGCCAGCCTGATCGGCGAAGTTTTCCTTGAGCGCATCGCCCCGGAGCATCGGCCGCTGGTCAAACAGCTTCTCCGGCAACTCGACGTCAGCCCCCGCATTCCACCCGTCGAAATTGCCGTCGAACGGGTCGACGGCGCCAGTGAAGAGGTGGTTTTCTGCGGCTATGCGCTTCCGCATGAGCCGAGCAGATATCTCGTCCTGAGCGCCTTGGAACGCTTTCGCGCCCTGATCGAACAAGGCGAAGGCCGAGATCCTGAAACAGGACTGCACACAGCGACCGGTTTCGCAGACAGGCTCCGTGATCTGATCCACTCCGAAGAGGAGTCGGCGGGTGAGCTGACCATGACGATCATGGAACTCGAAGGCATTGATCAACTCGAGAACTCTGCAAAACCAGGCGCTTACCAGGATGTCATAAACGGGGTGGCAGCCTTTCTTCGTCTCAGATCCTTCGGTGGCGACTCCGCAGGGGTTCTCGAGGAAGGCCGCTTCGGCGTCGTCACGGCCGCTGACATCGACCATGCCGAACTCACCAACGGCTTGCTGGAGGCGGTACCTGAAACACGAGGTCTCACGACGAATCTCCACAGTCAGACCCTTCGGCCGGTCGGGATGTCGCCGGA
The DNA here is from genome assembly GCF_003572205.1 of Algihabitans albus. Classification (NCBI taxonomy): domain Bacteria; kingdom Pseudomonadati; phylum Pseudomonadota; class Alphaproteobacteria; order Rhodospirillales; family Rhodovibrionaceae; genus Algihabitans; species Algihabitans albus. The sequence goes on from NZ_QXNY01000003.1 coordinate 692,653, forward strand.
TACCTCGGCCCGCACGCTGATCTACGCGCTGCAACGCTTTCAGAGGGAGGGCCTGAACGCCGAGGTGCGGGCCGACCCTGGCACGCAGTTCCGCAATCTGTTGAAGGAAACACTGGAGGCGATCGAGCGTTTCCAGGGAATCATCGACACCGATCAGATCGCGCTCGCCTATCAGCCCATCGTCGAGTTGGAAAGCGGCCGGATCCATCACTACGAGGTTCTGGCACGGCTGCCGGAGGGGGAGTCGCCCTTCGAAAGCGTTTCGCTGGGCGAATCGATCGGTCTGATCCCCGCGTTCGACCTGACGGTCTGCCGCAAGGCCTTGGCTGATCTCGATACCGAGGGCGTTGACGAGAATCTGCAGCTTGCCGTGAATCTGTCAGCTGAATCGCTGCAGGAGGAAGTCTTCGTCGACGCGCTGGATCTACTGCTTCGACGCTACGACAAACTGCGACGGCGACTGTCCTTCGAAGTCACCGAGTCGGCGGAAATCAAGGATTTCACAGCCGTCAACGCTGCCATTCAAAGGTTGCGCGGCCTGGGCTGCGGAGTCGCCTTGGACGACTTCGGCGCCGGCCATGCCACCTTTCGCTATCTCCAGGCCTTCGAGGTCGACTATGTCAAGATGGATGGCGCCTATGTGCACGCCATGGCCGACTCTCCACGCGACTACGCCGTCATCAAGGGCATGGCAAATATCTGTCGCGAACTGGATCTGGTCATGATCGCGGAAATGATCGAGACGGAACAGCAGGTCGAACTCTTGAAAGCGCTGGGAGTCAAGCTGGGGCAGGGTTACCTCTTCGGAGGTCCGGCGATCGGGCGGCCTGAGATCGCAATGCAAAGTCGTCAGCTCCCTGGTGTCGGCTCCTCCTCTCCGACCCTCGCCCTTCTGCGCAGCCGCAGACAAGGCGTCCGCGAGACCTGGATGTAGCTCTCACATCGGTAAAGGGGATCGCAAAGTGCCGGCCGAGTCCCCGGCGAGGCTCCCTTGCGTTGCTTTTGACCGAATTGGGGCGAAGGCGTCAGAATTCGAACATACGCAGCCGGCAAACTACCGAAGGCGCCTGTCGGCCGGAAATCCGGCTGATCGCAAGTGGCGGTTCTGACGTAAACTCTGACGAGCGTGGGCTACCCGGCTTTTGGGGACACGAGATTCATGACGGTGTTAGGACGGCTTCGTTCGGGCAGCAACAGTTCGCTCGACCGTCGGGTCAAAGCGGCGATCGCCCGAGAAGAACAGGCGGGCTGGCGTTTCGCACTCTTCGTGCGGCTGGGCGCACTGGCTCTGGTTTTCGCATGGCTGGCCTATTCGGTTCCTTTTCCGCGGGTCGGCTGGTGGTTGGGCTTGGTCGCGCTCTTCGCTCTGTCGGGCCTTGTACCCTACTGGCTTCGACACCGCCGGCGCTGGCGATTCTGGGTCGCGGCTTTCATTGGCGTCGACGCGATCCTTTTGACGCTCGCGCTGCTGGCACCCAACCCCCTCGCCAGCGAAACCTGGCCGATCCAGATGACGCTGAGGCTCCACAACAACCTGTATCTCTTCGTCTTCTTGGCCGGTGCGGCCCTCAGCTATGCACCTTCGATGGTGCTCTGGACCGGACTCGCAGCCGCCAGCGCCTGGAGCGTCGGCGTCTATCTGATCCTGACGCTACCGGCAACGCAGCAGGAATTCGTGGTCACGGCGCCCCCGAACACACCGGAGGCACTGGACCAGGCGCTGGCAGGCTTCCTCGATCCCTTCTTCGTTAACGTCAGCGGCTGGCTGAACGAAGTTGTCTTGCTGAGCATCACCGCTTTGATCGTCGCAGCGGCCGTCTGGCGTTCGCGCCGGTTGCTCGCCCGGCAAGTATCGGCCGAACGCGCAAGGGCAAGCTTGGCGCGCTACTTTTCCCCGGACGTTGTCGAACGCCTGGCTGTCGAGAGCGGAGCCTTCGACAAACCGAATCAGCGTCAAGCCGCTGTCTTGTTCGTCGACGTCGTCGGCTTCACTAGGATCTGCGAGCGGATTTCACCGGAGAGCTGCATCTCGCTGCTGCGCAGCTTTCATGCCCGCATGGGTCGTTGCGTTTTTGCCCACGGCGGGACCCTGGACAAGTTCATCGGCGACGGCATGATGGCCACCTTCGGCACGCTCGAGTCACGCGATGACGACGCACGGAGGGCGCTTGCCGCAGCACGCGCCATGCTTGAGGAGGTCAAGCGCTGGAATGCGAAGCGGGCGCGCCGCGGCGCCGAACCCATTTCCGTCGGCATCGGGCTGCACTACGGAACGGTAACCGTCGGCAACGTCGGCAGCGACCGCCAACTGGAATTCACGGCCATCGGCGACACAGTCAATATCGCCAGCCGCCTGGAGCGGCTCACACGCGACCTGCAAGTCCGGCTCGTGGCCAGCGGCGCTCTGGTCACGGCGGCCGAGGCGGCAGCCGAGCCCGATGGCGGAAACAGCGGGCTTCTAAAGGACTTGGTACCGGCAGGTGAGACCCACCTGCGCGGACGGGAAACCCCAGTCCCGGTCTTTGCCCTTCGCGAAGAGTCGGCTCCGAGTGAGGTTTCGGATGAGGTTTCTGGTCAATCCGAGCAGGGTGAAGCTGCGTTCCTACCGTCGCACCCGGTCGAGCGGGCCGCCGGAGGATAACCTGATGCGACGACTTTTGCCGCTGACCTTGATGATCGCTCTGACCGGCTGTCTCGACCCTGTACCGCCGACTCCCTATCAAGCCGCCCCTGCGAGCGGGGGATCCGGATACTCGGAGGTTTGGAAGGACGAACGCCGCGCCGAAGTGCGTTTCGCCGGCAACTGGCGGACCGATCGCCAAACGGTGGAAGACGGGCTGCTGTTCCGCGCCGCGGAATTGGCCGACCAACGTGAAGCTCCGCGCTTCGCCGTTCATGACAAGACGATCGAACGCAATGTCTACGAGACCGTCGAGACACCGCCCTTTCCTTCGTGGTGGTATCGGGACCGCTACCGCAGTCGCGGTGCCTACGGCCGCTTCCCACCGCGAGTCAGGAGCTGGACCGTCTACACGGCTGTCATGCAGATAGAAATTCTGCCCGAGGGCGTAGATCAGCCGGAGAACGTCCAGGTCCGAGAGACCGAAGCCGTTCTCGAGGAACTCGATCCCAGAATCCGTCGGCCGTCACAGAGCCCGCAGTCTTAGTTCGCCCGCAGTCTTAAAGCGAACTCACTGCGCGTGGTTGGTCGCGATGTCCTGACGACTCAGGGCCGGGAGCCCCCCAGCTAAGTCGCGGCGCTGCCAGGCTCTTCCACCTTCGTGTCGCCCTTGTCCTGGGCTTCGTCTTTGGCAGCCTCGTCCTGCTGCGCATCCCCGGTGCCCTTCGCCTTGCTCGCTTTGGCTTCTCCGTTTCCGGTAGCCGTGGTGCGGCGGCGGCGCGGTGCCCGGCGCGGGCGGTCGCTGAGGATCTTGCGCAGGCCATCGTCGGCATCCTCTTCGGAGGATGACTGTGCCGGCTCGGCCTTCTTCTGGCTTTCGGTCTCGTCGCCCGCTGTATCGTCGCTCCGCGGCGTCGTCAGCCGATTGGCCGGTTCATCGCTACGCGACACGGTCTCGCGGCTCTGACGGCGCGCTCGACGTTCGCTAAGAGGCGGCGCGGTCTCGAAAGGCTTGCCAGCGCTCTCTCCGCTGGACATCTCAGGCAGTTCTGTCTGCGGATCGCGACCTTCGTCACCGGTTTCAACAGCCTCAGCGGGTTCAGACGAACGGTCGCCCCTGGCGCCACGGCGGTCCTGTGCGCGCGGACGCTCGTCCCGGCGCTGCTCGCGGGAGCGTTGCTCATCCGGGCGCTGCTGGTCATCTCGGCGCTGCTGATCCCGGCGCTGCGGCCGTTCACGCACACCGCCATTGGCCGGCGCGGACTGGTCGTCGCCGTAGGAGGCCTCGTCCTCCTCCTCGGACTCTCCGATGTCGCCTTCGTCATACCCCCGGGCCTGACGACCGTCGCCGTTCTGACGTTGACGATCACGGTTTTCGTCCGGATCCGTCGAGTCGTTCAGGACACGGAAATAGTGCTCCGCGAATTGCAGGAAATTCTCCGCCAGAATGCGGTCGCCGGAGACCTGAGCGTCACGAGCCAGCGCCAGGTACTTGTCGTAGACCTGCTGCGCCGTTCCGCGCACGCGCCCCTCGGGCCCGTTGCTGTCGAAGGTTTGGTTGCGGTTGGGCACATTAGGTCTGCGCCCGGAGCGACCGCGGCCACGCCGTTGATTATTACCTTGTCTCATCCGTCGCTTACGTCATGAAGCCAATTGTTGACGGTGTCGCCTCACAAGACCATCGGCCCTTGCCGCTGGCTTATACGCTCACACTCCCAACCCTTCGGGAAAAGCGCTTTTGCTGTGAGACTTGATCGGCGTCCGGACCTTTTGCCCCCACGGACGCTCTGTGGCCGCGCACGGCTCACACCGACGAAGGTAGAGACAGACGCGGCGTATTCCAACAGTTTTTTTATCGCGACAATGCAAGGCAACGCGGCGTTCCCGACAGGTCGGCCCTGATTTCGGCCTTCGGGAAGCCCGCGGCCCTGCCAAGAGCCGTCACGGCGGCTGCCTGACCGGCACCCAGTTCCAGCAGCACGCAGCCATCCGGCGCCAGCAGCGACGGCAAACTCGGTATCAGCCGGCGGTAGGCCGCAAGTCCGTCCGATCCCGCGTAAAGGGCATCAGGCGGATCGTAGATCGCGACTTCAGGGGCCAGAACAGCGTCCTCCTCGACATAAGGCGGGTTGCAGAGAATGAGGTCGAAGGGTCCGGCGACGCCGGCCGTCCAGTCGGCCACGTCAAAGACCGCTCGAGACGCTAGCCCCAACTCTGTCGCGTTGGCGCGCGCGGTGGCGATGGCCTCCGTCGACAGATCGACTCCAACCCCTCGCGCAGCGGACAGCTCGCTCAGCAGAGCCAGCAAGAGGCAACCGCTGCCGGTTCCCAGATCGAGCAACCGCCAGGAGGCCCGACGGTCGGTCAGGTGGGCCAATGCCGCCTCGATCAAGGTTTCGCTGTCAGGGCGCGGATCCAGGGTTTGGGCGGAGAGGCGAAAGGTCAGCCCCCAAAACTCCCGCCGGCCTAGAATGCGCGACACCGGCTCGCGCATGGCGCGGCGCGTCACGAAGGCCTCGAAGGCCGTCGCTTCTCCCCTCTTGATCATCCGCTCCGGCTCGACGAGCAGGCGCTCCGGCGCAAGCCCCACGACCTCGCTCAGCAGCAAACGCGCGTCCCGCCGTGGCTGCTCCACACCGGCCGCCTTGAGACGACGCGTCGCGGCCGAGAGCGCCAGATCGACTGTCTGCGCCTGCAGGCCTGCGCTCACTGCATCACCGCAAGCCGCGCCGCCTGGTCTTCGGAGACCAGCGCGTCGATCACCTCACCCAGCGCCTCACCGGCGATCACCTTGTCAAGCTTGTAGAGCGTCAGGTTGATGCGATGATCGGTGACACGCCCCTGCGGGAAGTTGTAGGTCCGAATTCGCTCGGAACGGTCGCCGGAGCCGACCTGGCTCTTCCGTGCGGCGGCGTATTCGGCCTCGCGGCGCTGGCGTTCGGCGTCGTAGATGCGGGCCCGCAGCATCTTCATCGCTTTGGCCTTGTTCTTGTGCTGGGACTTCTCGTCCTGGCACTGTGCGACGATCCCGGTCGGCAAGTGGGTGATCCGCACCGCCGAATCGGTGGTGTTGACGTGCTGACCACCAGCGCCTTGAGAACGGTAGGTGTCGATTCGAAGGTCCTTGTCCTCGACTTGCAGATCCACCTCCTCGGCCTCGGGCAGGACGGCCACGGTCGCCGCCGAGGTGTGAATCCGGCCTCCCGACTCGGTGACCGGTACGCGCTGTACCCGGTGCACACCGGATTCGTACTTCAGCTTGGCAAAAACATCCTGGCCCGCGATCTCGGCACTGCCGTTCTTGAGGCCGCCCAGGTCGGTTTCCTCGATATCCAACGGATTGAATCGGAAGCCCGTGAGTTCGGCCCAGCGCTGGTACATACCGAACAGCTCCATGGCGAAAAGCGCCGCCTCCTCGCCGCCCGTACCGGCGCGCACCTCCAGGATCGCATTGCGCGCGTCGGCTTCGTCCTTGGGCAGCAACAGGATTTTAACCTGCTGCTCCAGCTCGGGAAGGCGTTGCTTGACGTCGCGGTACTCCTGATCCGCCAAATCTCGCAAGGCCGCGTCGCCTTCTGCGTCGTGGCGCAAGGCATCGAGATCGTCCAGCTCGTCGCAGATGCTGCGATAGGCCCTGATGCCTTCCACGACCGGCGTCAGGCTGGAGTACTCCTTCAGCTTCTCGGTGTAGTCCGCCGAGCCAGGATCAGCATGTTCGGCGATCAGGGCCTGCAGTTCCTCGAAACGCGAGACCACCCGCGCCAACTTCTCGTCCAAACTCACGTTTTATCCTCATTTTCAGGCGTGCCGAGCCGAAACAGCCGGGCCAGCAACGCCTCCAACTCGCTGGTATCTCGCCCCTCGGCCGCGGCCTGGCGCAGGGCCTCGCTCGGACCGTGCAACAGCCGTTTGACCAACAGCCGCGTCGCCTCGTCGGAATCGCGCGGCCCGCTGCTAAGCACTTCGGCGCGAAGGCTTTCGAAACGCTCGCGCAAGGCCGTCACCGCCGGCACGGCGGCCCGCTCCGCATACTGGCGCAGAAAAGCGCCGAGTTCCCCCTCCAGAATCGACCAGGCAGCCCCGGCGACGGCCTCCCGCTCCTCCTTGCCACGCAGGGCTAGTCCTTCCAGGTCATGGAGATCGTAAAGGAAGACGTCGTCCAACTCCGCCGCATCGGGCGCGACATCCCCCGGGATCGCGGCATCGACTAGGAAAATCGGTCGGCGCCGCCGTGCCTTCAAGGCGGCGGCAAGGTGGTTGCGATCCAGAACGTAGTCGCTGCCGCCGAAAGCCGAAATCACGATGTCAGCGCCGGCCAGCGCGGGCGCCAACTCCGTCCAGCTCCGGCGGTGGCAGCCGATGCGTTGTGCCGCCCGCTTGGCACGCCGCTCGATCGGATGGGTCACCGCCAGCTCCGCCACGCCGGCAAGCTGCAGTTCCTCGGCCAACAGCTCTCCCATCTCTCCAAAGCCCAGCAAGAGCGCGCGACAGCGCTTGAGATCGCCGTGAATCTGCCTGGCAACCTGTAAGGCCGACGCCGCAAGCGTGACTGGCCGCTCGCCGATATCGGTTTCGCTGCGCACCCGCTTGGCGGACGCATAGGCGGCCTGGAGCGTACGCTCCAGAATACCGCCAAACTGGCCGCCGGCGACGGCGCGTTTGTGTGCCGCCTTGACCTGCCCCAGGACTTGAGGCTCCCCCACGATCTGGCTGTCGAGCGAGGCTGCGACCGCAAAAAGATGGCGAACCGCCGCAGCACCGCGTCGCGTGGCAACCAAGTCGCTCAAGGCCTCCGGGCTGGTATCGCCCCAGTCGGCGAGTCGCGCGATCAGAGCCTCTGGGTCCGCAGCGGGCCGAGAGGTGGCGATCTCCACACGATCGCAGGTACAGAGCAGAAGCGCCGGCGCGACTCCGGCTGCAGCCAACTCGGCCAGACGCGCCGCTTGATCCTCCTCGTCAACGTAAAGGCGGTGGCGCAGATCGGCAGAGGCCGTCCGGTGATTGACGCTGACGATCAGGAGGTCATCGAGCGGCGATACGGAAACGACGGTCGAGGATGGCGGCGGAGCAGACGCGGAGGCGGCCACGACACGACCTCCCCGCTAAGCGCGGGGGGCGTGCCGGTCGTGCCCTTGTGATGCCTTGGCAGACCCTGGCGCGCGCCCCATGGCAAAGATCGCGAAAGACGACACCGCGAAAGACGGCAAACGTCTCACTCGGCCGCCTCAGCTTCCGAGCTGGCCTTTTCGGCTTCGATCGCGGCGGCCTTTTCCTCGACCAGCCCGACCAGGTGATCGACGATGCTCTCGTCCTTCAGTCGATGGTTCGGAAGGCCCCCGATGTAGACTTGGTGGGTCCCCTTGCCGCCACCTGTGAAACCGATATCGGTCATGGTCGCTTCACCTGGCCCATTGACCACACACCCGATCACGGAGACCGTCAAAGGCGTGGAAATGTGGGCCAATCGCTGCTCGAGCACCTTCACCGTCTCGATCACGTCGAACTGTTGGCGCGCGCAGGAGGGACAGGAGATCACGTTGACGCCGCGGTGACGCAGGCCCAGCGTCTTCAGCATCTCGAAGCCGACGCGAATTTCCTCTTCCGGCTCGGCCGAAAGCGAGACACGGACGGTATCGCCGATGCCCGACCAGAGCAGCATCCCCAGACCGATCGAGGATTTGACCGTACCGGAGCGCAACCCTCCCGCTTCGGTAATCCCGATGTGCAAAGGATAGTCGCAGGCTTCGGCCAGAGCTTGGTAAGCCGCCACCGAGAGGAACACGTCAGACGCCTTGACGGAGATTTTGAACTCGAAGAAATCCTCATCTTCCAGATACTTGGCATGATTGAGCGCACTCTCGACCATGGCCTCTGGACAGGGCTCCCCATAGCGCTCCAACAACTCGCGCTCCAGCGAACCGCCATTGACTCCGATGCGAATGGCGCAATTGTGGTCGCGCGCCGCCTTGACCACTTCGCGCACACGGTCGCGGCTGCCGATGTTACCCGGATTGATCCGCAGACAGGCGGCACCAGCTTCGGCCGCCTCGATCGCGCGCTTATAGTGGAAGTGGATGTCGGCCACGATCGGCACGGTCACTTCCGGGACGATTTCCTTGAGCGCCGCGCTCGATTCGGGATCAGGTACGGAAACGCGAACAATATCGGCGCCGGCGACCTCCAGACGACGAATTTGGGCGATGGTCGCGGCAACGTCCGTGGTCAGCGTATTGGTCATCGACTGCACCGTGATCGGCGCGTCGCCGCCAACCGGTACAGAGCCGACATGGATCTGACGCGACTTGCGCCGAAGGACTTCCCGGTAGGGCCGGACCGCGGACATCGCCTGCTCCTCGATAGTCGCGCGGTTCCAAATCCGCGCCGTTCCTGTGCAAAATGCCGTTCTCCGCGACATTCTTCAAGGCGCGATGGTCGTAGAGTGATTTGCGAAAATCCGACGACGGTTACGGGCGACTGGGCCTGACGATGGCGGCGCCCCCTCGCGGAACGTGGAAAACGCTAGAGCAGACAGCGATCAGTTGGAACTGCTTGGCGACTCCGGCGCTGGCGCGAAATCTGCTCTACAAACGAGTCATCGGAGCGAATTCATTGCGATCGGAGGAACCACCTTGCGATTCCAGGCTATCGCAATTCGCTCTAGGGTGCGGCACGCCCGGACAGTAAAGCCTGAGGTTCGAGCGAAACGCCGCGCAAGACGTCACCCGACCGGCCCAGCGCCGGTGCCGTCCGGCCGTCCACGGTAATGGTCAAGCCTCCGGCATTACCGGTCTCGAGAGTCAGACCCTGCTGATCGGGAACACGATAGACGTCACCGGCACGCAACACCCGGGTGATCAAGAGGTTGTCGTCGGCGCTTCGAACCTGGACCCAGGAATCCGACGTCGCGGTGACGACGACCCGAGATTCGCCGTTGGCCACACCGTAAACCCGGCCGCTGCCCTCGCTTACCTCCGTGGGTAGATCGGGAGCCGCCGGAATGTCGGCCTCCATCGTCTCCGTCGCGGCCGTCGCGATCCCAGTCTCCACCTCGGCAGCATCCGTCGCCTCGGCCGCCGAAAGATCGGACTCAGAAAGATCTTCCGCGGCAACCGGCTCTGCCGCGGCACTCTGGGCAGCGACTTCCGGCTCCACAGAACCCGCTTGCACACCCGGAGCCTGAAGGGCTTGCTCCGGCGCGGTCTCCGCGGCCGGCTCAGCCGAGGTGCCCGTTGTTGGTTCCGGCGAGGCATCCGCTGCCGGTTCCGGTGGCGGCAATAAGGTGGCCGTCTCCGCCGGCGGGACGTCAGCTCTCCCGGCCTCCGGTCTGCTGTCCGGCTGCGGAGAACTTCCGAGAGTTCCGCCAAGCGGCGGGCGCGGTGTGCGAACGGTCGGCTGATCTTCGGCCTCGGCCTCATCTGCGGCAGGGGACTCGGCGCCGGCATTCGCTGCCGGAGTCGCAGTGTCTGCCGACCCATCGACGGCAGGAGCCGCTGTGTCGGCTTCATCCTCCGGCGCATCGGGGACCGCAGCCGTTAAGCTGTCGGTTTCCTGCCGTAAGAGATCATCGAGAAGATTGTTTTGATTCGCATAGTACCAACCGCCATAGGTCAGCGCGATTAGCAGGACGGAGATCACCACCAGTGCACCGCCGGGAACCCTGCCCTCCGGCTTGGGGGCCGGAAAATGCAGGCTTGGCTTTCCCTCAAGGCCGGCAATCTCCGACTTGAAGCGCTCGACGAGAAACTCAGAGTCCAGATGAAGGTATTCCGCGTAAGAGCGGACAAAGCCGACGGCGTAGGTCGTGCCCGGCAGTTCGGCGTAGCGTCCATCTTCGATGGCTTGAAGGTAGACCCGGCGAATACGGAGGTTGGCCGCAACGTCGGCGACCTCCTGACCAAGGTCGCGACGCGCACGCGCCAACAGGACGCCGACGCTGTCCCGCTCCGCCTTCAGCTCATTGACGTCGCCTTCGCGGATCTCCTCCTCGCGAATACGTTGGGCCATGATCATTTCCTTTGCCGCGACGTCGCCGACATCTGCGCATGCCCTGCAAATCCGACAGGAGCGTTGCCGGCCACCCCTTCACTTAGCGCATTGGCGTGCAAGCTACTTCTCTCCAACCCTTGGTGGGGCCTGAGCGGACCCGCCTATTAAAATCTTGCGCTAGTGTCGCGTGCAAAGGGTTAGCAAATTCTACGCCTTTGCAAGAAATCACGCGAAATCGCATTATTTTTCTTCTCGCGAGGCGATTTTCTCGGCTCAGAGGTCGTTGGGGACCGGTCGTAGAACCCAGCCATCGGCCTTCAGACCGTCTCACGGAGACCCGAATGGCCCGCAATAGACACGCAAAAGTTGGTTAACTTCTTCGGTCTACAACACCGCGACAATGCTTGCAAGACGGCGGTCCGGTCTAGGTCACGACGCCACGGTCGCGGGCATAGGCGCGCAGCGAACCGCGAACACTGGCGTGCGGCAAACGGCACAGATGCTGCAGATAGGCCTGCAAGGGCGCCAACTCGAGCGATCGCAGCATTAATTTGACCGGCCCAATACCCGTCGGCGGCATGGACAGAATGCGAAAACCGGCGGCGATCAGGGCCATGGCTTCCAGGGGATGGCCCGCGGCTTCGCCGCAGAGTGACAGACGCACCCCCGCCTGATCGGCCTGGCGCGCCAAGCTTAGGAGGAATGAAAGCGCCGGCGGCGACAGGATATCGTAGCGCCGGGCCAAGCGCGGATTCCCTCGGTCGGAGGCGAAGAGAAACTGCAGAAGATCGTTGGAGCCGACGGAGACGAAGTCGACGAGATCGAACAGGGTCGGAAGCTGCCAGGCCAGCGCCGGAACCTCAAGCATCACCCCGGTCTCGACGCTTGTCGGAGCTTCGCCGCCCTCTGCCAGGTGACGTGCGACCTCGCGCTCGAGCAAATGCTTTGCGCGAACGAACTCGCTAACCTCCGCGATCATCGGGAACATAACCCGCAGCTGGCGGCCCGCCGCGGACCGCACCAGGGCGCGGAGCTGTTGGCGCAGCATCGCCGGGCGGTCCAGGCCGATGCGGATCGCCCGCCAGCCCATCGAGGGATTGTCATCTTTGGTATCGGCCCAGTAGGGCAAGGACTTATCGCCACCGACATCCAACGTACGGAAGGTAACGGGTTTGCCCTCGGCCTGATCGAGCACCCGCTGATAAAGCTCCACCTGCGCCGCAACGTCAGGGAAGGAGTCGCGCACCATGAAGGGAACCTCGGTGCGGTAGAGCCCGATGCCGTCGGCACCGCTGGCATGCAGCTGCGGGAGATCGACCAGCAGTCCGGCATTCACCTGCAGGCTGATCTTCACTCCGTCTCGCGTGACGGCCGGAAGGTCGCGGGTCGCCGCGAAGAGCTGACGCCGCTCTTCACCGGCGCGAATCGCCTCGACAAAGGACTCGCGGATGCCCGAGCGTGGGCGAAGCAAGACCTGTCCGGTCACGCCATCGACCACCACGATGTCGTCCGCACGCGCCCGCGCGAGGACATCGCGACAGCGTCCCACCATGGGAATCCCAAGAGCTCGCGCCACGATCGCGACATGGGCCGTGGGCGACCCCTCCTCGAGAACGACCGCCTTCAACTTGGCTGCGTCGTAGTCGAGCAGATCGGCGGGACCGAGACTGCGCGCCAGCAGGACGGTATTGTCCGGAAGTCCGCGGTCCTCAGCGGAACCGGCACTGCCGAGAAGATGATGCAGCAGTCGGTTGCCGAGGTCTTCGAAATCGGCGTAGCGCTCACGCAGATAGGGGTCCTTGACCCGGTTCATGCGGTTGCGCAGGTCGATTTGCACGCGCTGAACCGCCGCCTCGGCCGAGAGGCCGCCCCGCAGCTGCTCGCGAATGCGCTCAACCCAGCCACGGTCTTCGGCGAACATGCGGAAGGTTTCCAGCACCTCCTGGTGCTCGCCGCCGTCAGACAACTCGTCGCGCGCCATGAGGTTGTCGAGCTGACCGAGCATGGCCTTCAGAGCCAGATCCAAACGCTGGAGCTCGACGGCGGGATCCTCCGCCACGACTTGGCGAATGACGATGCCACGGTCGTGCATGACGGCTTGGCCGATGGCCAAGCCTTCGTTCAGCACGATGCCGCCGAAACGTGCCGGCATGGCGTCCGACGTGTTGAACGACCCGCTACCCATGGTGCCGGCCAGTTCGCCGGAGCTGAGCAACTCCGCCAGTACCATGGCGACGGTTTCCAGCGTTTCCACCTCTTCATCGCCGTAGTGACGGGAGGCCCGGTTCTGGACCGCCAACACGCCTTGAACGCGGCCGTCGCGCATCACCGGCACGCCGAGCATGGAATGGTAGACCTCTTCACCGGTTTCCGGCCGGTAGGCGAAGTTCGGATGCACCTGGGCATCGGGGAGATTGAGCGGACGTGCGTGGGCGGCGATGTCGCCGACGATGCCTTCGCCGAGCCGCAGACGGGTGCGATGGACAGCTTCGGGGCTAAGGCCTTTGGTGGCGAAGAGTTCCAGCATCTCGCCGGCGCGTAACAGGTAAAAAGAGCAGACCTCCGCGACCATGTCGTCGGCGATCAGCGCAACCGTGTGATTCAAACGGTCCTGCACCGAACCGCCACCCTTCATGAGGTCGCGCAACTGGCGCAACAGGCGGCGCGAGCCAACCCAACCGAGGGTCTGCGGCGGCGTCATTCCCAAACTCGCTCCTTCACGGCCCAGCCCCGTCGAACGGCTCCGTCAATCGACGCCGGTGGTCGGCACCCGCGATGGGCACTGGCGATCGGCCACCATCCGACCGCCGCAGCCCCGGCATACCCTCAGGCGGCGTCCAGGCCGTAAGCGGTATGCAGACTTCGCAACGCCAGCTCGGTGTAGGCTTCGGAAATCAACACGCTGACCTTGATCTCGGAGGTCGAGATCACCTGGATGTTGATGCCTTTCTCGGCAAGCGTCTTGAACATCTTCTGCGCGACGCCGGCATGGCTTCGCATACCAACACCGATCACCGAGACCTTAACGACGTCCGAAGCCTGCCGCAGGTCGCCGAACCCGAGTTCGGCCTCCCGTTCGGTCAGAAGATGAACGGCACGCGCCAAGTCCTGTTTGGTCACGGTGAAAGTCATATCGGTGCGCTCGCCGTCGCCGGACACGGACTGCACGATCATATCGACGTTGATGGCAGCCTCCGCCAAGGGGCCAAAGATGGAGGCCGCGAAGCCAGGTCGATCGGGAACGCCCATCAAGGTGATCTTCGCCTCGTCGCGACTGTAGGTGACGCCGCTCACCACTGCCTGTTCCACAATTTCGTCCTCGTCTACAACCAGCGTTCCGGGCGTGTCCGCGAAGGAGGAGCGGACCTGCACTCTGACCCGGTGTTTCATGGCCATCTCGACCGAGCGGGTCTGAAGCACCTTCGCTCCGAGAGACGCCATTTCCAGCATTTCTTCGTAAGTGATCTTGTCGAGTTTACGCGCCTTTGCGACGATTCGCGGATCGCTTGTGTAGACGCCGTCGACGTCAGTGTAGATATCGCAACGCTCGGCGCCCAGCGCCGCGGCCAAGGCCACACCCGACGTGTCGGTACCGCCGCGACCAAGCGTGGTGACGCGGTTGCGCTCAGGCTCCAAGCCCTGGAAACCGGCCATCACCGCAACTTGCCCTTCGGCCAGACGCCGTTCCAACTCTTCCGTCTCGATACGCTGGATACGGGCGGACCCATGCGCGGCATCGGTGATCACCGGCACCTGCCAGCCCTGCCAGGAGCGGGCGGGGACACCATCCGCCTGGAGCACAAGCGCCAGCAGGCCAGCCGTGACATTTTCACCTGAAGAGACCACCGCGTCATATTCGCGCAAGTCAGCCAGCGCCGCGGCCTCGCGAACCCAGCCCACCAGCTTGTTGGTCTCCCCCGCCATGGCGGAGACTGCGACGGCGACTTGGTGGCCAGCTTCCACCTCGCAGCGGACGCGACGCGCCACATTGCGAATGCAGTCCAAGTCGGCAACCGAAGTGCCGCCGAATTTCATGACGATCCGAGCCATCGCGAAGTCCGACCAGCGGTTCAGGAAACGCCCCGCCGCCCCGGCAGTTCGCGCGCCGAACCCGGACAGGCGGCAGGTTGCCGCGAAGAGGCACGCTATCCATACTTGGGAAGTTGCCGAGAAAGCAAGCATACCCCAAGGCCGATGTGTCTATTTGCACAGCAGCTGCGCCTTGCAGAGGGCAGTTTCATCTCCTTCCCGACACCCACCACGACAGGACAACGGATGGCAAGCAACAGTCCGAAGGCGCAAGACGCAAAGCCGCAGGCGGGCAGCAGCTCCGTGCTCGCGGAGGAAGTGGAGAAGTTCGGGCAACTGGCTGCCACCTGGTGGGATCCGGAGGGCGAGATGCGCCCCTTGCATCGCCTTAACCCGACTCGCCTAGCCTACCTGCGCGACACGGCATGCCGCAGGTTCGGACGCGATCCACGCAGCGACAAACCGTTGAAGGAATTGAAGGTCCTCGACATCGGTTGCGGCGGCGGTTTGATCAGCGAACCGCTCGTCCGCCTCGGCGCCGACGTGCTGGGCATCGACGCGACGGCACAGTCGTTGGAAGTCGCCCGCCGGCATGCCGTCGATGCAGGCTTGATTGGGAACGGCGAAGCAATCGGTGGCCATAGGCTTTCCTACCGGCAGACAACGGCGGAAGACCTTTTGGCTCAGGGCGCGACCTTCGATCTCGTGGTGACGCTCGAAGTCGTCGAGCACGTGGCCGATTCAACGGCTTTTCTCGAAACCTGCGGCCACCTGGTGGACGAGGGCGGGCTCTTGGTGCTCTCGACTCTGAGCCGCACGCTCAAAGCCCTCGCGCTTGCCAAGATCGGCGCCGAGTACCTTCTGCGCTGGCTGCCCGCCGGCACCCACGATTGGCGCAAGTTCGTGCGCCCCCATGAAGCCGCTGGGGCGCTGCGCCGCGCCGGCCTGACGGTGAGCGACGCAACCGGTCTCGCCTACAATCCCTTGACTGACGGCTGGCGCCTCGCCAAGCGCGACCTCGACGTGAACTACATGATGACCGCCGTACGGGACTAGAAGCCGTCTCCGCCGTAGATGGCCAACCGCAAATAGCTAAACGTGAAGGCCCAATCGGACTTTCCGTAAGATCGCTTGCCCAATCAGACGAGAATCCATAGCTTCCGATACGCGGATAGGACGTAGCGATAGGTCGTTTTTCTTGGATACGCTCGGGCCCAACACAATCGGCGACGAAAAATTGCACTGGCTTTACCGGCACTGGCGAGCCAAGGGCCGAGAACGCGCCGCAACCCTGGCGGAAACGCCCTCCGCAGAGACAGACGAAACAGGCAGTTCGATCGAGGCATCCGCAGCCAGCGGTTCGCAGCCGGCTTGGCTTTTGCCACGGCGCAATCAAATCGACCCTTTGGAATTAAGGCCCGGCATCCTTCCCCACATTCTACTGGCCGAGTTGGTCGCTGTCGGAGCTTCGAGTGACGGCGGTTTCACAACGGAGTCGACGGCAGCGGAGATCGGCCGAAGCCAGATCGACCGGCCGCAGCCAGACGTCACCGCTGCATATTCCCGGTGGCGCTTTCGCTTGGTCGGGACAACGGTGGCCCAAGCTGCCGGCTTCGACCCGACGTGGCATTACCTGGACGAAGCGCTACTCGGCACCTACGGCGACTACGTGCTCGGGCTCTACGAGACGCTGCGACGCAATCGCAAACCTGTCTACTCGGAGAGCACCTATCGGGCTCCGCACAACGCCAAGTCCGTCGAACGCGCCACCTTTCGTCTGATGCTGCCTCTGGCGGGTGTCGCGGGAACGCCAGAAGCGGAAGGCTTACAGCGCCTCGAGGCAAAAAGCGCGGACCTCTACGAAATCATCGTCGACGATGACCCAACACCTGCCCGAAGCGAGCACCTGCTGACTGGGGCTGGCGATCTGACTGGAGTGGGCGATCCGGTCCGCTTCGTGCTATCAGGTCAGGTCTTCATCGACCATACGACCAGCGAGAAGCGCGGCGTCCTCGATGAAGGCCCCTTCGATCAAGGCCTAAGCGTCTTCATTGAAGGGGATTGAAGCGGAGTTGCCCGGACCGACGTCTATGATGTTCGGACCGGACCGGTCGATCCGGCTCCAGATCTCAGCCGACGGGATCAACGGCGCGATCGTAGTCGGCGCTCGGATCTCTGTCGTCGCCGTCGCTGGGAAACTCGCCACCTGTACCTGGAACGATGCGTCGGAGCGGCAGGCGAACGACCACGTCCGTTCCCTGCCCAACTTCAGAACTCATGACGAAGCTGGCGCCATGCAACTCCGCCAGCGACTTGGCTAGGGGCAAACCCAGCCCGGTACCCTGGTCCGTTTTGCGAGTCCGGCTATCGACCTGCACGAAGGGCTCCAAGGCTTGACGGATCTGCTCGCGGGACATCCCGATGCCGCTGTCCCGCACCGAAACGGCCACGCGCCCGTCGGGCTCCCAACCCGCGGATATTGTCACTTCACCGCCGGTGTCGGTGAACTTGCAGGCGTTCGACAGGAGGTTCAGCAGAATCTGACGCAACGCCCGTTCGTCGGCCAAAAGCAACGGCAAGGCCTTAGGGCCGTCCGGATCGGGCAACGCGACCTTCAGGGTCAAGCCTTTGCGTTCGGCCAGCGGCTGGACCAAGCGAAGCGCGGCTTCGACCGTTTCGCTGAGATCCAATTCCTCCTCGCAGAGCTGATATTTGTTGGCCTCGATCTTTGAGAGGTCGAGCAGATCGTTGATCAGGCTCAAGAGATGATTCGCACTCCCGTGGATGTCGCCGATGTACTCGCGGTAGCGCTGATTGCCGAGCGGGCCGAAGGTTTGCTCGCGCATGACTTCGGAGAATCCGATAACGGCGTTGAGCGGCGTCCGTAATTCATGGCTCATGGACGCCAGGAAATTGGACTTCGCCGCATTTGCGCTCTCGGCCTGCTCTTTGGCCTTATGGACGGCGCGCACGGCCTGCTCGCGCTTCGCCGTCTCGGTGCGGAACTTCTCCAGCACCATGTTGTACTGAGCTGCGATCTCGCCGGCTTCAGTTCCCTCGTCCACCGGTACGTTGCGCGCGAAGTCGCCCGAGGTCGACTGCCGATGCATTTGCGCCAGAAGCGTTGTCAGCGTCGAACTGGCTCCATGCTCCGCAACGTTCAGGCCGACCAGTTCGTCTTCGCGGGAAACCCGCAGCGGTCGAACCCGGTCGATCAGCAAGAGCAGCGCGAATGCCAGGCCGAAAGCAAAGACGCCGGCCACGGTCACGCCCAAGACCTGGCTACCGAACTGCTCGAAGCGCGTCGCGCCGTCGAAATCCGCCGAATCACCGAACAGGGCCACGGCCAAAGTGCCCCAGATTCCGGCGGCCAGATGCACCGGCACGGCGTGCACCGCATCATCGATCCGCAGCCGTTCAAGCAAGGCTACGGCGGCCATGCAGGCCGCGCTGCCCAGCGCACCGACCAGCAGAGCATCGAGCGGCGAGAAGCTATGGGCTCCGCCCGTCACCGCCACCAGACCAGCGAGGATTCCCTCCATCATGACCTGAACATCGGGACGTCCACGACGATGCCAGGACCAGGCCATTGCGATCAGGCAACCGCCCACTGGCCCCAGCATGGTGTTCACCGCGATGCCGGCAATCGAGGGTTCGAGCGCCAAGGTAGAGCCGCCGTTGAAGCCGAACCACCCGACCCAGAGAAGCAGCACGCCAAGCATGGAGAGAGGGAGATTGTGGCCCTCGATCGGCCGCCCACCCGGGCCGTAGCGACCGATGCGCGGACCTATCACCAATACGGCGGCCAAAGCGACCCAGCCGCCGATCGAATGCACCACGGTGGAGCCGGCAAAGTCGATGAAACCGGCTTCCGCCAGCCAGCCGCGACCCTCGGCAACCATGCCACCCCAGGCCCAATGGCCGTAGATGGGGTAGATCAGACCGGCAACCAGCGCCGCGACGATCAGATAGCCGGCGAAGCGCATGCGTTCGGCTACGGCGCCCGAGACGATCGTCACGGCGGTGCCGCAAAAAACCAGTTGAAAGAAGAAGAAGGCGAGCAGCCAGGCGCCAACACCTTCGCCCGGCACGAAACCTCCGAAGCCCATCCAACCACCCAGGCTCGGCCCGAACATCAGCGCAAAACCGAACAGCCAGAAGAGAATGCCCGTCAGGGAGATATCGACAACGTTCTTCACCACCACGTTGATGGTGTTCTTGGCCCGTACGAGTCCGCTTTCCAGACAAGCGAAGCCGCCCTGCATCATCAACACGAGCACCGCGCTAATGATCAGCCAGAGGATGTCCTGGATGTCACCTTCGCCGTGAATAGCAGGCCCCCGGTCTAAACCATTGTCGCCGAGATGCGGCAGACTGGCCGTCTCGAGCGAAGAGCACGACCAAGGCTTGCATCTGACGTCCGCACTGTAGCTTTGGATTTCACCCAGTCAGGCCTCGATATCAAAGCGCGAAAGCACGCCGAGTTACACAAGCCGAACGTGAAGAATTTACTCTATCGCTGAAAGCGAGAGAACTGGATACAGCGGATTCGCTATAAACGATAGCAGGCTCAGGCGTCGCCGCGAGAAATCCAGGGAATCCGCGCCACCTCAATCCCTTCTTCGCTCAGAGCCTCCGCTTCCTCGCGGCTGGTCTCACCGTAGATTCCACGCGGTTCCGTCTCGCCATAGTGGATTTTGCGCGCTTCTTCGGCAAAGTCGGAGCCGACATGACTGCAGGAGGCCTCAACGATCTCGCGGAGTTCGAGCAGTTTGCCGCGGAGCTTCGCTTCGTCAGGACCCGCCTTGGAGACGGCTTGGACCTCGCCCCTGTCGGTGGCCAGAACATCGGGTTCGCCGGGGGATGTTTTGCCATCCGCCGGCATGACCTCTCGGGACGCGCCGATTCTCGGGGCCATCACCGCCTTGCGCACGCTCGCCGAACCGCAAAATGGGCAGACAAGCTCCCCGTTGCCAGCCTGCGCATCGAAGGCAGCGCTGTTCTGAAACCAACCCTCGAACCCGTGGTCCCGGTCGCACTGAAGGGCATACTTGATCATTGAACCGAACCCGATTGGCGCTTGCAACTCTTGGCTGCTAAAGCATAGATGCTGCCATCGGTGCAATCGACAAGTCCAAAGACGTCAGGCCCGTCGGCGGCAGAGCTGGGCTCAAAACCACCAATATAGGATAGGAAGATACTCTCTCCGCATCACTCCGGCCTTTCACCATCGGCCTGGATCTGCCGCTTCGCTTCCTCCGTGCCACGCGGCGGCCCCGTGCTCGACCTCGCCTGCGGTGGCGGCCGGCATGTCCGTCTTTTTCTGGCACGCGGTCACGCCGTCACGGCAGTCGACAAGGACCTTTCGGGTCTATCGGATCTTCGGCAGGCGACGGCCCTGGAGATGCTGGAGATCGATCTGGAAGATGGCCGTCCCTTTCCACTGGCCGGCCGGCACTTCGCGGCCGTTGTGGTCACGAACTATCTTCACCGTCCGCTGTTGCCCACCCTGGTCGAGGCCGTCTCTCCCGGTGGTCTGCTCCTCTACGAAACCTTCACGGCCGGCAACGAGCGCTTCGGCCGGCCGAGTAATCCTGACTTTCTCCTGGAGCCCGGCGAACTACTCCGGATCGCCCGAGGCCGTCTGCGGGTTCTATCCTACGAAGACTTGGAGGTCACCGCACCGAAGCCGGCTTGCATACAAAGGATTGCGGCGCTTCGAGAGGTGTGACACGAGGCTCAAGCGTGCGTACCACGGTGCCTGTCTACTCCCCCGCCTGCCGTAGCAGTCGCGCATCCGGCAGCGCGAAGTCGCGGTCGTGGTCGAGAGAAGGAACCATGCCGCGCGCCTCGACCACCTTGGCCAGGTCGACCTCGGCCGTCACAACACCCGGTGCGTCACCGCCATCCGCGAGAACTTCGCCCCAGGGCGCGACGATCAGGCTGTGGCCGTAGGTACGGCGCCCGCCTGCGTGCTCGCCGCATTGGGCGGGCGCGATCACGAAGCAGCCGGTCTCGATCGCCCGGGCGCGCAACAAAACGTGCCAGTGAGCCCGACCGGTGAAGTCGGTGAAGGCGGCAGGGACGGTCAGGACCCCGGCTCCGGCCTGAGCCAATCCGCGGTAGAGCCGTGCGAAGCGCAGATCGTAGCAGACTGTCATACCCAGCTTGCCCCAGGGCAGATCGGCCAGAACTGCCTGTGCACCAGGACGGAAGGTCGCCGACTCCCGGTAACTCTGGCCATCCGGGATATCGACATCGAACATATGGATTTTGTCGTAGCGTGCCGCGATCTCGCCCGATGGCGCGAAAAGCAGGGAGCGATTGGCGCAGAGGCTGTCGGTCAGTTTGACGGTCAGCGAACCGATCAGCAGCCAGATCCCCTGCTTGACGGCGATCTCGGCGAAGGCGGGGATGGCCGGGTGGCTCGCCTCAGGGCGAGCCTCCGCCAGCACACGCGCCTTGTCCGGCTCGATCTGGGTCGTATTCTCGGGCGTCGCGACGAAGCTCGCGCCTTCGCCGGCAGCCTGGGCGATCAGCGCACCGGCATCCGCGATATTCGAGTGCAGGTCCCGGCCGGACGTCATCTGCACGCAGGCGGCGCGAAAAACCGCGGTCATGTGGCCTGCCCGAGCAGAAGCGGGTCGAGCTTACCCTCGGCCTCCAAAGCATAGAGCTCGTCGCAACCGCCGACATGATGGCCGTCGATAAAGATCTGCGGCACGGAGGTACGCCCGCCGGCGCGCTCGACCATCTCGGCCTTACGCTTGGGATGAGTCAGCACGTCGATCTCGTTGAACTGCTGCTCCTTCTGCTTCAGCAGCTTCTTGGCCCGATAGCAGAAGGGGCAGAAGAGATTGGAGTAGACCTCGATTTTCGCCATGGGACCTCCAAAATTCCCGGAAGCACCATGATATGGGTAATCGACGGCAATTGTCAGGGCGCTGTGGGTCAAAGGTGAATTTCACCGGCCTTGTGAGGTGAATCACCCCTGTTGCGGGCGCACCGCCCGCGCCAAGGTCAGCACCTCGACACGCGCCGCGCCGGCCCGCTTGAGGGCACGGGCACAGGCCTCGAGCGTGGCGCCGGTGGTCAGCACATCGTCGATCAGCAGGATACTGGCACCCACCACCTGACCGGAGCGGCGCGGTGCGACCGCGAAGGCACCGCGCACGTTGAGACGCCGCTGCCCACGGCTGAGCCGGCCCTGGCTTGGCGTGTTGCGCCGGCGCAGCAGCAGATCGGGCACCACCGCTTTACCGCTCAGCCGCCCGAGCTGGTGCGCCAGAAGAGCGGCCTGATTGTAGCGGCGGCGCAACAGCCGCCAGCGGTGCAGCGGAACCGGAGCGATCACATCGCAAGCTTCGAGTTGTACCGCCCCGGCCCGCGCCATCCAGCGTGCGAAGGCCGGTGTCGCTTCGGTTCGATCCGCATGTTTGAAGCGCAGCACCAACGAGCGCGACCCCTCGTCGTAGCGCATCACCGCGCGGGCACGGTCGTAAGCCGGCTGTTTCCGAGCGCAGGCGCCGCAGACTGCATCCGGTCCCGGGTCAACTTCGAAAGGCAATCCGCAACTAGCACAGAGCGGCGGCGCGATGAAATCTACTGCCCGCCAAGCCGCAGGGCTCAGTTGACCGGGCCGGTCGACCGCTTCGTTGGTGACCAGGCAGCGTGGCGGCAGCAGGGCATCCAATACCAGCCGGCCCAAGGCCTTCGCAGGGATCGCCGCCGCCTGCACCAGCCGGGACAAGCGCTCCCCGCCTTTCACGCTTGGCCTCCGGCACATCCTGAGCCATATCCGGTTCCATGACAGACACGATGCAGGTCTTCGACCGGGCGGCGGTGCGGGCCCACCGCGAACGCAGTGCGGCGCGCTGGCCAGACCATGACTTCCTGAAGCGTGAAGTCGCCACGCGGCTGCTCGACCGGCTGCGCGACGTCAACCGTGACTTCGCCTCCGCGCTGGATCTCGGTTGTCACGGTGGCACCTTGGCGGAACTTCTGCCCAGTATCGGCAAGGTGGAGCGGCTGGTGCAATGCGACGTCGCACCGGCGATGGCGCGACGCGCGTCGACCGCTGGCTGGCCGGCCCTGGCAGCCGACGAGGAAGCCTTGCCCTTTGCGCCGCGAAGCTTCGACTTGGCGCTTTCGGTTCTGAATCTGCACTGGGTCAACGATCTGCCCGGCAGCTTGCTTCAGCTCAATCGCTGCCTCAAGCCGGACGGTCTCTTTCTCGGCGCCTTGCTGGGTGGAGAGAGCCTGCACGAGTTGCGGGTTGCGCTGATGGAGGCGGAACTGGAGCTGACCGGCGGCCTCTCGCCGCGGATCAGCCCCTTTGCCGAAGTGCGTGATTGCGGCGGCTTGCTGCAGCGCGCCGGCTTCGCTTTGCCGGTGGTCGATCAGGACGAGATCACGGTGACCTATGCCGACCCTTTCTCCTTGCTGCGCGAACTGCGCGGCATGGCCGAAACCAATGCCGTTCGCGAGCGGCGGCGTGGTCTTGCGAGTCGAGCGCTCTTTGCTCGCATGGCGGAGGTCTACGCTGAACGCTTCGCTCGGCCGGACGGCCGTATCCCGATCACGTTCCAGGTTCTCTATCTGACCGCCTGGGCACCGCATGAGACCCAGCAGCAGCCGCTGCGCCCGGGAAGCGCCAAGACACGTCTGGCAGAGGCCTTGAACACCGTCGAAAAACCGGCCGGCGACAAGGCAAATCCCGGAACCAAAGCAGGATCTTAGCCGCTTCGGCGTGCAGACAGTCAACGATGCGGCCAACTGGGAGGCGGCCGACTAGAAGGACGAGGAGGCATGGCTGGCCTCGCGATGTCCCTGTTCGGTGGCAGCTTCCCGAAAGTAGGCAAGCAGGAAGACGCGAACCGCGGCGGTCAGAGAGCCCTCGGGACGGCGCGTGCGATCGATTTCGCTGCAGAGGACAGACGGGGTCATCGTCTCGCGGTTGCAAACCTCCGCGAAGGCGTCCCACATCGCCGGCTCAAGCCGCAGCGAAGTGCGCCGACCGCGCACCGTCACGTTACGGCTGACCAACGTGCTGTCGGTTCGTGGCTCTGTGCGCGTTTCATCGCGGTACCGTTGCATGCACGCCTACCGCCCTCTGCTATCCGAGATAGCGTTAGCCTTGCGCGCTCGTCCTATGCGAGCAAGCGACCGATAGCTGCATAAAGTTAAATATTTTTCACTTAAAGCGATAACACGAAAACAGTCTCACAAGAGGTCGCGCAACAGCGGAATCAGCGGTAGATCGGCAGGCGGCATCGGGTAATCCGCGAGCCGTACCGGGACGACCCAGGCAAGCTGCTGTCCCTCGCGCGCCTCTGGCCGCCCCTTCCAGACCCGGCAAGCGAACAGCGGCATAAGCAAATGAAAGTCGTCGTAGCCGTGGCTGGCGAAGGCAACCGGAGCAAGACAGGAGTTTTGCGTCTCGATCGCCAATTCTTCCCGGAGTTCGCGCACCAGCGCAGCTTCCGGAGTTTCGCCAGGATCGACCTTGCCGCCGGGGAATTCCCACAGCCCGGCCATCGACTTGCCGGGGGGGCGCCGGGCGATCAGCACCCGGCCATCCGGATCGACCAAGGCGGCCGCAGCGACCAGAATGATCGGTTTGCCTACGGACTGCGGCGTCTGCGCCTGCCAGCAGCCGACCAGGTCCTCCTGCGCCTCCATCGCCTTCAGCTCCGATAGTCGGCGTTGATGTCGATGTAGCCATGGGTGAGATCGCAGGTCCAAACCCGCGCCGCGCCCTCGCCAAGGCCGATCTCGATCCCGATCTCGATTTCCCGGCCCTTCATGTGGTCGGCGACGGGTGCTTCGTCGTAGTCGGGTACGCGCTCCCCTTCGCGGGCAATGGTGATACCGCCGATGGAGATTGCCAAGCGGTCGCGATCGACCGCCTCGCCCGACTTGCCCAGAGCCATGACGATACGCCCCCAGTTGGCGTCCTCTCCCGCGATGGCGGTCTTGACCAGAGGCGAATTGGCAACCGCCAGGCCGATACGCCGGGCCGCGGCATCGTCCGTCGCGCCCTGCAGGGAAATAGTGATGAACTTCTGCGCACCCTCGCCGTCCCGGGCGACGAGCTGGGCCAACTCGGTCATGAGAGCCTCCAGCGCCACGGCGAAGCCGGCAAGACGCGGGTCGTCGGCGTCGGTCGCGTCGCAAGCACCGGCCGCGCCGGTGGCGAAGAGCAGAACGGTATCGCTGGTCGAAGTGTCACCATCGACGGTGACGCAGTTGAAGGAGCGATCCGTCGCGCGAACCAGCAGAGACTGCAGGACGTCCGGCCGCAGACCCGCATCGGTCGCGACGAAAGACAGCATAGTCGCCATGTCCGGTGCGATCATGCCGGATCCCTTTGCGATCCCGACCAGAGCGATCGGGTGGCCGTCGATCTCGCAGCGCCGCGTCGCCGCTTTGGGAAAGGTGTCGGTGGTCGTGATGGCGCCGGCCGCTCTGGCCCAGTCCAGCTTGCCCAAATCGGCCGCCGCCGTGCCGATGGCCGCGACCAGACGGTCGTCCTGCATGGGCTCGCCGATCACCCCGGTCGAGGCGAGAAAGACCTCGCCTGGAGGGCAGTTCAAGGCTTGGGCAACCGCTTCGGCGGCGCGCTCGACACTGACCCGGCCGCGACGCCCTGTGAAGGCATTGGCATTGCCGGCGTTGACCAGCAGCGCCGTCGCGCGTCCCGCCGGGAGATGAGCCTTGCACCACTCGACGGGCGCGCCCGGAGTCTTCGAACGCGTCAGCACGCCGGCGACGCTGGCGCCTTGCGGAAAGTGAAGCAGCAGAAGGTCGTCCCGCCCCCGATAGCGCAGCCCGGCAGCCTGGGCGACGCCACGCACCCCGGCAACGGACGGAAGCTCAGGCAGACGGTCCGGCGCGAGCGGAGATCGGGCCAGCTTCATCGGCCTTCTCTTGGACGCCGACTACTCAGCAGGCGGCGTATCGCCGGGCCCGGCCGGCGCCTCCGGCTCGACCACCTCGATCTCGGCGCCACTGCGCAACTCGGCCAGATGCGCCTGGATCGCCTCCTGTTCGAGCTGCTGGCGCAGCTGCGGCTCCAGGTCTTCCATGCTCGGGGGTTCGTTGGTTCTCTTGTCCTCGACCAGAATCACGTGCCAGCCGAACTGAGTCTGGACCGGTTCCGGCGTATAAGCCCCCGACTCCAGGCCGAAAGCGGCATCGGCAAAGGGGGCCACCATCTGCCCGCGCTGGAAGTAGCCGAGATCGCCGCCGTTCTCGCCGGTCGGACCAGTCGACTTCTCACGCGCCAATTCAGCAAAATCGGCACCGCCGTCCAGCTGGCCGATGATCTCTTCGGCCTCGGTCTCGCTCTCGACCAGAATGTGGCGCGCCCGCAATTCCTCCGGCGGATTTTCTTCCAGGTAGGTATCGTAAGCCTGCTGGAGTTCTGTCTCGGTCACGGCGTCTGCGGCCAGCCGTTCGAGGTAGGTCTGACGCATCACGTCACGCGCGATGACTTCGACCTGCTGCTCCACCTCTGGATCCTCACGGAGCCCCGCCTGCTCCGACGCCTCGAGAATCAGCTCCAGGTCGATGGTGCGCTCGATCATCGCGGGCATGTTGGAATAGGCCTGCATCTGCACGTTCTGCGGCAAGCGGCCGATCATCTCCAACACATCGGAGACCCGGATCTCGGCGCCGTTTACCACGGCAACGACCTGATTTTCATCGTCGCCGGACTGCGCCTGCGCAGCCGAAGTAAGGGCAAGCTGAGCGGTAGCGGCGAGAAGCACGGCAATGGCGGAGACCGCGACGCAGCGAAAGACAGACATTCGGAACTCCCGATTCGGGTCGATTGAGCCTCCCTAGCGAGGCCCAAGTCTGGCAATGCCGGCAAAATGGCCCCTTTAAGGGAGTGCGGCACCATACAGCAGCGCCTTTGCGGCGCAAGTGCGGCCGTTCGCCGAGGCCTCGGGGCATGCCCAGCGCCGCCTGTTACCCTGGGCCTTTCGTTGACAGGCCAAGCGGTGGCGCATATCTGTCAGCAGCGGACAGCCGCGCCAGTGCCAGGGCCTTTTCACGCGCGCCTTGCCGGACCGGCGGCCCGTTTGTTGCGCGTAATCAAGGACCCCCGACCGAATGCTCCAATCGTTCGCCAAGCGGCTCTTCGGGTCCGCCAACGACCGCCTCGTCAAGTCTTTGCGGAAAGAGGTCGAGCGGATCAACGCGCTCGAGCCCGAGTACGAGGGACTCAACGACGAACAGCTCGCCGCCAAAACCGTCGAGTTTCGCTCGCGTCTGGAAAAGGGCGAAAGCCTGGATGCCCTGCTGAGCGAAGCCTTCGCGGCCGTGCGCGAGGCTGCCAAGCGTACCCTCGGTCAGCGTCATTTCGATGTGCAGCTGATCGGCGGCATGGTGTTGCACCAGGGTGACATCGCCGAGATGAAAACCGGCGAGGGCAAGACCCTGGTCGCCACTCTGGCGGTCTATCTGAATGCGCTGGCCGGCAAGGGTGTTCATGTCGTCACGGTCAACGACTACCTAGCTCAACGCGACAGCCAGTGGATGGGAGCGATCTATCGTTTCCTTGGCCTCGACGTCGGCTGCATCGTGCATGGCCTGACCGACGTGGAACGCCGCGCCGCCTACGCGGCCGACGTAACCTACGGCACCAACAACGAATTCGGCTTCGACTACCTGCGCGACAACATGAAGTTCAGGCTGGAGGACATGGTCCAGCGCGACTTCAATTTCGCCATCGTCGACGAAGTCGACTCCATTCTGATCGACGAGGCGCGCACGCCGCTGATCATCTCCGGCCCGGCCGAGGACTCGAGCGAGCTCTACCGGGCGACCGACAAAGTCGTACCGCGACTTGAGGAAGAGCACTGGGAAAAGGATGAGAAGGCGCGCTCCGTGACGCTGACGGACAGCGGGACCGAGCGAGTCGAGGAGATTCTGACCGAGCTCGGGATGATGGAAAGCGGCTCGCTCTACGATGTTCACAACATCGGCTTGCTGCACCACGTCAATCAGGCGCTGCGCGCGCACAAGCTCTTCAGCCGCGATACCGACTACATCGTCAAGAACGACAAAGTCGTGATCATCGATGAATTCACCGGCCGCATGATGGAGGGCCGACGCTACTCCGACGGTCTTCACCAAGCCCTGGAGGCCAAGGAAGGTGTCACGGTTCAGATGGAGAACCAGACGCTGGCCTCCATCACCTTCCAGAATCTGTTCCGGGCCTATCCCAAGCTGGCCGGCATGACCGGCACGGCCATGACCGAGGCCGACGAGTTCCGCGAAATCTATGACCTCGAGGTGATCGAGATCCCGACCAACAGGGCCGTCGCACGGCTGGACAACGACGACGAGGTCTATCGCTCGGCCCGCGAAAAGTACGAGGCAATCTCCAAGCAGATCGAGGAGTGCCGCGCCCGCAAACAGCCGGTGCTGGTGGGAACCGTCTCGATCGAGAAGTCGGAGTATCTGGCCGACCTGCTGAAGAAGAAGCGCATTCCGCACAATGTCCTGAATGCCCGCTACCACGAGCAGGAGGCTTTTATCATCGCCCAGGCCGGCGCGCCCGGCGCGGTGACCATCGCGACCAACATGGCGGGCCGCGGCACCGACATCCAGCTGGGCGGCAACGTCGAGATGAGGATTCGGCAGGAAGCCGAACCCATCGAAGACGAAGCCAAGCGGCAGAAGAAAATCAAGGAGATCGAGGCCGAAGTCGAAGCCAATCGCGAGGTCGTCAAGCAGGGCGGTGGACTGTTCGTGCTGGCCACCGAGCGGCACGAAAGCCGACGTATCGACAACCAGCTGCGCGGCCGTTCCGGCCGCCAGGGCGATCCCGGCGCCTCCAGCTTCTTTCTGTCCCTGGAAGACGACCTGATGCGCATCTTCGGTTCGGAGCGCATGGAATCGATGCTCAAGCGCCTGGGGCTTGAGGAAGGCGAGGCCATCACTCACACCTGGGTGAACAAGGCACTGGAAAAAGCGCAGTCGAAGGTCGAGGCGCGGAACTTCGAGATTCGCAAGAACCTGCTCAAGTTCGACAACGTGATGAACGACCAGCGCAAGGTCGTCTTCGAACAGCGCCGCGACCTGATGCGCGCCGAGGATGTTCAGGAAGCCGTCTCGGAAATGCGCCAGCAGGTGGTCGACGACCTGGTAAAGCGCTGTATCCCCAAGGAAGCCTACGCCGAGCAGTGGGATATCAACCTGCTGCATGAGGAGGGTCTGCGCCTATTCGGTCTGGACCTTCCGGTGCACGACTGGGCCGCCGAAGAAGGTATCGCCGATCAGGAAATCCGGGAACGTCTGAGCAGAACGGTCGACGAGAAGATGGCGGCCAAGACCGCCAACCTGGGACCGCAGATCATGCGTACTGCGGAGAAGCACGTTCTCCTGACCGTGCTGGACAAACAGTGGAAAGACCACTTGCTGTCGCTCGACCATCTGCGTCAGGCCGTCGGACTGCGCGCCTACGCACAGCGCGATCCGCTCAACGAATACAAACGCGAAGCCTTCGAACTGTTCGAAGAGATGCTCTCGCAAGTTCGCGAGGAGACGGTATCCCTTCTCGCACGTATCGAAATTCGTCCGCAAACGGCCATCGAGCAGCTTACGCCGCCGCGCCCTTCGACCAAGATGGTCGAGGGACGGCAAGATCCGGCACTGGCGGGTACGGCACCGGGTGCCGAAGCGGAGATGGCGCTCGCCGGCAATGCGCCTGGCGGCAGGGCCGCAGACGTGGCTGAAGCGCCGCGCCCGCAACAGGCCGCGACCCGCTCGGATCCGAACGACCCCGGGACCTGGGGCAAGGTACAGCGCAACGCGCCCTGCCCCTGCGGATCCGGCAGGAAGTACAAGCACTGCCACGGCAAGATTTCCTAGTGTGCGTCACGCTTCGCCTCTCGGAGCAAGAGAGACCCAAGGCACTGAAAAGACGTCCCGAAGACAACTCCAGCGCTTGCCCTTCGCCGGTCGGCCGGGGGATGATACGACTGGGAACGTCATAGAGACGCCCAAGCGCACGGCGTTCGGCGAGACGGGGCAGCGAACCGCAAAGTATGTCGATCTGGGGTAAGATTATCGGGGCTGGAGCCGGTTTCGCGGTCGGTGGCCCCTTAGGCGCGCTGATCGGCGGGTTGGCCGGTCATGCCGTCGACGTGATGCGAAACCAGACAGCCGAACAGGCCGAGGGGCAGCCACCAGTCGACGGCACCAAATCGATCGCCTTCACGATGGGCGTGATCGTCCTCGGCGCGAAGATGGCCAAGGCCGACGGCCGTGTCACACCCGACGAGGTCGCAGCCTTCAAGGAAGTCTTCCGAGTACCCGCCGACGAGATGAAGAACGTGGGCCGGATCTTCAATCGCGCGCGCAAGGACTCGGGCGGCTTCGAACCCTACGCCCGGCAATTGGGCGGCATGTTCCGCGAGAATCCGGCCGTGCTGGAGGAACTGCTCGACGGACTGTTCCACATTGCCCGAGCCGACGGACAGGTCTCAACCGAGGAGGTCAGCTATCTCGCGGCGGTTTCCCGCGAGTTCGGCCTTTCCGAAACGACCTGGAACCGCATCCGCGAAGCCAACATGGGCCCGGATCAGGGCGATCCCTATACCATTCTGGGCGTCGCGCACGAGGCCGGCGAGGACGAGATCAAGGCCGCCTATCGACAGTTGGTGCGCGAGAATCACCCCGACCGCCTGGTTGCCCAGGGCTTGCCCGCCGAGTTCGTGGAGCTGGCGAACGAGAAGCTGGCCACCATCAATCAGGCCTACGAAAAGATTCGGAAGGCCAGAGGCTTCTAGACCGGAGAGTGATCAGTCGGACCGACGTTGTGGGTCCGGGGCTTGCGTGAGGTCTGGTCTCGAGTCCGTTAATGAGAGTGTATCGACCGCGATCGCCGGAGTCGCTCGGCGATTCCAGACGATCGCAATTCGCTCTAGAAAAACCCGGCGCAACCGCGCCATGCGGAAAGCCGACTGGCCGAAGATGCGGCCAGGTTGCTATCTCTGCGGACGATGGCCGTACAACCTCCTCTCATTGCCCTGAAAGGTGCCCGCCTGGGATTCGGCGGGCGACCCTTGTTCGAGGGCCTGGACTTGGCGTTGGCGCGGGGCGAGCGCGCAGCGCTGGTCGGGCGTAACGGCAGCGGTAAGTCGACGCTTCTGAAGGTCCTCGCCGGGCTGGTCGAGCTGGACCGCGGCGGGCGCAGCCTGCAGGCGGGCACGCGCATCGGCTATTTGCCCCAGGCTCCCGCACTGCCGGCCGAGGAGAGTCTTCTCGACTACGTCGCGGGAGGCTTGTCACAGGACGATCCGGCCGGCCGCGCGCTTGCCGAGGCGGCGTTGGACCGTCTGTCTCTGGATGGCGCAGCCAGGCTGGGAACCCTGTCGGGCGGCGAAGGCCGGCGGGCAGCTTTGGCCCGCGCTCTGGTAACCGAGCCGGACCTGCTGCTGCTGGATGAGCCGACCAACCATCTCGACCTGCCGACGATCGCCTGGCTGGAAGGTGAGTTGGCTCGTTTTCGCGGCGCACTGCTGGTCATCAGCCACGACCGCACCTTCCTGGCGAACCTCTCCAATCGCACGCTTTGGCTGGACCGCGGCAAGGCACATCGGCTGGACAAGGGTTTCGCGGCCTTCGAAGCCTGGGCCGACGAGATCCGCGAGGCGGAGGCCCGGGATCTGGCCCGTCTGGGCAAGAGCATCGAGCGTGAGGAGCATTGGCTCCATCGCGGCGTGACCGCCCGCCGCAAGCGCAACATGGGCCGCCTCGCGCGCCTGAAGGATCTGCGCGCGAACCGCGCCAGCCTGTTGAAGGCGCAAACCGGTCAGGTGGCGATGGCCGCCGCGCAAGCCGGCAGCAGCGGCAAGCTGGTGATCGAAGCCGCGCATCTCGGCAAGGCCTACAGCCAGCCGGACGGCACGGTCCGTCCGATCCTCCGTGATTTCTCGACCCGCATCCTGCGCGGCGACCGAATCGGCGTGGTCGGCCGCAACGGCGCCGGCAAGACCACCCTGATCAACTTGCTGCTCGGCCGTCTCGATCCCGATAGCGGAAGCCTGCGCCTGGGTACCAACCTGGAGATCGCGATCTTCGACCAGCGCCGTCAGAGCCTCGACCCCGAGAAGACGCTCTGGCAGACGCTGGCGCCCGATGGCGGCGACTCTCTGATGGTCGGCGGGCGGCAACGTCACGTCGTCGCTTACCTGCGCGATTTCCTGTTCGAGGAAAGCCAGGTCAAACAACCGGTCAAGGCGCTTTCCGGCGGGGAAGCCAACCGTCTGCTACTGGCGCGCCTGCTGGCCCGGCCGTCCAATCTGCTGGTCTTGGACGAGCCGACTAACGACCTGGACATGGACACGCTCGACCTGCTCGAGGAGGTGCTGAGCGACTACCAGGGCACGCTGATCCTCGTCAGCCACGACCGGGATTTCCTGGATCGGCTTTGCACCTCAGTGATTCTGTTGGATGGCGCCGGCGGCGCCGGAGAATATCCCGGGGGGTTCAGCGACGCCGTCCGTCAGGCCGGCGGTCTGCCGGATGCGCGCCCTGGAGCGCAGATCGGGTCAGGGGCACCGGCCAAAACCGCCAAGCCTAAACCCTCAAGCAAACCGAAAAGCAGTGCCGGCGGAAAGCTTTCCTATAAGGAGCAACGCGAGCTCGACGGCTTGCCGACCCGCATCGCGGCCTTGGAAACCGAAATCGCCCGGCTCCAGACGGCCCTGGCCGATCCGGAGCTCTACGGCCGCGACCCCGAGGGCTTTCGCAAGGCCAGCGATGCGCTGGCGACGACAAGCGAGGACTTGGCCAGCGCTGAAGAACGGTGGTTGGAGCTGGAGCACAAGCGCGAAGTCTTGGCGGCGGGCCCGGCATGATCCACTTTGCCATCGCGCCGCGCGATGTGGCGGCCTTCGTGTTGGTCATGGCGATCTGGGGCTTCAACTTCGCCGTCGTCAAAACGGCGCTGGAGACTTTCCCGCCGATCTTCATGACGGCCCTGCGCTTCGCCATGGTGGCCGCCGTGCTGCTGCCCTTCGTCGCGATACCGCGCGGTCACTTCCTCGGCGTCTTCCTGGTTTCGGTAACCCTCGGCTTTCTGCACTTCTCGCTGATGTTCACGGGACTGGACGGCATCGACGCCTCGACAGCAGCCATCGCGATCCAGTTGCAGGTTCCTTTTGCAGCCTTGTTGGCCGCCTTCGTATTCGGCGACAAGCTCGGCTGGCGGCGGGCTCTCGGGATGGCAACCGCCTTCGCGGGAGTCGCCGTGATCGCCGGCGAACCGCGGATGGCGGGAAGCTACCTGTCGCTCGGCCTGGTCGTCACGGCCGCCATGATCTTCGCCATCTCCAACATTCAGGTTAAGAAGCTCGGTACCCTGAACGGCTGGACCGTCGCCGGATGGATGAGCTTTTTCGCGGTACCTCAGCTGTTCGCCGCTTCCCTCCTGTTGGAGGACGGCCAGATCGAAGCCTTGCGAGCAGCCGACTGGTTAGCCTGGGGCTGCATCGTCTACAATGCCATTGTGGTCATGGTCATCGGCTACGGCCTTTGGTACCGGCTGCTGCGCCGCTACGAAGTCAACACAGCCATGCCCTTTACCCTGCTGGTGCCGCTGTTCGGCGTGATGACCGGGGTGCTGGTGCTTGGCGAGACGCTGGACCTGAGCTTGATCCTTGGCGGGCTGCTGACGATCGTCGGTGTCGGTATCATCATTCTGCGCCGACCGAAGGTCGTCGCACCGGAAGCGGATCGCGTTTGATGGTCGCGCTGATCGACCGCCCCTCACCCAACCACGATGCCCGCCCGGAGCGTGGTGGGGAGCCCTGCCCGCCCGACTTGCTGCTGCTCCACTACACCGGCATGCAGACGGGGGAGGCGGCGCTGGAGCGGCTCTGCGACCCGGCTGCCAAGGTCTCCGCCCACTACCTTGTCGAGGAGGACGGGCGCGTTTTCCGCTTGGTCCCCGAACATCGCAGAGCCTGGCATGCCGGCCTGGCAGCCTGGGCCGGCGAGACCGATGTCAACGGCCTCTCTCTGGGCATCGAACTTGTCAATCCCGGCCACGAGTTCGGCTACCGCCCCTTCCCGGAACGACAGATGGCGGCCCTGATCGAGCTTCTTCACGTGCTGAAGGCAAAGTACAGCATTTCCCCTGCCCGCGTGATCGGGCACTCCGACGTCGCGCCGCGGCGCAAGACCGATCCGGGCGAGCTGTTCGATTGGCCCCGGTTGGCGAAGGAAGGCCTGGCCCGGCCGGTTCCAGCGCCACATCAGGTAAGACCGGACCCAGCCGTGGCTCAGATACAGTTCACGGAATTGGGCTACGGCTTCCTGGACGAAGACTTCGAAGCCGTGGTGACGGCGTTCCAGCGGCGCTTTCGTCCTGCCGCGGTGACCGGCGCGTTCGACAGCGAAACCGCCGGAATCCTGGCAGCCCTGGCCGACAGCTAAGGCCGGACCTCTCTGCTGCATCGCAACATGCTTATATGCTGATTTGCTGCGCCGCTTGCCTTAGATTGTACGCAATCCGGGAGCCAAGGGCAGTGTAGAGCGGTGAACGAGACCCTCAATCTCGAAGGCATGATGCGCGAAGCGCGGGCGCTGGCGGACTCGACCCGTCTGCGCATCGCAAACCTGCTGGCCCGCGCTCAACTCAACGTCACCGAGCTCTGTTCGATCGTCGGGCAGTCCCAACCGGGCATCTCCCGCCATCTCAAGATTCTCGTCGAAGCCGGCTTGATCAGTCGCCAACGCGACGGAAACTGGGCTCTCTATCACCTACCGCCACAGCAACTCCGGCGCACCCTGGCCGGCGACCTGATCGCGCGGCTCGATCCGGCGGACACGCAGATCGCGCTCGACCTCGCGCGGCTGGCTGAGGTGCAAAGTCAGCGGGCGGCGCAGGCACAGGCTTACTTCCGCCGGGCCGCTGGCGAATGGGATTCAATTCGTCGACTCTACATCGACGAGGCCAAGGTCGAGGCGGCGTTGCAGAGGCAACTCCCAGCCGGCCCCCTAGGCGAGATCGTGGACATCGGAACCGGGACCGGTCGCATCCTCGGGCTCTTGGCCGAACGCGCCGAGCGCGGGATCGGTATCGACACCAGTCGCGAGATGCTGTCGGTCGCTCGTGCCAACCTGGAACGCCAAGGACTGCGCAACGTCGAAGTTCGGCACGGGGACATGGCACAGCTGCCGCTGCCGAGCAACGCCTTCGATCTGGCAACCCTGCACATGGTACTTCACTACGCCGCCGACCCGGCCCGGGCTATCTCGGAAGCCGCCCGCGTCCTACGGCCAGGCGGTCGCCTGCTGATCGTGGATTTCGCTCCTCACAAGGAAGAACGGCTGCGCGCCGAGCATGCACACCGTTGGCTCGGCTTCGCCGACGGCGCAATTTCCGAATGGCTGGCTGGCGCACATCTCGGAGGGACCCGGAGCGAACAGCTACCAGCCGATCCCCTCACGGTGATCGTCTATCTCGCGACCAAAGACAGTGTCGCCATGGCGCAAGCTTCCTGACGCTCGCAAGACCGCTCAAAAACGAGTCAAAAGCGAACGGTTTTAGCTCGCAACACGCAGATCGTTGCGCTCACCAGCCCACCAGTGGACGAGGTAAATCGCTTCATCCGCCGCCAGATCCGGATGCGCGCGCAACAAGGCATCCGTCATACGACGCAAGCGCGTCCGGACGTCAGGCGCATTTGCCAGCCTTGCATCGAGTTCGCCCAACTCGGCCGCGTAGTCGGTCATCCGTACCATCAGCCTATCCCCATTCAGTGACCCGCATCCCTGCGCTTCATGCGCCGGACCGAAACTCCCCGACATAAAGTTATCTTACGAAAGCACTAAAGCTTACCAATAAAAACATCGACATACCTCATAAGCTGCAGCGCCCGCCGATGGAACTAACATTTTTGAGGTATTAACCTGCAATCCAGACAAGGCTCTGATTCCAGACGAAAAAAAGATCCACAGGCTGATAACGCCGCGCAGACATACGGGAAAGCTTCCGGGCGACCCGGCCCTCAGGTCGGCGCAGAAAAGCGGCACGATCCCCCGCCTCACAGCCGACGCAGTGCCGGATCAAAGCCGATTTGGTCGGTTGCAGCCGAGTCGCGCGCGCCACCGCGACCGCCCACGGACTGCCCATTTTCCCGTCTTTCGCCCTATCCGGTCCAATGCCGGATGGACGGGACTGTCGTTGCCGCTGATGTAAATCCGCTTTACATGAAGCGACAATCGCAAGCTCGGAGTCGGAAGGGCGCATGCCACGTCGGAGCTATCACCACGGCAACCTGCGGGAAGCGCTGGTTCAGGCGGCGCTCGGCTTGATCGCGTCCAAAGGGCCGGCCGGCTTTACCTTCGCCGAAGCGGCCCGCTCCGCCGGCGTCAGCCCGGCCGCTCCCTACCGTCATTTTCGCGACCGGGACGCCTTGCTCGCGGATGTCGCACATCAGGGCTTCGAACGCTTCGAAGCCTTTCTCGCGACTGCCTGGAACGACGGGCGACCCGACGTGCGCACGGCCTTCAGCAATCTGGGCAAGGCTTACCTGGCTTTTGCGCGCACGGAGCCCGCTTACTACTCGGCGATGTTCGAAGCCGGCATTTCGACCGCCGAGCATCCCGAGTTGCGCAAGGCGTCGGATCATGCCTTCGCCATCGTTCGCACAGCCTCCGAGGCCCTCTGTGCCAGCCTGCCCAGGGAGAGCCGTCCGCCGGCATTGATGATGGCGCTGCACGTCTGGGCCACGTCGCATGGCATCGCCTCGCTGTTCGCGCGCGGCGATACGAGCCGACGCAGCCTGCCGATGACCCCGGAAGACCTGCTCGAGGCCGCGATGCTGATCTACTTGCAGGGTCTCGGTCTCGATAGCGCTGCCTCTTGAGGCACCCGCCGCGGGTTTAGCCCTGAGCGAAAAAAGCCGGGCAAAAGGAAAAACCGAAGCGCTGATCTCTTGAAACGTTTGCGCGCCCCTCCAATCTATGTGAATGTCAATAACATTAACATTAACTCTACCTGGAGCATGCGGCATGGATATCGCAGCGAAGCTCGACGGCTTCGGGAAGCCCGCTTGGATCGCCGTAATG
The DNA here is from genome assembly GCF_003572205.1 of Algihabitans albus. Taxonomy (NCBI): domain Bacteria; kingdom Pseudomonadati; phylum Pseudomonadota; class Alphaproteobacteria; order Rhodospirillales; family Rhodovibrionaceae; genus Algihabitans; species Algihabitans albus. Next base: position 729,383 of record NZ_QXNY01000003.1, read on the forward strand.
GTGCTGGGCTTCATTCTTTTCTGGCCAATCGGATTGGCCCTTCTCGCATATATGATCTGGAGCGGACGCATGGGCTGTTGGAAACGAAACGGGTTTGGGGAATTCGGCAAGGCCCGCGGCCGCTGGTATGGACTCGACAGCCGCAAGGGTTCGAGCGGCAATAGAGCCTTCGACGAATACCGCGAAGAGACTCTGCGGCGGCTCGAAGACGAGCAGCAGGAGTTCCAAGACTTCCTCGAACGCCTGCGTCATGCGCGCGACAAGGCGGAATTCGATCAGTTCATGGCCGACCGCCGCAGCCAAGGCGACCAAGGCTCCGGAGAGGCGCGGCCGCAAGAGGGCTGAGCAGGAGACTGCAAATCGGAGCGGCGACAGAAAAAGGGGCCGAGCGGCACTGCCGCCCGGCCCCAGGTCATTGCCGCAACGGTCTGCCGGACCCGCTGCGAAAAAGGCTAAAAGACGCTACTGACTGCTGGCGTCCTGCCAGGACTTGACCAGTTCGTCGTAGTTGATGGTGATCGGCTCGGGATCTTCGTTCTCGAGCTGCGGCTTGGGCGCACCGGCTTCGGCGAACCACTCCTCGGGGTCGCGCGGCTCGTTCATCCGCGGACCGAGATCGCCCAAGACCCCGGAGCGCTCTAGGCGCTCCAGCACCCGCTCCTGTTCGGCACAAAGCCGATCCATGGCTTCCTGCGCCGTGGCGGAACCGGAAGAAGCATCGCCGATGGACTGCCACCAGAGCTGCGCCAAACGCGGATAGTCAGGCACATTGGTACCGGTCGGAGTCCACTGCACGCGCGCCGGCGAACGATAGAACTCGACCAGACCGCCGAGCCTCGGAGCACGCTCGGTGAAGCTCTCGTGCCTGATGGTCGATTCACGCACGAAGGTCAGTCCGACGTGCGACTTCTTCACATCGACGGTCTTCGCAGCGATGAACTGGGCGTAAAGCCAGGCGGCCTGGGCCCGGTCGACCGGGGTCGACTGCAGCAGGGTGATGGAGCCGGCGTCCTGATAGCCCAGCTTCATGCCGTCTTCCCAGTAGGCGCCCCGCGGAGAAGGAGCCATGCGCCAGCGCGGCGTGCCGTCCTCGTTCACCACCGGCAAACCCTCGGCGACCATGTCGGCCGTGAAGGCGGTGTACCAGAAGATCTGTTGAGCGACGTTGCCCTGGGCCGGAACCGGTCCCGCTTCGGAGAAGGTCATGCCTGCCGCTTCGGGCGGTGCGAAGTTACGCAGCCACTCGACGTACTTATCGACGGAATAGACCGCCGCCGGGCCGTTTGTCGCACCGCCGCGCTCGACACAGGAACCGACCGGGCGCGACTGCTCGTCGACGCGCAGACCCCACTCGTCAACCGGCAGGCCGTTGGGAATGCCCTGGTCCCCGGCTCCGGCCATCGAGAGCCAGGCGTCGGTGAAGCGCCAGCCCAGGGACGGGTCGCGCCGGCCGTAATCCATGTGGCCGTAGACTTCCTCCCCTTCGATCTCGCGACCGGTGAAGAACTCGGCGATATCCTCGTAGGCCGACCAATTGACCGGCACGCCCAGTTCGTAGCCGTACTGCTCACGGAAATCGGCCATGATCTCGGGATCGGTGAACCAGTCGTAGCGGAACCAGTAAAGGTTCGCGAACTGCTGGATCGGCAGTTGGTAGATCTTCCCGTCCGGGGCGGTGGTGAAGCTGATTCCGACGAAATCCTCGATGTCGAGGTCTGGGTTCGTCACCTCGGCGCCGTCTTCCATCATCCAGTCGGTCAGGTTGCGAACCTGCTGGTAGCGCCAGTGCGTTCCGATCAAGTCGGAATCGTTGACGTACATGTCGTAGATGTTTTCGCCGGTCTGCATCTGCGTCTGCAGCCGCTCGATCACATCGCCTTCACCAATCAGGTCATGGGTGACCCGGATCCCGGTAATAGCGCTGAAAGCCGGAGCCAGAACCTCGGCCTCGTACTTGTGCGTGGTAATGGTTTCGGACACCACGCTGATCTCCATCCCGCGGAAGGGGGATGCAGCGTCGATGAACCACTGCATCTCCGCTTCCTGTTCCGCCCGCGACAGAGTGGAGAGATCGCCGATCTCGGCATCGAGAAAGGCGCGTGCCGCCTCCATATCGGCATGGCCGGGCGTGGCCAGCGCCATCAGCGCCGCCGCGGCAGCCGCCGTGGTCAGATGTCGTCTCATCACTGTTCCTCCCAAGTTGAACGCTTCTTTGCATTCCCTCCGTGGCCCCAGCGCCTACGGAAAGGTTCCGGACCCGATCAGGCGAAGCGGAAGACTGCCCCCGCGTAGATCAGGCAAACGATCAGCGCACCCCAGACGGGTGGGCCGAAAAGTCCCAGCCATGCCAGCGAGATGACGGCCGAGCCGAGTAGACTGATGAACAACCGGTCGCCGCGCGTCGTCTCGAAACCCAGGACGCCGACGCGCGGACCGCCACCCGGCCGCACGCACTCCCAGGCGCCCATGCCGAGCAACAGCAGAGCGATCGTCACGAAGAAAATTGCCGTTGGCCAGGTCCAGGCCATCCAGGAGAGATCCATCGGCGCAGCCCCCTTGTCGTTCGCCTAGACCCGCCCCAGGGCGAAACCTTTGGCGATGTAGTTGCGTACGAAGTAGATGACGAGCGCACCGGGCACGATGGTGAGGATGCCCGCCGCGGCGAGCACACCCCAGTCCATACCGGCGGCACTGACGGTTCGAGTCATGGTCGCGGCGATCGGCTTGGCGTCGACCGAAGTCAAGGTGCGGCTCAGCAGAAGTTCGACCCAGGAAAACATGAAGCAGAAGAAGGCTGCGACGCCGATCCCGCTGGCGATCAGCGGCATGAAGATCTTCACGAAAAACTTTGGAAAGGAGTAGCCGTCGATATAGGCCGTCTCATCGATCTCTTTTGGGACACTCGACATGAAGCCTTCGAGAATCCAGACCGCCAGAGGCACGTTGAAGAGACAGTGAGCCAGCGCCACCGCGATGTGAGTATCGAACAGGCCGACCGAGGAGTAGAGCTGGAAGAACGGCAGGGCAAAGACCGCGGGCGGCGCCATGCGGTTGGTCAAGAGCCAGAAGAAGAGATGTTTGTCGCCGAGGAAGCGATAGCGCGAGAAGGCGTAGGCCGCCGGCAACGCCACCGCGACCGAAATGGCCGTGTTCATCACCACGTAGGTGATAGAGTTGATATAGCCCGTGTACCAGGCGGGATTGGTGAAGATCTCTATATAGTTCTCGAGCGTCGGCTCCTGCGGCCACAAGGTGAAGGAAGAGAGAATCTCCGCGTTCGTCTGGAGCGACATGTTGAACAGCCAGTAGATCGGCAGCAGCAGGAAGACGATGTAAAGCGTCGGCACCAGCCAGCTGAGCGGGATCATGCGGCGCTGAGGCAGCGCGGCGAAACGGGCGCCGGCGTTGACTGACGTGCCCGTGGCTCGCCGCGCGGCGGCTGGAGACGTGGTTTCGGCCATCCGTCCTACCGCTCCCGATCTATGTTGGTCATGACGGTGTAGAAGACGTAGGACAGCGCCAGGATAATCAGGAAATAGATGATCGACATGGCGGCTGCCGGGCCAAGATCGAACTGTCCGATCGCCATCTTCACCAGGTCGATCGACAGGAAGCTGGTCGCGCTGCCCGGACCGCCTCCGGTCACCACGAAGGGTTCGGTATAGATCATAAAGCTGTCCATGAAGCGCAACAGGATGGCGATCAGCAGCACCCGATGCATCTTCGGCAATTGGATGTAGCGGAACACGGCCCAGCGCGAGGCTCCGTCGATCTTGGCGGCCTGATAGTAGGCATCGGGAATCGACACCAGGCCGGCGTAGCACAGCAGCACGACAAGACTGGTCCAGTGCCAGACATCCATGACCACCACGGTGATCCAGGCGTCCAGCGGGTCCTGGGTGTAGTTGTAGTCGATCCCCAGATTGAACAGCGTGTGACCGAGCAAGCCGATGTCGACGCGTCCGAAGATCTGCCAGATCGTACCGACCACGTTCCAGGGTATCAGCAGCGGCAGTGCCATCAGCACCAAGCAGACCGGTACGCCCCAGCCCTTGCGCGGCATGGCCAGCGCCACGGCGATCCCCAGCGGGATCTGAATCGCGAGAATCGTGCCGGTGAAGAGGAACTGCCGCCAGAGCGCGGCATGAAAGCGCTCGGATTCCAGAACCTGCACATACCATTCCAGGCCAGCCCAGAAGAAGACGTTGTTCCCGAAGGTGTCCTGGAACGAGTAGTTGACCACGGTCATCAGCGGAATGACGGCCGAGAAGGCGACCAGCACCAGCACCGGTAGGACGAAAAGCCAGGCCTTGTTGTTCTGCGTCTTCTCCATGGCGCCGCTCAGACCTCCCCCTCGACGCGGTGGCCGTCCGCGTAGACGTTGACCCGCTGAGGATCGAAGACGATATGCAGACCGTCGGCCGGGATCTCATCCTGCTCACCGCACATCACCGCGACCTCACGGTCGCCCAGACGCGCGCGCGCAATCCGGTAGCGGCCGACATCCTCCACCGACTGCAGGGAGGCGGGTACGCCGCCTGGTTCGCCGGCGCGCGCGATCCGCAGAAACTCCGGACGGATCCCAATCTCGAGCTTGGCCGCGACGGCCGGGCGCGCGAAGCGGCCGGCCAATGCAATTTCATGGCCTGCGATGCGGGCGCGATCGCCCTCTATCTCAGCCGGCAGAATGTTCATGCCCGGCGAGCCGATGAAGTAGCCGACGAACGTATGAGCCGGCCGCTCGAACAGCTCCTCCGGCGTGCCGACCTGCACCACTTCGCCCTCGTACATCACCACGACCTTGTCGGCGAAGGTGAGAGCCTCCGTCTGATCGTGGGTCACGTAGATCATGGTGAAATCGAAACGCCGATGCAGATGCTTCAATTGGGAGCGCAGCAGCCACTTGAGATGAGGATCGATCACCGTCAGCGGTTCGTCGAACAGGATCGCCGACGTATCGGCGCGCACGAGGCCACGGCCGAGCGAGATCTTCTGCTTGGCGTCGGCTGTCAGCCTTCGCGCCTTGCGGGTCAGGGACTGGCTCAAATCCAGCATCTCGGCGATCTCGCGCACCCGCGCATCGATCTCGGCCTCGGGCAACTTCCGGTTCTTCAAGGGGAAGGCCAGATTCTCATAGACCGTCATGGTGTCGTATATGACGGGAAACTGAAAAACCTGGGCGATGTTGCGCTGTTGAGTCGGCAGCGTCGTCACGTCCTCACCGTCGAAGAGGATGCGTCCCTCGGTCGGTGTAATCAGACCGGAGATGATGTTGAGCAACGTGGTCTTGCCGCAGCCGGACGGCCCGAGCAGCGCATAGGCGCCGCCATCCTGCCAAACGTGATCGAGCCGCTTGAGGGCGAAGTCCTGCCCGCCTTTCGGGTTCGGCTTGTAAGCGTGGGCAAGACCCTGGAGATCGATACGTGCCATCTTGCCCTCAGGCTGCCTCTGCGCGTGTCGGCGCGACGATCAAGCGCTCGTCGAGACCGAAGACGAAAACCCGCGCCGGATCGATCCAGACCTCGACCTCGCTGTCGACGGGCAACTCGTGGACGCCATGCCAGATCGCCACCCATCGCTCCGCCCCGAAGTCGACGTGAACGAAGCTCTCCGACCCGGTGATCTCGGAAACGGCGACGGACGCGGTGACCGACACCGCGTCGGCGTGCGGTGCGTCGATGTGGAGATGATGGGGGCGGAAGCCGAGACTGTAGGTGCCGTCCGGCAGATCGGCCAACCCCTGAGCCGCCGCGAAGTCCAGCAGGCCGTCCGGCGAGCACACCCGGCCATCGCGTTTCTGGACCCGTACCACGTTCAGCGGCGGGTCGGAGAAGGCGCGCGCCGTGGTCAAGTCGCGGGGTTGGCGGTAGACCTCGGCCGTCGGTCCGAACTGGGTAACGCGACCCTCGTGAAGGGCGGCCGTCTTGCCGCCCAAGAGCAGAGCCTCGCTCGGCTCGGTCGTGGCATAGACGAAGACGGCACCGGACTCGCGGAAGATCCGCGGCAGCTCCGCGCGCAGTTCCTCACGCAACTTGTAGTCCAGGTTGGCCAGAGGTTCGTCGAGCAGGACCAGCTCGGCGCCCTTGACGAGGGCGCGGGCAATCGCAGTGCGCTGCTGCTGACCGCCGGACAGCTCCAAGGGCTTACGCTCCAGCATCGGGGTCAGGCGCAGCAACTCGGCCGCTTCCTGCACCTTGCGATCGATCGTCTTTTTGTCGGTGCCGGCCACCTTCAGGGGCGAGGCGATGTTTTCGTAGACGCTCAAAGTCGGGTAATTGATGAACTGCTGGTAGACCATGGCAACGTTGCGCCGGCGTACCGGCACGCCCGTCAGGTCGCGCCCTTCCATCATCAGCTTGCCGCCGGTCGGCTTATCGAGCCCAGCCATCAAGCGCATGAGACTCGTTTTGCCGGACAGTGTCGGGCCGAGCAGCACATTGAGACTGCCCCGCTCCAGCCGTAGAGAAACGTCCGTGATATGCGGCTGCCCTGCGACGGTCTTGCCAATCTCAATGAGTTCCAGCGCCATGACCGCTTTCTCTCTAACCTGCCGCCTGCAGGCCGCGGTTCAGATCCCGCGCCCGCTCGGCCATCCAATCGTCGAGGGCCGCGATCTCCGGTTGCGTCATGCGCAGACCCAGCTTACTGCGGCGCCAGACCACATCGGCCGCGCGGCGTGCCCATTCCGCGCGCATCAGATACTCCACCTCCATCTCCGTCAGATCGGCACCGAAGGTCCGTCCTAGATCGGAACTCGAACTCGCCTGACCGAGAATCTGCCAACTGCGCGTGCCATATGCGCGCACAAGGCGCTGGGCCGTCTTCGGCTCGAGGAAAGGGTAGTCGCTTGCCAGACGCCCGGCCAGCGCTTCGAAGCCCTCGACCGCAAAGTCACCGCCCGGCAGGGTCGTACCAGCCGTCCAGGGCCGACCCTTGGCCGGAAGCGCTTCCTGAAGTTTGGTCAGGGCCGCCTCGGCGAGCCGCCGATAGGTGGTGATCTTGCCGCCGAAGACATTCAGCAGCGCCGGCCCGGACCCGCCGTCGGGACCACGCTCGAGAGTCAGCACGTAGTCGCGAGTCGCTTCTTGAGCCTTGGATGCGCCGTCGTCGTAGAGCGGCCGGACCCCGGAATAGGTCCAGACCACCTGCTCCGGCGTGACCGCTTCGCGCAGATAGTCGCTCACCGCCGCGCAGAGGTAGGCCACCTCCTCGGCGCTGATCTCGACCTCGCCGGGGTCACCGTCCCAGTCCCGGTCCGTAGTGCCGACCAAGGTGAAGTCGCGCTCGTAGGGAATGGCAAAGACGATGCGGCCGTCGGCGTTCTGGAAGATATAGGCCTTATCGTGCGCGAACAGGCGGGGCAGCACGATATGGCTGCCCTGAACCAGGCGGACCTTGCGCGGCGCGTTCGACCCCAGTGCGACGCTGAGTACCTTATCGACCCATGGGCCAGCGGCATTCACCAGCAGACGCGTGGCAACCGTCTCGCGCCTGCCCTCGGTGTCCTGCAGGACGACATGCCAGAGCGCATCCTCGCGCCGCGCTTCGGCACAGCGGCTGCCGACCCGGATCTCCGCACCCCGCTCGGCCGCATCCATGGCATTGAGGACCACAAGGCGCGAGTCCTCGACCCAACAATCCGAATACTCGAACCCCTTGCTGTAGGCGGCCGCCAAGGGCTCGCCTTCAGGATCGCGACGGAGATCGCGCACCTCGGTCGGCGGCAACAGCTTTCGGCCGCCCAGATGATCGTAGAGGAACAGTCCCAGCCGCAAGAGCCAGGCCGGACGCAGACCCTGGTGGTGAGGCAGCACGAAGCGGAGCGGCCAAATGATGTGCGGCGCCATGCGCAGCAGCACCTCCCGCTCGATCAGAGATTCGCGCACCAGGCGAAATTCATAATGCTCGAGATAGCGCAGGCCGCCGTGAACCAGCTTGGTCGAAGCCGCCGACGTCCCCCCGCCAAGATCGCTTTGTTCGCAAAGCAGCACGGAGTAGCCGCGCCCGGCGGCATCGCGCGCGATGCCGCAGCCGTTCACACCGCCACCGACGACAAGGATATCGTAGGTCTTCAAGCGTCCATTCCCCGGCCCATGAGTCTTACACGCGCTGTCGTTTCACAGGCGCAGCGGGTTTCGCTTCATGCGCAAACATTAGCCTATGTTTTCGAAAACCGAAAATCAATTGGCGAAATAACTTTCGATTTTTTACGAAACGAAAGTAAATTCGCAATCATCCAACCCACGACTCTTGACTTTCGAGCAGCGGGACGCCTAGGGCTAAACTACTTTAGCGCGTTGATAGAGAATGGTTATTTTCTCACTCAAAGGCCGCTAGTCGCTGATGGCGGCGACCGGAGCCCGGGCCTCGATCAGCGTCACCCCGGCTTCGGCGAGACTTGCGCGTATCGCGGGCCCGGGCAGGTAATCCGTAACGAAGACGTCGACGGCTGAAATCGGCGCGATGCGGACCGGCGCGGTACGCTCGAACTTACTGGCATCGGCAACCAGGATGACCTTTCGGGCGTTCTCCATGATGGTGCGGGCGACACTGACCTCCCGGTAGTCGTAGTCCATCAGATCTCCGTTCGTCTCAATCGCCGAGACACCGATGACCGCATAGTCGACCTTGAAGCGACGGATGAATTCCACCGCGGCGTCGCCTACAATACCTCCGTCGGAGTGTCGTACGACCCCCGATGCAATGATCACTTCGTGTTTCGGATGAGCACGCAGAATGTTCGCGACATTGATGTTGTTGGTGATCGCCAAGATCCCGACATGCTCTCTCAAGGACTTCGCCACCTCTTCGGTGGTGGTGCCGATGTTGATCAGAATCGAGGACTCGTCGGGAATCAACTTGGCGGCAGCTTGGCCGATCGCGCGTTTGGCGTCGCGTGCGATCAGACGTCTGGCTTCGTAGCCGACGTTTTCGACGGTCGAACCGATGATGGCGCCGCCGTGCACGCGGTCGAGCAGGCCGCGTTCGCAAAGTTCGTTGAGATCCTTGCGGATGGTTTGGGCCGACACGCCGAACTGGGCGGAGAGTCCTTCTACGCTGACCCGGCCGCTGTGCTTGGCGATCTCGAGAATCTGGTTCTGCCGCTCGATGAGCATAAGCCCTTTGCCGGTATGGGCGGGGTCCAGCCCCCGTCCCGTTCGATTCCCCTTTAGCATAGGACGACCGACCTGTTTGAAAACGAAAAAGGAAGATGCCCCCATGACTCTGCCGTTCCGCAAGGACCTTTTCTCCGAGCACCGGGCTCTGGTGACCGGCGCCGGCCGCGGAATCGGCCAGGCCGTGGCGCGCGCTCTTCTCGCCTGCGGTGCTACGGTGCTGGCACATTCCGGCGTCACGGCACGCAAGGTGGAGGAGGTCTTTCCCGATCTCAGTCCGGACGAAGCCGGACGCGTCACGCTCGTCTCAGCTGACCTGACGCGACCTGAGAGCGCCGCCGAACTGATCGGAGCGGCTGGCGCGACACTGGGCGGATTGGACCTGCTGATCAACAACGCCGGGACCATGCTGGGTCGGATGCCGGCGGTGGAGACGACGGCAGCGCACTACGACGCCGTCACCGACCTCAACGCGCGATCGGTCGTGCTGCTCTCGGCAGCGGCCATTCCGCTGCTGCGTGCCTCCACAGCCGCCGCGATCGTCAATACGGTATCGATCTCCGCACGCACGGGGGGCAGCCCCGGCTCGTCCGTCTACTCGGCTGCCAAGGCCTTCGTCTCGACGCATACCCGAGCTCTGGCACGCGAGCTCGCCGCTGACGGCATCCGGGTCAACGCGGTCTCACCCGGCACGATCATGACCGACTTCCACCGCCGCTACTCCAGTCCGGAGAAACTCGAGGCCACGGCTGCGGCAATCCCCGTGAAACGGTTGGGCACGGCAGCCGACTGCGTCGGGACCTATCTGTTTCTCGCGTCACCTGAGACGTCGGCTTACATCACCGGCCAGATCATCGAAGTGAATGGCGGACAGCTTATGGCATAGCATGCAATCGGCCTTGGCCCACGTGACCTCGGAACGCTTCGCGCGGCTCACAGCTACTTGCTGACGACGAGATCGCTGCGTCCATAGAGGTCGGCGAGCCGGACGATGTCATCCTCTCCAAGGTAGGTGCCGCACTGAACCTCGATAATGACGAGCGGGGCGCGGCCCGGGTTGTAGAGTTGGTGGCGAGTGCCCTGCGGCACATAGGTGGAGCGGTCGGCACCGAGCGCAAAAACCTCCTCGCCCAGCGTCACCTCGGCCTCGCCGGAGACCACAACCCAATGCTCCGAGCGGTGATGGTGGTATTGCAGCGACAATCGTCCGGCTGGCCGCACCACGATTCTTTTGACCTTGAAACCCTCGGCCTCCACCAGCGTCTCGTAGCTGCCCCAGGGCCGCCGGATCACCTTCGGATCCGTCGCTTCCGGGCGCCCAGCTGCGGTCAGCGTCTTCGCCAAATCGCCGATTTCCGCTGCCCGCGCCCGCGGCGCCACGAGCAGCGCGTCGTGGGTGGAGACCACGATCATATCCTCCAGTCCCAGTGCCGCGATCAGACGCCCGTCGTCCGCCCTCAGGTAGCTGTCGCGGACCTCGGTCAAGTGAGCTTCGCCCACCACCGCGTTGCCGTTACGGTCCTTCGCCGCCACCGACCAGAGCGCCGGCCAGGCGCCCAGGTCGTGCCAGCCCACCTCGGCAGGAATCACCGCCGCCCGGTCCGTGCGCTCCATCACCGCATAGTCCAGCGAGATCGAGGGCGCCGCCGCGAAAGCCGAAGCCTCCAGCCGCAGGAAATCGAGATCCTCCCGCGCCCCCGCCAGCGCCGCCTCGGCCGCCGCCAGCACCTTCGGGCAGTGACGTGTCATCTCCGCCAGCAGCTGCCCAGCGCCGACCACGAACATGCCGCTGTTCCAGAGGTAGTCGCCACTGGCCAGATAGTCCGCAGCCGTTTCCGAATCGGGCTTTTCGACGAAGGCCGAAACCTCGCAAGCTCCGGCCGCGCGAGCCGAGTCACCCGACAGCGCCTGCCCCACCCGAATGTAGCCGTACCCCGTCTCGGGACGGTGTGGCACGATCCCAAAAGTGACGAGATGACCACCCGACGCCCCATCTCCTAGCGTCCCATCTCCGGCTGCAACGACCGCCGCGCGCTGCAGCAGACCAGCCAAAGCCGAGGCTTCGGCCACCAGATGATCGGCTGGCAAGAGGGCCAGAACCGCCGCTGGGTCGCGCTGCAACGCCACCAGTGCAGCGATCGCCGCGGCGGGAGCCGTATTGCGACCCTCGGGCTCCAGGAGGATCGCGGAGGCTTCCAACCCGGCCTGACGCAGTTCCTCAGCCACCAGGAAGCGGTGCTCGAGATTACAGACGACCAGCGGGGGGGCGAAAATCCCGGCATCCGAAACCCGCCGAAGCGTTCTGCGGAACAAAGGCTCGCCACCGAGCAGATCAGCGAACTGCTTCGGGAAACTGCGACGCGACAGCGGCCACAAGCGCGTCCCCGAACCGCCCGACAAAACGACCGGAACGATTTTGGGCGGCGTGTGAACGGGCATGGCGTCCAAGGTCCTTCAACCCGCGAGGCGTGAGGAAACGACGGTCAGATTGGCCGGCGCGGTAGGGACGCTCTTGCCCCGTCCGATACCGGAGTATTGGAATCCGGCTTTTTGGAGGCGTTCGGGGTCGTAGACGTT